>JBAULI010000026.1:0-16790 GCA_049578105.1 Acidimicrobiia bacterium | reverse complement strand
GACGGGGCCGCTGGCGCAACTGGCAGCGCAGTTGACTCTTAATCAAACGGTTCCGGGTTCGAGTCCCGGGCGGCCCACTCCACAACCCCACCTCCGGAGTTCAACGCCCCCGACTCCTAACATTCAGGCTGCACACGCGGGTGTGGCGAAACTTGGCAGACGCGCAGGGTTTAGGTCCCTGTGGGAGCAATCCCGTGGAGGTTCAAATCCTCTCGCCCGCACCATCTGTCTGGTGGCGTCTTTGTCCGTCTGCTTCCCCCGCGCTCGCCACCGCCGGAAATTCCGGTCAGGCTTCGCCGTCCGGCTTCTCGGCTTCGGTCTCACCCGGCACACCCGTGATGATCCGCGCCCCCCTGCGGAAGGTCAGATAGCTCCACGCCCATGACACGAATACGAAGAACCGGTTGCGAAACCCGATGAGATAGAAGATGTGCACGCCAAGCCAGGCGGCCCACGCAACGAAACCGGAGAAGCGCATCCATCCGAAGTCTGCAACGGCCCGCGCCCGACCGATCGTGGCCAGTGAGCCCTTGTTCCGATAGCGGAAGGGGGTGCGTGGTCGCTGCTCGGTGTCTGCCATCACCATCCGGGCGGCATGACGACCCATCTGCATCGCCGCAGGGGCGACTCCGGGGACACCCTCCGAACGTGCGAGGTCACCGACGACGAACATCTCGGGATGACCGGGGACCGACAGATCGGCCTCGACGGCCACCCTGCCACTTCGATCGGTCTCCGCGCCGACCATGGCCCCCAACGGGGAGGCCGCCACACCGGCAGCCCACAGGACGGTCCCGGCGTCGATCCTCGATCCATCGGTGAGGATGACTCCGCCTTCATCGATGGAACTCACCAATGCGTCCGTCCGAACCTCGACGCCAAGGCTCTCCAACTGCCTACGGGCGCTTTCCGACAATGTTTCGGGATACACCGGCAAGACATGGGGTGCACCCTCGACCAGCACGACCCGAGCGCGGGATGGTTCGATGACGTCGAACTCTGCGCCGAGAGCGTGCACGGCGATCTCGATCATGGCACCGGCCAACTCGACACCGGTGGGGCCACCGCCTACCACCACGAAGGTGAGAAGACGGGGCGCATCCTCCGGATGCAGCTCGGCCTGCTCGAAGGCGAGCAGGATCCGCCGTCTGATCACCAGGGCGTCCTCCAGGGTCTTCAGCCCCGGTGCCAGTGGCTCCCAGTCATCGTGACCGAAATAGGAGTGAGTGGCACCGGTGGCCAGGATCAGATAGTCGTACGGGACGAGCTGGCCGTCGTCTAGCTCGACCGAGCGTGTCACCGGATCGATCTCGGTCACCTCCGCCAGGAGAATGGACTTCACGTTGTCCTGACGTCTGAAGACCGACCTGATCGGGTAGGCGATATCGCTCGGATTCAGCGCCGCGGCCGCCACTTGATACAACAGCGGCTGGAAGAGGTGAAAGTTGCGCCGGTCGATGATCGTGATATCCACTGGGGCGCGCCGAAGCTCCTTGGCGGCGTTGAGACCACCGAACCCGGCTCCGATTATCACGACTCTCGGTCTGGTCACGTCAGGAGACTCCAATCGAGGCTGCCAGCGCCCGGATGGCCCTTGCCCGGTGCGACAGCTCGTTCTTCTCCTTCAACGTCATCTCCGCAAGAGTTCTGCCCGATACCTCGAACACCGGGTCGTAGCCAAACCCTCCCGAACCTCGTCGTCGTCTGGTGATTCCACCCTCGAGGACCCCCTCGGCCACCACCTCCACACCATCCGGCATCGCCAGTGCCACCACCGTCCTGAAGCGAGCCGTTCGATCTCTCTCCTCGCCCAACTCCGCCAGGAGCTTTGCAACGTTGTCGGCATAGGAAGCTCCTGCCCCGGCGTACCTGGCGGTGAATACACCGGGGGCGCCGCCCAACGCCCTCACCTCGAGACCGGTGTCGTCCCCGATCACGGGAAGGCCAACGAATTCGACGACGGCCCGTGCCTTGAGCAGGGCGTTTTCCTCGAGCGTCTCTCCGGTCTCGTCGACATCGGGCCACTCCAAACCGTCCACGATCTCATCGGCGACGCCGCTTTCGAGCAACACGGCCTCGATCTCGGGGATCTTGTCGGGGTTCTTGGAGGCGATTACGAGACGGGGAATCACTCCGACACCGCTCGGCGCTGCAGGTCATGGAGCTCGGCGATGCCGGAGGCGGCGAGATCGAGCAACTGGTCGAGCTCCTCCCGCGAAAACGGTGCTTTCTCGGCTGTGCCCTGAACCTCCACCAGGAGGCCTCGCCCACTCATGACGACATTCATGTCGACCTCGGCGGCCACGTCACGGGCATAGTCGAGATCGAGCTGAGCGACCCCGTCGACGATCCCGACCGATATGGCGGCAACCTGGTCGATCAGAGGGTTGGCGGCCAGCTGGCCGGCCTCCACCCCAGCCTCCATTGCATAGTGAAGGGCGATCCACGCACCGGTGATCGCTGCAGTGCGAGTTCCTCCGTCGGCCTCGATGACGTCGCAATCGACGACGGCCATGGCCTCCCCCATCGCCCTCAGGTCGACTACTGCCCGCAGCGAGCGGCCGATGAGACGCGAGATCTCCTTGGCGCGCCCGCCGGAGACGTGGTCCCGCCTGACCCGTTCGTTAGAAGATCCGGGGAGCATCGCATACTCGGCAGTGACCCAGCCCTTGCCCGAATCTCGCAACCAACGCGGCACCTCGGCCGAGAGCGACGCGGTGCACAACACTTTCGTGCGACCCATGGAGATCATCACCGAGCCCGGCGTGGACTCCGTGAATGGAATCTCCAGCCGGACCTGGCGCAACTCGTCCAATCCTCGTTCAGACATCGATAACCCCTCCTGCCACCGCAGCCCCGACCGGCCGATCGAAAGCCAGCTCCGACTCGTGGACCGATTTGTTCACATCGAGATACGGGGGGATATGGGTGAGCACGAGCCTCTTCGCCCCCACCTCCCTCGCAATGGCGCCGGCCTCCGTGGCGGTGAGGTGATGTGGGTAGGCCGCCTCCGATCGCTCTCCCTGGTACGCAGCCTCGGACAACATGACGTCGACGTCCCTCGCCGTCTGGCGCCACTCCCCTGAGGGGCCGGTGTCGCCGGTATAGAAGAGCGCACGATCGTTCGACTCCCAGCGCGAGCCGACATTGGGCACGGAGTGGTCGGTCTCCGTGAAGGAGACGGAGATCTCACCTATCTCGACCTTGTCCCCGGTCCACACCGGCTGGAATCGAAACGTCTTCTCCAGCGCCGACCCCTGACCGTCATCGAGGAACGCCGACAAACGATCCCAAACCGCTTGTGGGGCGTACAAAGGGACCTGGTGCCGGGGCGCCGGGCAGTAGGTCCAGGCATGGAAGGCGGCGAACAGATCCGAGCAGTGGTCTGGATGCTGGTGCGAGATCACCACCGCATCGACCAGCCGATGGTCGACCGGGAGATTCATGAAGGTGCCCGGGCCGGCATCACACCAGATCCTCGTCTCCCCACTTTGGATCAAATATCCGGAGGCCGGGCGACCCGGGGAGGGAAAGGTCCCCGACGAGCCGATTACGTGCACTCTCACGGGGCCAGTCGCTCCTTCTTCCACTCGTCATCGGCCATCACATACCTCACACGATCGTGAAATCGATTCGGCTGACCCTGCCAGAACTCGACCGATGTGGGACGTATCAGCCATCCGCCCCACCACTCCGGTCTGTCCACCTCTTTGCCGGCAAACGATGCCTCGAGCTCGGCGAAGGTGTCGTCGAGCATGCCCCGCGACGAGATGACGCTGCTCTGTCTCGAGGCGTGGGCCGCAATCTGGGCACCCCGCGGTCGCTCGGCGAAGTACCGGTCCGACTCCTGGTCGCTCACCTGCTCGACCGTTCCCTCGAACCTGACCTGGCGATGTAGCGGGATCCACACGAAGGTGGCAGCGGCCAGGCCGTTGGCTCGAAGGTCCTGGCTCTTGCGACTCTCGAGATTGGTGTAGAAGACGAGACCCTCATCGGTCAGCCCTTTCATCAACACGGCCCGCGCCGAAGGACGACCTTCCCGATCGACGGTCGCCAGGACGAAAGCGTTGGGCTCTTCGACCCCAGCCGACTCCACCGCCTCGAACCAGTCCTGGAATTGGAGTATCGGATCATCTGTCATCTCCTCCTCGTCGAGCCCCTGTGCCTCGTACTCGCGGCGAAGACGCGCCCAATGATCTTCATTCACGATGTGGGACGATACCCGTGCCCGTGACCGGACCAACCGGCTGCCGGCGAAGAGCCACCAGATAGGGACATGAGCACGGACCCCGACGTCGGGACAATGAGGATGATCGGGAGGGCCTTGCTGCGGAGGTGCCCCCGATGCGGGGCGAAGGCGTTTCAGAGCTACTTCCGCCTCAACGACGACTGCACCAATTGTGGGCTGCACTTCGAGCGCGAGGAGGGCTATTGGGTCGGTGCGCTCATCATCAACACGAGCATCACTTTCGGGACCTTCATCCTCATATTCGTGGGCGGGATCCTCCTGACCTGGCCCGATGTTCCCTGGGCCCTGCTCATGGTGCTCACCGTCGGCATCAACCTGATCCTGCCCATCGTGTTCTACCCCCAGTCGAAGACCATCTGGAGCGCCCTGGAGATGTCCTGGCATCCGCTCGAGGAGAAGGAGATCGAGGAGGCGTCGAGGCGAGCTGGAAACGCCTGATGCCCGTCGGTCCCTCTAGAGGCGCTTGGCCACCTCGTCGAGCATGACTTCTGTGGCGCCGCCACCTATCGATGCGATTCTGACGTCCCGATAGAGCCTCTCGACGGTGGTCTCTGCGATGAATCCGATACCACCGTGGAACTGGACGCAGTCGTAGAGCACCGCATTGGCCAGCTCGCCGACGAAGGCCTTGACCTCTGAGATCTCCCGTGTCGCGTCGATCCCATTCTCGAGCAGCCAGGCGGCGTGATAGGCGAGTTGGCGCCCTGCGTCGATCTCGGCCTGTCGCCGGGCAAGACGCTGACGGATGGCTTGCTTGTGCCACAGCGTCGAACCGAACGCCGCCCTCTGCTTCACGTAGTCGACTGTCAATTCGAGTGCTCGTTGGGACTCTCCAAGGGCTTGACCCATGATGGCCAGCCGCTCGTTCTGGAAGTTCGACATGATGTAGTAGAAGCCTCGATTCTCCTCTCCGATCATGTTCTCGGCCGGAACCCAGACGTCATCGAACACGAGCTCCGCCGTGTTGGAGGAATGCCAGCCCATCTTGTCGAGCGAGCGACTCGCCGAGAAACCCTTAGTCCCTTTCTCGACTGCGAATATCGATAGCCCGCGAGATCCCTTCACGGACGCATCGGTCCTGGCAGCAACGAAAAGGAGATCGGCGGTGCCGCCGTTGGTGATGAACATCTTGGTCCCGCTGATCGTGTATCCGTCTCCCTCGCGTCGGGCGACGGTGCGGATCGAGGCGACGTCGGAACCGGCGTCTGGCTCTGTGACCGCGATGGCGCAAAGCGTCTCGCCACTGAGCATGGCCGGCAACCACCTCTCCTTCTGCTCCTCACTCCCCTGATTGAGCAGATACGGCATCGCCAGGTCCGTATGGACCAGGACGGTGATGGTGAAGCCACCGAAAGTGGAACGACCGAGCTCTTCGGCAAAGACAACCGACGCCAGCGGTCCCAGACCGACTCCCCCATGCTCTAACGGCACGCGGAGGCCAAAGAAGCCGAGCTCCCCCATCGAGGTGAGCACCTCCCGCGGCACCCCGGTCCTCTCCCAATCCTCTGCGGCGGGCACGATCTCACGCTCGACGTACTCCGCCACCTGGGATCGGATCGCCTCCAGATCGTCGTCGATGTAGATCGAGTTCACTCCTGCACCTCCGCCGCCAGCATGGCCCGACCTGCTGCGCTGTTGTAATCGAGATCGTGCTCTCGACAGAACCGGTGCGCCACTTCTGCCACAGACCTGGCATCGATTCCGCCATATTCGATACCCAGCCCGTCGAGCAGGTAGAGGACGTCCTCCGTCGCCACGTTCCCGGTGGCGCCAGGGGCATATGGACATCCACCCAGGCCACCGGCCGAGGCATCCATCTGGGAGATCCCGGCACCAAGAGCCGTCATCGTGTTGGCGATGGCCTGCCCATATGTGTCGTGGAAGTGGACACCCACCATCTCAACCGGGACACGTCCCAGGACCTCGTCGAGGAGAACACTGACCTGGGCCGGAGTGGCCTTGCCGATCGTCTCACCGAGGAAAACACTCTCGGCACCCCACTCGGCGAGCGTTTCGGCAAGGTGCGCCACCCAATCGGGATCCTGAGGCCCTTCGAAGGGGCAATGTGTCGCCGTCGAGACGTAGGCGCGCGTTTGGATTCCTGGAGGCACCTCGAGCAGGATCCGCCGGATTCGGTGCATCGACTCGTCAACCGTTGCGTTGAGATTGGCCTCGCAAAACGCATCCGAGGCCGCCGTGAGGACCCCGATCCCGTCGACCCCGGCGGCGACTGCCGCCTCGAGCCCCTTCATGTTGGGCACGAGACCGAACAACTCCATTCCATCGCGTCGTTCCACGCCTGCGACGACCTCTGCGCCATCGGCCATCTGAGGCACGGCCTTGGGGCTCACGAACGACACCGCGTCGAAGAGACGAAGACCGGCATCGGCCAGCGAGTTGATGAGACTCGACTTCGATGGCGTCGGGACGAAGACTCCCAACGATTGGAGCCCGTCACGTGATGACGACTCTGTGACATTGACCGTCGTCGGGTATGTGGGCACTAGCGGTGGTCGCTGCGCTGTCAGTCGCTCGTCTTGAACCGGGCGTAACCCTCGATCCGGCGAACCTGGTGCCCGCTCATGCCGAGGCGGTTGCCGATCTCCCCGTATCCCTCACCGTGCCTCCTGAGTCGGAGGACGACACGCTCAACCGGGCGAAGCTTCTGATCAGTGCGCGGCTCCATCATCGGAGCGGCATTCTTGAAGTCGACCATTCGAAGGATTCGGTCCACGGTTCCCGGCTTCTTTCCGATCATCGTGGCGATCTCGCTGCTGGTGGCGCCCTCTCCCTGGAGACGGACCACCACCCTCTCCAGCGGGCGCAAAGCCATGGTTGGCTCAGGCATGAACGGCATCCTCGTTGTAGGGCTCGATCATGATGCACTCACCGGGGCATTCCTCTGCCGACTCGATGGTGTCCTCGACCAACTCGTCGGGGACACGCGCCACTCCTCTAGCACCGTCAGGCCCATGCTCGTCGCCGTCTTCACCGTCGAAGACGACCGTGCGGCCGAAGTACTTCGACTCCTCCTTGACCACCCAGAGACCGTCATCCCGCCCGACGAATACGTCGGGTGTGATCTCCTCGCAGATGCCGTCCCCCGTGCACAGATCTTGATCGATCCAAACCATCAGCTTGGTCTTGTCGGCCAATTTTCACTCACCTCGGTCTTCGAAATCAGGCTTACCCCAAACCCTACCTGCACCAAACTGAAACCTCGCCCGAGTCGGTGCGTCCAGGTGACTAGTCACCTCGAAGAGAGTTGATTTGGTTCCGCGGGACCTGGATCGGAATGCCGAACTCGGAAGTATGCGAAAGCATCTGATTTCCATCATGGCCCTGAGCCTCTCTCTCCTGATGCTCCCGACGCGCGCATATGCCGTCCAGGTGCCCGATCCGACCTCCAGTCTCTTCATCCAGACATCAGGGCCCAACGCCGGCATTTCGATCGGGGACTACTACACGGCGCCGACAGGTGGCAACACGGATCACGAGTTCATCCTCCGCGTCCCGTCGAATTGGGCGCCGGGTACAACCGTGACCGTCGCCCTGTTCGACCCCGAAGTAGCCGGGCCAGACCCGGTCTCCCCCACGGCGGCCGACGAGATCCGCGGGTCCGCCGATTCCTCCACGTTCAGGCTGATCTCCCCATCGGGCACCACTCTCGCCACCCAGACATATAGCGGGGCAACCACCAATGGAACCTGGGTCACCCTCGCAACCTTCGACCCCGACGTGTCCGGAACGGGCACCTACTCGCTCCGGGTCTCCGTCTCCGATGACGACGACAACTCGTGGCGGGTCGACGCGAGTCACGACCCCGACTGCACGGTGGGCGGGCCAGGCAGCTGCCCCAGCTCCGACCTCCTGGACGGCGACGAGACGGACACGGCCGGCGGTTCGAGCAGTCTGGGACTTGGTGTTCTGCGCACCAGCTTCCAACACGCCGGGAGCGGCAGTGTCTGCCAGACACACGTCTTCTATGTCGGCCCTTCAACGCCCCGACCCCTCCGAGCCCACAACTTCGACATGGATGGAGGAGGCTCGGTCACCTATCACTCGCCATCCGGGGCCTCGATCGCCGGGACCGTTTCCGGAAATGGGCAATGGAACGGCAGCGCCGACGCGACCAGAGTGGGTGACTTACTGCCCGACGAGAACGGGTGGTGGTCCGCCGAGATCTGCATCTCGTCGACGAACCAATACGTGTTCGAAGCGCCAAATGGCCAACCGGCATACTCAGGCCCGGTCCCGACACCGCGTCTCTCCATCACCAAGGACGACGGCATCGCCACTTCGACGGTGGGTGCCGAGCTCGACTACGAGATCACGGTCGCAAACGTCTCGGACACCGATCCGACTCCTGGCACGGCTCACCAGATCGTCGTGACCGACCCGTTGCCGACAGGTGCAACGTTCTCATCGTGCACCTCCTCCACGGCCGTCACGTGCGACGAATCGGCAGGCACCGTCACCGCCTCCCTCGATGATCCCCTTGCGCCCGGGGACACCGTGACCGTGACGATTGCGGTGACCGTCGACCCGACCGCTCCACCGACCATCTCCAACACGGCGACGCTCACGTACGAGGATCACCTCGGGAACGAGTTCGATCCGGAGGTTGCGACCGATCAGACCGACATCGATTTCAACCCAGCTCTCTCCTTGACCTCCACCGGCGACAACACGACCCTGCGCGGTGACACCGTCGATGTGACATTCACACTCACCCACGACGTCGGCTCGGACGGGTCCGCGGTCGCGAATCCCTCGTTGGCATGTTCTCGATGTGACACCGTGACCTACGTGAGTGGAGACGTCAACGCCGACTCCGTCCTCGAGTCTGACGAGACGTGGACGTACGCGGCCACCGTCTCGACAAACGGAGCCGACCCGGACCCCCTCTCGATCGACGCCCAAGTCGACGGTGTCGACGGCAACGGCAACACGGCCAGCGCAACAGCCACACATCTCATCGACATCGTCGAGCCCGGCACGATCGCCGGCGGCGTGTACGAGGACCTCAATGGGAACGGTGTGCTCGACCCAGGAGAGCCGGGGATTCCTGCTCAGATCGTCCTGACGCCGGACCTCGGTGCTGGAATGCCCGAAGAGACGGCCGACGGATCCTTTGCCTTCGATCATCTCGCACCCGGTGAGTTCGCCGTCGATTCCTCGCCATCCCCATCAGGTCCCTGGAGCCCGACGACGCCGAGCGGGACCACGGTCACCCTGGTCGAAGGCGCCAGTCTCTCGTCTGTGAACTTCGGCTATGCCCGACCCGGGACCTTGTCCGGCGTCATCTGGAATGACGTCGACCTCGACGGGTGGCGCGACCCCACCGAGACAGGACTCGCCGGCATGACGGTCACGGTCGATGGCCCTTCCCTGACAACCCCAATCTCCGCCACCACTTCTGGTGGCGGCTCGTACAGCTTCGAGCTGCTTCCGGGCACTTACACCGTCACCTGGAGTGATGGCATCCCGGCCGGGTGGACTGCCGGCACGCCAATGAGCATCGAAGTCGAATCGTTGTCTTCGGGTGGAGCACTCACCGGTCTGGACTTCGGCGCCGGCAATCGAGCCCCAGCCCTCACCACTCGGTCACAGGTGATCCGTTTCGGCTCGACGGCGGACCCAATGGATGGGTCCGACCCGGAGGGAACGGATGTGGTCTACACACTGATCGGCGGCGATCTTCCAACGGGTCTCGGTCTGAACGCCGATGGGACCTTCCGAGGTGTCGCCGGCCGTGATGGCACGTTCGAGTTCACCGTGTCCTTATGCGACATGGCCGGAATCCCGTCCTGCTCCACTTTCGACTACACCATCACGGTGCAGGCGATCGAGGTCGTCCAGGCGGCCGACGTGCTGCCGTTCACGGGCATGGATTTCGAGGGGCTTCTGACTCTGGCCGCTCTCCTGATGTTGTTCGGAGTGGCCATACTCGGCTCCCTTCCCACCTACTTGGCGAACGAGGAAGACTGACTCATCGCAAAGAGCCCGTCCCATATGGGACGGGCTCCAATAGTGGAGGTGCGGGGAGTCGAACCCCGGTCCGTCGAGCCCTCAGCGTTGGCATCTCCGAGCGCAGTCGTCAGCGAGCTTTCGGGAACAGGAACCCTGACGACGAGCTCTCCTGCACCTAGTCGGAATTGTCTTGACCCCCCGGTCCCGACATCCCGTGGGGAGCATCCCGCTGTGCGACGCCTGACACCGACCGTGCGGGAATCGGTCGGGCAGACGGGCTACTTAATTAGGCAGCCAGTGCGAAGTTATCTTCGGCACTTGTTGGTTTTTCCGGTTTGTTGACGAGGTCCCGGAGACCCCGGCTCGCTTCCAACGCCTCAACACTCAACGTCGAAACCGTTTCACCCCCAATGGGGATTCCTCTCAGAGGTTAACGCCGAGGCGAAGGCAACTCATCCAGATTTCTCGGCATTCGCCTGCCTCACTCTTCCCGAAGGCGGTCAATTGCGAGAGCGCCGTGCACGTGCGATGGCCCTGTCCATCTCCCGCTCATGGTCGCGCTCTCGGATCGTCTCACGCTTGTCGATGGTCGACTTGCCTTTGGCGAGACCCAACTCGACCTTTGCCTTCCCATCCTTGAAGTAGACCTGCAGCGGGATCAAGGTCAGGCCCTTTTCGGCCAATTGGCCGGAGATGCGATCGATCTCCCGCCGATGGAGCAACAGCTTCCTCTCCCTCTCGGGCTCATGGCCCCCGTCGCGGGCGAACTCGTATGGGCCAACATATGCCCCGACCAGGTAGAGCTCACCATCCCTGAGCGCGGCATACGAGTCTTTGAGGTCGAGACGGCCATCGCGAAGGGACTTGACCTCCGAGCCGAGGAGGGCGATCCCGGCCTCGAACGTGTCGACGACGGCGAAATTCCGTCGAGCCCTGCGGTTGGTCGAGACCACCCGAACCCTGCCTTTTGGCTCCGAACCGGCCACGCTCAAACCCCGCCGGTGGGAATGTCCTCGCCAGTGCCGTCCGCCTCACGCAGATATCGGCTGAGCCCGAGCAGAGACCCGATCACACCGGCAGCCGCTCCGAAGATCAGGAACAGGATCCCCCAGCGGAGGAAGAATTCGTTGCCGATGTCCAGTCTGACCAGTGCAAAGCCCGAACCGGCGTCGGCGAGGCGCGTCGAGCCCAGCCACACCGCGAAAACGGCGAACGCAGCCCCCAGGACACCCTCAATCAATCCCTCCAACAGGAAGGGGATCCGGATGTACCAGTTGGACGCCCCCACCAGCTTCATGATCTCCACCTCGTCACGACGGGCGTAGATGGCGAGACGGATGGTGTTTGCGATGAGAACCACTGCCGACAGCCCGAGGACGATCGCCATCCCGATCCCCAAGACGTTCAGGACACTGGACAGATTCTGCAGTTGCTCGATCTGTTGGGCAGCCGTCGTGACGCGGAGGACCACCTGTTGCTGCTGCTCCAGCTTGAACTTGACCGACTGGTGCAGTTCGATATTGACCAACTCGATCCGGATCGAGGCCGGGAGGATCGTTGGGTCGATGTCGAGCAACTCGGGCTGCCCGGCGAATATCTCCTGGTACTCGACCCAGGCCTGGGCCTTGTCCACGTAGAAGGCGTCCTTGACCTCCTCCCAACTCCTCACCTCTTCGAGTAGTGCCTCGTGGGCGCCTGCCGGGACACCGTTGCTTCCCTCGTCCTTGAGAAAGGCGATGACGTGCACGCCTTCCTGCCAGGCGATGGTGTTGACCCGAAGCACCTCGTTGACCACCAACGCCCCGAAGGCGAGGCTGAGCGAGATGAAGACGGCGAGGACCGCACCCGCCACCACGAGGACGTTTCTCCGAAGATTGACGAACGCCTCACGGAACAGGAAGAAGAGACGGCTCACTCCGGGGCCCGCTCTTCGTATCGCTCCTCATACCGCCCTGAGAGCTCGTCGCGGGTGACGACCCCCTTCTCGAGCGCGACGACTCGTCGCTGCATGGCGTCGACTATGGCGAAGTCATGGGTGGCCATGACGATGGTGGTGCCGGTTCGGTTGATCCGATCGAACAACTTCATGATCCCAACCGATGTCTTCGGATCGAGGTTCCCGGTCGGCTCGTCACAGAGCATGATCGGGGGACGATTCACGAAGGCCCTGGCGACGGACACGCGCTGTTGCTCACCACCGGACAATTGCCGCGGATATCTGTGCCCTTTGTCGGCGAGCCCGACCAGATCGAGGACCTGCTCGACCTGGGGGCCGATCACCGACCGGGGACGTCCCAGGACTTCGAGGGCGAACGCGACGTTCTCCCCGACCGTCTTGTTGGGCAAGAGCTTGTAGTCCTGGAAGACGGTCCCCACGGACCTGCGGAGGAACGGGATCTTCCACTTGGGCAATGTGGTGATGTCTTTGCCGGCCACCCAGATCTTTCCCCTGGTTACCGGCTCGTCCCTGAGCATCAATCGGATGAGGGTCGACTTGCCCGATCCGGAGGCGCCCACGAGAAAGACGAACTCACCTTTCTGGATGTCGAGCGAGACGTCATGGGCGGCAACGGTTCCGCCCTCATAGACCTTGGTTACGTGCTCGAGACGAATCATGGGAGAAAGAGAAGTGTCGCAGCCTCAGTTCGAATGACAGCGGACCGTCGAACGCTAACCAGGAAGTCCTCCCTACGGGGAATCAGATCGTGGCCTCGTGGTTGGCTCGACGCCAGCGGAGGTAAGCCTCGACGAACTCCATCAAGTCGCCGTCGAGCACACCCTGGATGTTGCCCACCTCCTCACCCGTGCGCAGATCCTTGACCATCTGATAGGGCTGCATCACGTAGGAACGGATCTGCTGACCCCAGGCGGCCTGGCCCTGCTCGCCTCGAATCTCGTCGAGATGGGCGAGACGCTCCTGTCTTGCCCGCTCGGCGAGACGCGACTGGAGGATGGCCATGGCTCGCGCCTTGTTCTGCAGTTGGGAGCGCTCATTCTGACATTGGACCACGAGACCGGTCGGGATGTGAGTGATCCTGACCGCCGAATCCGTGGTGTTCACATGCTGGCCGCCGGCGCCCTGCGAGCGATAGGTGTCGATGCGCAAGTCGTCCTCGTTGATCTCGAGCTTGGCCTGGTCCCCGAGGTCGGGGACCACGTCGACCCCTGCGAAGGAGGTCTGTCTGCGGGCGTTGGAGTCAAAGGGGCTGATCCTGACCAGACGATGCACGCCACGCTCGGACTCCAAGGTGCCATAGGCGCGGTCACCCTTCACCGAGAAGGTCGCCGACTTGATCCCGGCCTCCTCCCCCTCGGTCACCTCCTCGACGGTGAATGTGAATCCCTCGTCACTCAAGAACCGCTGGTACATCCGCGCCAGCATCTCCGCCCAGTCCTGTGCATCGACACCTCCTGCCCCGGCGTGGACGCTGAGGATGGCGTCGGCCTCGTCGTACTCGTCGAAGAAGAGTGACTCGAGCTCGAGGCGGTCGAGTTGCTTGGAGACCGCTGCGAGCTCCGCCAGCGCCTCTGCCCGAGAAGCTTCGTCACCTGCTTCGTCGGCCAGCTCGATAAGCACTTCGGCGTCGTCGATACGCGAGCCGAGGCTTCCAACCATGTCGAACAGGCCCTCATACCGCGCAAGTCGCTGCGAGACGGTGCGGGCCTCGTCCTGGTCGTCCCACAGGTCCGGGGAAGAAGCCCTCTCCCGGAGCTCGGCCAGCTCGGTCTCTTTGGTCTCCAGGTCGAGAAAGCCGCGAGCCTCCACCAGACGTTGGCGCAGTTCGCCCACGGTCGACTTGGGGTCGGTGATCTCCACGCTCATGTTCAGCGGATGAGGTCGACGATCGCCGCCACGATCACCACGAGACCGGCAATGATCGCGATGGTGGCGACGTATCGGGGAGAAGACGCTCGATGCTGGGCGTTGATCGTCTCCACGCCCCAGTTGGCGGGGTTGAGAACGTTGAGCCCACGGGATCTACGCCGCACCGTGACACCTCTTGTACTTCTTGCCCGAACCGCAGGGACAGGGGTCGTTGCGACCCACTTTGTCGGACACCGCCTGCTTCATGCTCTTGCCACCGGTCGGGTTGGCCGCCACGCGCTGGGGCTGGGTGGACGGACCGGCGATCTCGACGTGGAACAAGTACCGGACCACGTCACGCTTTACCGAATCGACCAGCTCGGCGAACAGGTCGTACGCCTCCCGCTGATATTCGGCCAGTGGATCCCTCTGGCCCATGGCGCGGAGACCGATGCCTGCCCTGAGATAGTCCATCTCCGATAGGTGCTCCCGCCATTTGTTGTCGATCACCGACAACATCACCGACTTCTCGACCTGGCGGAGCACCTCGCTGCCCAGCTCTTCCTCTCTGGCTGCATATGCGGCCAGGGCCTCGTCGGCTACGAACTCCGAGACGCTCTCGGTGGTGACCGAGCGCTCGATCTTGTCGTCCTCGACTTCGGTCGAGTAGTAGAGGCCAAGCTCGCGTTGCAGAGCTTCCCAATCCCACTCGGTGCGCGGGACGTCGGGAGAGAACTCGGCCTCGACCACATCGGTGACCACGGTCTCGATCCAGTCGCCCACGAGATCGTCGCCGGCGGTCCCCTCGAGTATCGAGCGCCGCCAGTCGTAGATCACTTCACGCTGCCGATTCATCACCTCGTCGTATTTGAGGACGTTTTTGCGAATCTCGAAGTTCTGAGACTCGACCTGGCGTTGGGCCCGCTCTATCGCCTTTGACACCATGTTGGCCTCGATCGGCTGGTCGTCGGGGAGGTGGAGGCGATCCATGATCCCGGTGACCCATTCTCCCTGGAACCGTCGCATCAGGTCGTCCTCCAGCGACAGATAGAAGCGGGACTCCCCAGGATCGCCCTGACGGCCCGACCGACCTCTGAGCTGATTGTCGATGCGACGGGACTCATGACGCTCGGTTCCAACGACATAGAGGCCGCCCGACTCGATCACCTTTTGTTTCTCGGGGATGATCTGCTCGGCGAACTCGTGGGTCAGCTTCTCCTCGAGGTCGGGATACGACGGGTCGTCGGGCGTGATGCCCCTTCTCTTCAACTCGGTTCGAGCCATCCCGTCGGGGTTCCCGCCGAGCATGATGTCGACACCGCGCCCGGCCATGTTGGTGGCGACGGTGACGGCGCCCGGTCGCCCGGCCTGTGCGATGATCTCGGCCTCACGGGCGTGCTGCTTGGCGTTGAGGACATCGTGCTGGATCCCGTTTCGCTCCATCGCCCTGGACAGCCTCTCGGATTTCTCGATGGAAACCGTGCCCAGCAGGACCGGCTGGCCTTTCTCGACTCGAGATGCGACGTCCGCCACGACAGCGTCGAACTTGGCGTCCTCCGTCTTGTACACGAGATCGCCCTGGTCGGCCCGGGCCAGGTCGCGGTTGGTCGGGACGACGATGACCTCGAGCGAATAGATCTGTGCGAGCTCGGAGGCTTCGGTCTCCGCGGTGCCGGTCATGCCTGCCAGCTTCTCGTAGAGGCGGAAGTAGTTCTGCAGGGTGATGGTGGCGAGGGTTTGGTTCTCCTCCTTGATCGCCACACCCTCCTTGGCCTCGATCGCCTGATGGAGGCCTTCGGAATAGCGTCTTCCCTCGAGAACACGGCCGGTGAACTCGTCGACGATCTTCACCTCGCCGTGATCGATCAAATAGTCGACATCTTTCAGAAACAGTTCTTTTGCCTTGAGCGCCGCCTCCAAATGGTGGACGAAGTCGACCGCGGCGTGATCGAAGAGATTCTCGATCCCCAGGATTTGCTCGACCCGACTGACACCGTCCTCGGTGGTCAAGACCTGGCGCTTGCGCTCGTCCACCTCGTAGTCGACATCCCGATTCAGACGGGCGACGATCTTCGCGAAATCTCGATACCACTTGGCGCTGTCCGATACCCGGCCAGAGATGATGAGCGGTGTCCGGGCCTCGTCGATGAGGATGGAGTCGACCTCGTCCACGATGGCATAGTGATGGCCCCGCTGGACGCGGTCGGCGGCTCGCATCGCCATGTTGTCGCGCAGATAGTCGAAGCCGAACTCGTTGTTGGTCCCGTATGTGATGTCGGACGCATAGGCCGGGTGACGCTCTTGCGGTGACATCCCGTTCTGGATGAGACCCACCGAGAGCCCGAGGAAGCGATGCACGGCACCCATCCACTCGGCGTCGCGGGAAGCCAGATAGTCGTTGACGGTGACGAGGTGAACGCTGTCGCCCGCCAGCGCATTGAGATACGCCGGCATGGTCGAGACCAGGGTCTTGCCCTCACCGGTCTTCATCTCGGCGACCATTCCCCGATGGAGCGCAGCGGCTCCAAGCACCTGGACGTCGAAGTGCCTCTGCCCCAGAACGCGCTTGGCCGCCTCGCGAACGGTGGCGAACGCCTCGACCTGGAGGTCGTCGAGTGACTCGCCGGCGGCGGCCCGGCTCTTGAATTCTGTTGTCTTGGCTGTCAGTTCCTGGTCGGAGAGGGCCTCAAACTCGGGCTCCTTGGCGTTGACTTCCGCCACGATGCCCTGAAACTGTCTGAGTGTCCTGCCTTCTCCGGCGCG
>JBAULI010000025.1:0-3008 GCA_049578105.1 Acidimicrobiia bacterium | reverse complement strand
TTTGCGCCCCGACCCGTAAAGCAGAAAAAAACGACCGCTGCTTGTCGTGATTGAGACGTCCGTAACCGAGCATTGGTTCCCGGACAGGGTCAGTTTACACCGTAGGGGCCCCGGTCATGCAACTCGGCAGTGGCTTTTCTCAGTCGATTCCCAGCTTGCGGAGGAAGGCCCCATTCTCTGGTTTGCGCCCCAGGAAGTTGACCAGCATCTCGTCGGCATCGAGCGAGCCACCTTTCTCCAGGACCTCCCGGCGATACGCCATCCCAACCTCAGGGTTGGTCACGCCCTCTTCCTCGAAACGGGAGAACATGTCGTCACCGAACACCTCCGACCACATGTAGCCGTAATAGGCGGCGTCGTAGCCACCCATCAGGTGCCCGAACGAGGCGATGCCAAATGTTCCTCGATGGAAGGGCAGCAGACTGATCTCGGCAGCCTGCTGCTGCACTTTCTCCAGGTCCGGGTGCGGGTCGGTGGAGTGGATCTGCTGATCCAGCCATCCGAACTGAAGCTGACGCAACTGATGGATGGCCACATTCAGCTGCCGTGCCGCCACCAACTGCTCGACGAGGCGATCGGGGATCGGCTCGCCGGTCTCGTGGTGTTTGGCGAAGCGGCGCAGGACGTCGGCGCGCCACACCCAATGCTGCATGATCTGGCTGGGTGCCTCGACGAAGTCTCGCTCCACGCTGGTGCCCGAGAACCGTGCCATCTCGGTTCTCCCGAGATTCTGATGGAGGACGTGGCCGAACTCGTGGAAGAGTGTCTCCACCTCACTGTGTTGCAGAAGTGAGGGGGAGGAGGCGGTTGGCTTGGTGAAGTTCGCCACCATCGCGCACACCGGGTTCTGAAAGGACCCGTCTTCCATTCTCCTGCTCTCGATGAGAGGGAACTCGGCGGCATGGCCGAACTTGCCCTCACGGGGAAAGAGGTCGAGATAGAAATGAGCCAACTCTTCTCCGCTCGCGGCATCACGGATGGCGAACAGGCGAACGTCGGGATGCCAGACGTCGGGATCGGGGACCTCTTCGAAATCGAGGCCGAAGGTCTCCTGCACCAAGTCGAACATGCCGGCCAGCACCGCATCCAGGGCGAAGTACTGGGCCACCTCGAAAGGGTCGACGCCGAAGTCCGTCCGACGCTGTTGAGTGTCGTAGTAGCGCCAGTCCCACACCTGGACCTGATCGTCACCGGTCTCGGTCGCCAGCAGTCCTGAGATGACCTCGAGGTCTTTCTCCCCCTGCCGGGTGAGAGGCGGGATCAAGTCGTCGTAGAAGGCAGCGACCCGATCGGGATCCTTGGCCATCCTCTCTTCGAGACGATGGTGCGCCCAAGAGGGCAGATCGAATTCTGCAGCGATCTCGTTCCGCAAACGCACCGCCTCTTCGAGGATGGCTCGGTTGGCCTCCACCGCCTGTGTGTTGAACTTGAAAGAGAGCTCCTGCCTCAGCTCACGCCGTTTGGCATTCTCCAGAAAGGGGATGAGATGCGGGTAGGCGAGGGTGACCTTCATCTTCCCCGACTCCTCGTCCGTCTCGAGTGACTCGGCAAACGAGGGAGGCAGACCCTCGAGATCGTCGCTGTCGACCAGGATGTGGTCATTCCACTCGTCGATGTTCTCCTGGAAGCGAACACCGAGCTCGACGAGGCGTTGGGTTTTCTCCTTGACCCGCGCCCGGGTCTCCGGGTCGAGCTCGTGACCGGCCTGGCGCAGATCCCTCAGTGAGAACTCGAGATATCTAGCCCGCTCTCCTTCCAGGGATTGGGCCTCGTCGGTCCGGGCGTACTCCTGAACCGCGGCGTTGAGGTCGTCCCGGAAGATCATCTCGACCCCGAAGTTGCCCATCTTCTCCTCGCCGGCCTTGCCCGCCGACCGGACCCCCTTGTCGGGATGGACATATCCCATGAATGCATATCGGGCGTTGGCCTTGCTCAGGAGGTCGGCGATCCTGTCGAGGGGCATCATCGTGTTGGCGAAGGTGCGCTCGTCTTTTGGCGCAACCACCTCGTCGAGAATCGACTTCGCGTCGGCGAGAGCGTCGTCGATCCCCTTCTCCACCTTCTCTGCCGTCACGGTCGAGTAACCGAGATCGAGATTGGACATGCGCTTGATCCTCCGGTGAGGTCTGGTATTTCCCGAAACGGTAGCGGTCAGCTGAGCCTTCGCTCCTAACGTCCCCGTGATGTGGGCCCTCGATCCCAGCATCAGGCACTTGAACCATGGCTCGTTCGGTGCCGTTCTCGAAGAAGTCCTCGACAGCCAGACGGAGTGGCGAAGGCGGTTCGAAGCCAATCCGACCCGGTTCGTCATGCGAGATCTCCAACCGGGCATCGACGCCGCCCGCGCCTCCGTCGCCCGGTTCGTGGGAAGCGACGACGCGGGGATCGTCTTCACCCGCAATGCCACCACGGGTGTCGCCTCGGTTCTTCGCTCGATCGAGCATCGGTTGGGGCCCGACGACCAGGTCGTCACGACATCACACGACTACAACGCCGTGAGGCAGATCCTCAACTTCACGGCGGAGCGAACAGGGGTCGAAATCGTCGTGGCCAAGATCCCCTTTCCGATCTCCGATCCGGCCGATGTGATCGACGCCGTGGACAGGGTCGTGACCGATCGGACCCGGCTCGCGGTGATCGACCACATCACATCACCCACCGCCCTCGTCTACCCGATACGTGAAATCGTGGGCCATCTCGAGCCTGACGTGCCCGTCTTGGTGGACGGGGCACACGGGCCGGGTCAGGTGCCTCTGGACCTAGAGGCTCTCGGGGCATCCTGGTACACGGGCAACCTCCACAAGTGGGTGTGTGCCCCCAAGGGGGCGGCGTTGCTCCACACCAGGGCCGATCATCGGGCTACCACGGTCCCTACCGTCATCTCGCATGGTTTCAACGCACCGATCGGGCAGGCGACGGAGCGCTACAACCTGCTTTTCGATTGGTTGGGGACGGACGACTTCAGCCCGTGGCTGGTCCTTCCCGACGTGCTCAGACTGGTGTCAGCC
>JBAULI010000024.1:0-18421 GCA_049578105.1 Acidimicrobiia bacterium | reverse complement strand
CTCTGCTGGGCCTCATCGACACTCTGGGCGAGCGCGTAGGACTCGCCCACCGTCAGATTGACGACGGTGACGGCGAGGAGAAATGCGACGGAGGTAGTGCGCAGCGCACGCATGAGTGCACCCTGAGCGTACCCATTGGGTGTATCGAGCGGTAGTGAGGGAGAGCTCGATGGGCTGGTGACGGCAGGTACTGTCGCCGGATGAAGAGGACCAATGTGGCATCAGGAAGCCCATATGAGGGCTCGTACGGGTTCAGCCGGGCCGTGCGTGTCGGGGACCGGGTGGTCGTTGCCGGAACGGCACCCATCTGGCCCGATGACACGGTCGACCCAGACCCGGGAGCGCAGACTGCGCGTTGTCTCGAGATAATGCTGAATGCACTCGAGGAAGCCGGGGGCACCCCCGACGACGTCGTCCGAACGAGGATGTTCATCACCGACGCCGCCATCGCCGATGCGGTCGGCGAGGCTCACGGGGCGGTGTTCGGCGGGATTAGACCCGCCGCCACGATGGTTGTAGTGGCTGCCCTGCTCGACCCTCGTTGGAAGGTCGAGATGGAACTTGAGGCAGTCTTTACCGGTTGATCGTTTGAATGGTCCCAGGAGGTCGACACATGTTCGGATCGAAGAAGACACAGGTTCCCGAGCCAGACTCTGCATTGCCGGGTCGGAGCCGCGCCGTCGAGGTGCCCGAGGCTCATTTCGTAAATGGAAATCCTCTGACAGGGCCATTTCCGGAGGACACCGAGGTGGCGGTTTTCGGGATGGGTTGCTTCTGGGGGGCCGAGCGGCGCTTCTGGAAGCTGGATGGGGTGTACACGACCGCCGTCGGGTATGCAGGCGGGTACACGCCCAACCCCAGCTACGAGGAGGTGTGCACCGGGCGGACTGGTCACACTGAGGCCGTGATGGTGGTATTTCGGCCCGCGCAGGTGCCTTACGAGCAGCTTCTGAAGGTGTTTTGGGAGACACACGATCCCACACAGGGGATGCGTCAGGGCAATGACATCGGGTCCCAATATCGATCAGCGATCTATACGACCACCGACGACCAATTGGAGACCGCCAAGCGGTCCCAGGACAAGTACCAGGCGGAGCTGACGCCGCTCGGCTTTGGGGATATCACCACGGAGATCGCCCCACTGGGCGACTTCTACTATGCCGAGGACTACCACCAGCAGTATCTGGCGAAGAACCCTCATGGCTATGACTGTCATGCCAACACAGGCATCGCCTATCCGGTGGGTTGATCGACCGGTCAGCCCTGTACCGTCACCGAGGCAGCCAGAGCCTCATGCACGACGTCGGCAACCGGGAGGCCGGCGGCGATGTCGTCGGCCACGTCGGGCGTGATCCCGACCTGGCCGAAGTCGAGCCCGCCCGGTGTCAGCCAGCGGGCGATGGTCAGCTTCAGTGCCCCGCCGTTTGACAGCCCGAATCGTTGCTGGACCGTGTTCTTGCCAAACGTGTTCTCTCCGACCACCGTGACCCGACCCCTCTCCTGGAGGACTCCGGTCACGACCTCACTCGCCGAGGCGCTTCCCCGATTGACCACGAAGACGACCCTGATGTCCGACGGCACGATCACGTTTCCCGACACCGGGTAGGACACCGTCGACCCGGGGCTCTCGGTCACCACCACATCACCGTCCGCGAGGAAGAGCGACGCAATCGCGATAGAGGTGTCCAGCAGACCTCCCGGGTTGTCCCTGAGATCGACGACGAGCGAGTCGATGCCCTGTCCCAGCTCGGAGCGAAGCGCGTCCTCGAATTGCTCGTCTGCATTGTCGGAGAACAGGTTGAGGCCGATGTAGCCCGTGTTGTCCACCACTTCGTCGACGATCACGGGTATGACCACCGCCGCACGCGTGATCTCGATGTCGAAAGCGCGGCCATCCCTGAGGACACTGAGGGTGACGTCGGTGCCCGCCGGGCCGCGAACCGTCGCCGTGACGGTGTCCACCGTCCAGCCGAGTATGTCCTCGCCGTCGACGGCCGTGATCTGGTCGTCTCGACGGAGATCGGCGGCCTCGGCAGGGCTGCCGGTGATGGTCGAGACGATGAGCATGTGACACGTGTCCGATATCACGCTGCAAAGCACGTTCTGGCCACTCGATCGATCCTCGGCCGTCACCAAGGCACCGATCCCCTCTATCTGTCCCTGCTGCTCTTCCTGGACCAATTCGAGCGATTGCCGATCGAAGTAGACGGAATTGGGATCCAGCGCGTAGTTGGCGATCCCGGCGACCATCGCCTCGGCCCCCTCGCTGCTGGTGTCGGCTTGTGTCAAGGCGACATCACAAACGGGCTGGAACTCGACCGAAGGGCTGGCACAAACCAGTTCCGAGCCGGAATCGGCGCCATCGAGGTCTTCCAATCCCCGGCCGGCGGCAGCAGCGAGGTCGGCATCGCTGACCTCGTCCACGTAGTGGGTGCGAACCAGTTGGTACGCCTCACAGACGATCTCGACCTCTTCCTCGGTGGGATCGCAGCCCACCATGCGGAAGGCCCGGCCATCCTCCCCGACGGAGGTGGAGGTCGCCCTGGGAGCAGTGGTGCTGGTCGTGGTGGTCGAGGAAGTCGCCGCTGTCTCACCCGAGACACACGCCGACAACAGGAGCAATACGCCAAGGAGGCCGGCGAGCGGCTTCTTGAGAGGGGTTTGGGTCATGGGTAGGCCAGCCGGGCGAGATCCTCGATGGACATGGACGCCGGTAGGGGAGTCACGAAGTCGGGGACGATCCCGGTCCCCGCGACCGTTGCCCCGTTCGGGCTCAGCCAGCGGGCGACTGCAACGTTGAACTCTCCGCCATTGCGCAATTCGAAGGCTATCTGTGCAGCATTCTTACCGTAGGTAGCCTCACCTATCACTTGAGCGTCCCTCCGGTCGCGCAGTGCCAGAGCCAGGATCTCCGCCGCCGATGCGGTTCCTCCGTTCACCAGCACCTTGACCGGGACATCACTCACCATACCTCCAGGCTCCGCCTCGTAATCGAAGTCCTCTCCCGGGCCTACCGTTCTCACCACGACACCGCCATCGATGAACTCCGACGCCACGTCTATCGCACTCGCCACGTAACCCCCTGGGTTGTCCCGCAGGTCGACCACGAGTCGATCCATCTGTGACTCGAGCAAGGTCGTCAGACCCTGGCGAACCAGGCCGGCTATGTCTTCTTCGAAGTCGGGTATTCGTATGTACCCCACCCCGGGCGAGGGGATCTCGACCTCCACGGTCGGGACGGTGAGCGGCTCGCGCTGGATCTCGACCGTCGATCGCTCGCCATCTCGCTCGATGTCCAGGGTGACGAGGCCGCTCTCGTTTCCGGCGATTCGGGTGGCGACGTCGACGAACCCCAATCCGTCGACACCGGCCCCATCGACGCTCACGATCCGATCCCCTGGCTCCAAGCCGGCACTGGACCCTGGATTGTCATCGAGGACGAAGATGATTTCGAGGGGACAACTCGGCGCAATCCGCACACATCTGGATCCCGCCGCATCGGCGGCGTCCAGCAGGACGCCCACACCGCCCACCACCCCGTTGGAGCGGAAACTCCCGACCATGTCCGGGGGCACGTAATACGAGAACGGCTCCAGACCGGTGTCACCCATGGCGACCAGGGCAGCCTCCATTGCGTCGACGATCGGCACCGACGACTGCGTTATCCGTGACGCCAGCTCGTCACAGAGTGCGGTGAAAGCCATGTCCGGTATGGCGCAGATCAGCGTTCTCGGAGGCGTCTCCGTCGCGTCGGTCTCGAACGTGGTCAGACCACTCAGCGCGGCGTCGGCCAGCACGGCCGGGTCGATGGGACGATCCATGTGCCACTTCTGCACGAGTTCGTATGCCTCGCACAGAGGCGAGAACCCGATTTGGGGAGCCTCACAATCGTCGATCACGACCGGTATCTGCTGAGTCAGAGTGGTCGTGGTGGTCGACGGGCCGGACGAGCTGGTGGTGGCGCTCGGGGCCGTTTGCGTCGTCGCGGTGCTGCTGACTCCGCCGCAGGCGACAACCGCAAGGGCGACGAGCGTGGCCCGGATTCGCATCTGGCCATTATCGGCAACGGAGGCCGGTTACCGTCGCGAATGATGGGAGTCACCCGAGTGATGCTGCGAACACCCGACGGCGAGCTGGTTCGCCGGGATATCGCTTCCGGTGTCTGGGGGCCATCGGAAGGAGACGCATCCGAAGTCGTCGGAGAGGGGCTTTGGGCATTGCCCGGTCTCACCGATGCCCATGCGCATCTGGCCAGGGAGACCCTCGACCAGAAGCCGGGTGATCTCGAAGGCGCAAAGCAGCGCGCTCGGGGTGCGTTGGATGCCGGGGTCGGACTGGTTCTCGACAAGGGTTGGGATGACCTCACGACAGTCGAGCTGATAGACACCGTGCCACAGGCAGAGCGGCCCGTCATCGAGGCGGCCGGGCGAATCTGCACGGTCGAGGATGGGTACTGGCCCAACTTCGGGCGAGTCGTCGACAGTGGAGACTTCGAACGAGTCATGATCGAGTCCGCCAGGGAGGGAAGGGGCTGGATCAAGCTGGTCGGGGACTGGCCCAGACGCGGGATCGGCCCACTGCCCAACTTCACCGAGCACCAGCTGGAGAAGGCCGTGGCGATCGCCGAGGCATCTGGAGCTCGGGTAGCCGTGCACACCATGGCGCACGAGGTCCCGTCCATGGCCGTCCGCGCCGGTGTCCACTCGATCGAGCACGGGTTGTTCCTGACGGAGGAGGACATGGGGGCGCTCGGGGCGAGAGGAGGCTCTTGGGTGCCGACGGTGGTGCAGGTCGAAGCCCTGATCCGCCAGTTCGGTGCCGAATCGTCAGGAGGTCGCCTCTTTGCGGAGGGCCTCGCGAACATAACCCGCCTGCTGAGGCGGGCAGTCGAGGCCGGTGTTCGGGTTCTCACCGGCACGGATCTGGCAGTGGGCACCTCCGAGGTTGCTTTGGAGGCGATCCGGCTTTGGGAGCTGGGCCTCGACGCGCCAAGTGTCGTGGCGGCTGTTTCGCTCAATGGGTTGGCGGCGACTGGCCGTGACAGCGGGTTCGCCATCGGAACGCCAGCCAACGTCGTGTTCTTCGACGTGAACCCGGCCGAGGATCCGCGAGCCCTGGCTCATCCGAGCGTGATCTTTTGGCATGGTCGGAGGGTGCGATGACGCTGGTGCTCGCCTCGGCCTCACCGCGGCGGGCCGAGCTGTTGAGAGTGCTCGGGCTCGGTTTCGAGACACAACCGGCGGACCTCGACGAAACCCGGCTCCCGGACGAGCCGGCCGCCGCCTATGTGGAACGTCTGGCCCGGGCGAAAGCGGAAGCAGTTGCAGGGACGGGGCTGACCGTCGTTGCCGCCGACACGACCGTGGTGCACGAGGGCAGGGTGCTGGGCAAGCCGGCGCACCCCGAGGAGGCCAGAGCGATGCTGAGGCGTCTTCAGGGTGATGTCCACGAAGTGTTCACCGGCGTCGCCGTGGCCGGATGGGATGGCGGATCGGTCGTCAGGTCGGCGGTCGATGTGGCCAAGGTCGAGTTTCTGGCGATGACCGAGGACGAGATCGCCGAATACGTCGACACCGGCGAGCCGATGGACAAGGCCGGCTCATACGCCCTCCAGGGCCTTGGCGGGCTCTTCGTTCGACGTATCGACGGCAGCCCATTCACGGTGATTGGTCTGCCCATCCATCTCCTGCCGAGGCTGTTCGCCGCCGTCGGTTCAGACCTGTGGGCTTTTCAGGCGTGATCAGCCATTAACTTGGCGACATGAATCGGGCCGCCTGGATTCTCGCCGGGCTCTTCGTCGTCCTCGTGGTCGTCCTCATCTTCATGCTCGGAGATGGTGGCGGAGCGGACACCACGACCTCGTCATCGTCGGCTGTTTCGTCGATGCCTGAGACGACTACCACCATGCCGACCACGACCACCAGCGTCTCGGAGACCACAACCACTTCGCTGGAAGAGACGACGACCACGGTGGAGGAGACGACGACCACATTGCTCGCAGGCAATTGGGCCGGTGATCCCGTGGTGATGGCCGGATTCGGGGCGCTCGGCTGGTGGGATGGGTCGAGCTGGGTTCAAGTGCAACAGGACACGACGCTGCCCCTCAGCGGTGGTGAGAGCTATCAGGTGGCGGTGTTGGGGCTTCAGGCGACCATCACCGGTGGGGCTCCCGAAACAGTTTGTGAGCCGCTCGAGAACCCCGGTGTCAGTCTGGCCAATGATCAACTCTTGGGAGACTGGCCCGGACCATACGGTGTGGCCATCTCGGCCCCTTGGGACATCACCCCTCATCTGGTCGAGGAGCTGTCCGACGATGGGACCTACGCGGCGTTCGCCTCTCAGCTTCTGTCCGAACGCGGTCTTTCCGTCCCGAATCCCGTGATCAAGCAGCTGATCCGCGCAGATCTGGATGGTGATGGGGTCAACGAGGTGATCGTGGTGTCGGAAGATGTGACACCGGGGCTGCTCGCCGAGCCGGGTGACTACTCGATCGTCTTCATGCGCAAGGCGGTCGAAGGCGAGGTGCAGACGGCAGTCCTGGGTGACTCGGTGGTGCTCGACATCGCCGAGGGCGAGACACCATTCGTCACCTCCTTCTCGGTGGGGGCCGTCTCCGATCTCAATGGCGACGGGAAGATGGAAGTGGTCGTGTCCTCCGCCTATTACGAGGGTCTGGGCGTCGAGGTGTGGGAATACGTCAATGACGATCTTGGGCCCGTGATGCAGATCAGCCAAGGATGTGGTGTCTGATGGACAACCCTTTCCTCGACCGCCCCACCTTCGTCGGGCATTCAGGGATCGTCTTGACCGACGCATCCGTCGACTCCTGCAGTGGGGAGATCGAGGTCAACGAGAACCATCACCAACCATACGGAGTGGTCCACGGTGGGGTCTACTGCACCTTGGTCGAGACACTGGCGTCCACCGGGGCCGCCCTGTGGGCGATAGAGAACGGTATGGCCGGTTGTGTTGGTGTCTCCAATCAGACGGACTTCATACGGGCAACCCGGGAAGGGACGCTCCTGGGAGTGGCGACACCGATCCATCGTGGGCGGAGCCAGCAGCTCTGGCAGGTGGTCGTCACTCGCGACGGAGATGGCAAGTTGGTGGCTCGGGGTCAGGTGCGGCTCCAGAACATCCACGACATCGACTCCCTCTGAATCGCATGCTCGAGATCGGCCCGATACACGTAGATCCGCCGGTCGTGCTCGCCCCGATGGCGGGTGTGACCAACGCACCGTTTCGGAGATTGTGTCGTGAGTACGGCGCGGGTCTCTACGTCTCTGAGATGATCGGAGCCAGGGGCCTGGTCGAAGGTGACCCGAAGACGAGACAGCTCGCCCACTTCGCACCTGATGAGCAACCTCGGTCGATCCAGTTGTATGGCACAGATCCCGGGTCCCTCGGCGAGGCGGTGTCCCTCTTGATCGAACTCGAGGGCGTCGACCACATCGACATGAACTTCGGGTGTCCCATGGGAAAGGTGACACGCCATGGTGGGGGTGCTGCCCTGCCATGGAAGAGGGACTTGTTCAGGTCGATAGTCAGGTCGGCTGTAGCCGCCGCCGGGTCGGTCCCCGTGACCGTGAAGTTCCGCAAGGGTATCGACGATGACCATCTGACCTACCTGGAAACCGGTCAGATCGCCGAGGAGGAGGGTGCTGCCGCGATCGCCTTGCATGCCCGCACGGCTCGCCAGTTGTATTCGGGTGGTGCCGACTGGGAGGCGATTGCCCGACTCAAGGAGGCCGTGACCTCGATCCCGGTGCTCGGCAATGGCGACATCTGGACGCCTGACGACGCCCTCGAGATGATGGCGCGAACCGGTTGTGACGGAGTGGTCGTCGGCCGGGGTTGTCTGGGGCGACCGTGGCTGTTTCGAGATCTGGCCGATGTTCTCAGCGGACGGGAAATGAGGCCGGCCCCCGACTCGGGTGAGCTCAAAGCGATCATGATTCGCCATGCTTCGCTCCTGACGGAGCACTTTGGGGAATCGGTCGGGATGATCCTCTTCCGTAAGCATCCCTCGTGGTACCTCAAGGGCCTCCCGGCCGGGCCGGCAATGCGTGCGTCCCTGTCGAGGGTCGAGTCGCTGGGTCAGCTGGTTGAGATCTTGGCCGGGCTCGACTCTCACATTCCCTACCCGCATGAAGCCAATCGGATGGTGCGTGGCCACTCCCATGGCCCGAGACCTGTCCGTCTGCCCCATGGTTTCCTCGACAGCCGCGACGGAGACCGACTGGGCCGCGAGGCTGAGACGGTGATCAGCGGAGGCTGAGCCCGGCCGCCGCCGTCAGCAACAGATGGGCCATCACGTCGAGTGTCTGGCCGTTTGGATCGGCCGCCGCATCGACCTCCACCAGGTCCATGGCATGCACGTCGGGATGACGAGCGCACAACTCGACGCCTCGGGCGAGGTGCCGCACGGTCATTCCGCCGGGCCGCGCCCCCGGGCACCCCGGCGCCGCCGCCCGGTCGAGGACATCGATGTCGACGTCCACGTACAGCTCGTCGCATCGGCTCGCCAGCGACTCCAATGCCGCACCAACCACCTCGTCGATGCCCTCGTGTTCCACGTCCCTGATGGTGCGCACGGTTATGCCCTGATCGCGGCAATACGACCGATAGGCGGCGGAGTTGGCGAACGAGTGGATCCCGATTTGGACGACGTTGGCACCGGGCAGGCCCTCCTCCTCGATCAGCCCCCTGATCGGGGTTCCGTTGGCAGGGCCCAATTCGAGCGTCCGCACGTCATGGTGGGCATCGAATGTGATCACACCCACCCGATCCAACGGCGTGCTCAGCGCTGCCACCAGAGGTCGGGTGATCGCATTGTCGCCTCCGAGGAAGATGGTGAGAGACGCCGGATCGAGCTTTGATGCCCTATCTCGGACGTACGCCGGCATCTGGTGCATGTCCAGTGTCGACACCGGCCAGTTGCCCTCGTCCCTGACACGCACGTCGGAGAAGTCGACGTCCATCTCACCGTGAAAAGTCGAGAACCTGCTCAACCGATTTCGTAACTCGAATGGAGTGAGATCGGCGCGCGACGGGGTCAACGAGGCGGTGGATGACGGCACCCCCACCACCACCAGGTCGGGCTCCACGCTCTCCTGGGCGAGCCACACGTCAGCGCGCGGCCAGTGGGGGTCGACGATCGTCATCCGGTTGAGGGTATCGAAGTCACCAGCCCCGTCCTCGACTTCCCGCCCGAATGGGACTGATGGCCCTATCGGGACGAGGCGAACTGCCGCACACTCGCAGCGGACGGTCCGATCGACGGGCCGCCCACAGAAGGAGGTGATCTTCGTGACAACGCTTCTCGAGCGGCCAAAGGCGGAGGTCACCCGGATGCCGCGACGGTCCTCGATCGTTGAATGGACGCTGGGGATCGTCGGTCTGCTGGCAGCTGGTGTCGGGGCGTGGATGTACTACGTTCCGGCCGACTGGTTCCTGGGCGGACTGGTCGAGGGCTGGTACCTCGGCTTGTTCGTCGGGGCCGGTGTGTTGCTGGCGATCGCATTCGGGCTCTTCGCCCGAACGATGCTGAGAGAAGATCATGGCTGGACGGCTCGTGTGACCTCAATCACAGTCCTCGCCGTGCTGGCCCTGGCCGGAGCCGTGACATTCGGCTTGATCTTGATCCTCTGATAGGCATGCATTTGGGGGTCGGGGCGTCAACACACAGATGCCCCGGCCCTCACTTGCTTGGGGTATGGAGTGATCTGATGGTCTCTGGATTCGGACTGGTGCTCGGCGCCGCGTTGGGGCTCTTGCTCGGCACGCTCTTGACCGAGCAATCCTGGCTGTTCCCACTGGTCGGGGCGATCGTGGGCTTGCTGATCGGGGCGTTCGTCGACGTCTACCGCAGTCGCAACGGCTCCCCCCGCTAGTTCACAACATCGGGATATCGATTCCGCGCTCTCTCGCCACCTGTCTCGCCTGCTCGTATCCGGCATCGGCGTGTCGCATCACACCGGTGCCAGGGTCATTGGTCAGCACACGCTCGACACGGAAAGCAGCCTGTGCCGTCCCGTCGGCAACCACCTGGGCCCCAGCATGTATCGAGTTTCCTATCCCCACCCCGCCGCCGTGGTGAACGGCCACCCAGGCTGCGCCCGATGACACGTTGAGCATCGCATTGAGGATCGGCCAGTCCGCCACCGCGTCCGAGCCGTCTGCCATTGACTCCGTTTCCCGATAGGGGGAGGCGACGGAGCCCGAGTCGAGGTGATCGCGCCCTATCACGATTGGTGCGCTCACCTTGCCGGATTCGACCAGATCGTTGAAGAGCAGGCCGGCCCGGTGTCTCTCCCCATAGGAGAGCCAGCAAATTCGGGCCGGCAGACCCTGGAAATGGACACGCTCCTTCGCCAGCCGCAGCCATCTCTGCAACGGATCGTTGTCCGGGAAGAGTTGTGCCAGTGCCTGATCGGTGACCGCGATGTCGGCCGGATCACCGCTCAGAGCGACCCATCGAAACGGGCCGGACCCTTCACAGAAGAGAGGGCGGATGTAGGCGGGGACGAAACCCGGATAGTCGAAGGCGTCGAGATAGCCCGCCGTGGCGGCCTCGCCTCGAAGGTTGTTCCCATAGTCGAAGGTCTCGGCTCCGGCGCGATGGAACCCGACCATGGCCTCGCATTGCGCCGCCATCGACTCCCGAGATGCTTTCACGTACGTGTCGGGGTCGTCTTCTCGGAGCTCGGCCGCCTCGTCGAGCGTGTAGCCCGACGGGATGTATCCGTAGAGGGGGTCGTGGGCCGATGTCTGATCCGTGACGATGTCGACATCGAGGCCCTGCCGGAGAAGTTCGGGGAAGATCTCGGCCGCATTCCCCAATACGCCGATCGAGACGGCCTGGCGGTCCCTCTTGGCCTCGAGTGCCCGCTCCACCGCCTTCTCCACGCTCGTGTAGCTCTCGTCGAGATACCCGGTCTCGAGCCTGCGCTCGATGCGATGGGGATCCACCTCGACACAGAGAGCCACCCCGCCATTCATGGTGATGGCGAGGGGCTGTGCCCCACCCATTCCTCCGAGACCTCCGGTCAGGGTGAGCGTGCCCGCCAGGCTGCCACCGAACCGCTGGTCGGCGATGGCTGCGAATGTCTGGAACGTGCCCTGGAGGATCCCCTGGGTCCCGATGTAGATCCAAGACCCTGCGGTCATCTGGCCGTACATCATCAGGCCTTCGGCCTCGAGCTTCCAGAAGTGGTCGAGGGTCGCCCATTTGGGCACGAGGAGGCTATTGGCGATCAGGACTCGTGGGGCCATGTCATGGGTGCGAAAGACACCGACGGGCTTGCCCGATTGGACCAGCAGCGTCTCGTCGTTGGCGAGTCGCTCCAAGGTCCGGACGATGGCTTCGAGACTTGCCAGGTTGCGTGCAGCCTTGCCCCTTCCGCCGTAGACCACCAGACGCTCGGGGTCTTCGGCCACTTCGGGGTCGAGGTTGTTGAGGAGACAGCGGAGCACGCCCTCCTGTAGCCATCCCTTCGTGTTGAGAGTCGATCCGTGCGGTGCGTGGAGGGGAAAGGTGAGATCGATCATGCGCCGAGCCTATCGGCAGAGGAACACTCCCAGTCTCCGTATCGTTGACACATAGTGCGACTCCTTACCGTCGTGCTCGTGGTCTTGCTGGCCGGGTGCATGGCTCCAAGTGACGATCCCGGTGCTGCGGACTCACCATCCGGTCCAGATGGCTCGACTATGGATGTGACTACGTTCACCGCCCTTGGGCCGACTTCGACCAACGTCACGACGACGACCGTGTTCCCGCCAACCGGCTTTCTCTGCCCCCCGAGCCTGGTGTTCTCCCTGACCGTCTATCTCATTGATGATTCCTGTGGGCTCACACCGATGAATCTGGCGCCGAAAGCTCCGTTGACGACACATGACCCACCCATGCTGGATGACTTGGAAGGCGGTCTCCTGTATCAAGTGGACGACAAAGCCATCTGGTGGCTGTCGGCGAGCAGCGTCGAACCTGTGGCGCTCGTGACCGTCGGCGACGGCCAGGTCGAGCTACAAGATGTCTCCCGGCTGAATGGCCGGCCAGTTGCCTGGTTCACCCGCTACACCGGCGCGACTCCGGAGGACGCGTTGCAGACGCTCGAGCGTGTGACGATCTCGGTTGGAGCCGAACCGGTCCTGGTCGAGGTGCTGGGCGGCTGGGAGTCGGGAGGCAACATCACAACGGGGGGCGATGTCATTGCGGTGGAAACGTCGACAGAAGGGTTCTACACGTTCGGGATCCAGGATCTGTCCGGCAACCGAATCGATCAGCAATGGAATCCCTACGAGAACATCGATGACCCATATGAAGGCTGTGAGGGCTGTCCCCGGGGGCTGGTGGTGAGTGATGACGGCTCGCGGGTCGCCTATCTGGAGCCGTCGGGGGAGGGCAACCAGGGGCCACCCACCCTGGTCGTCGTTGAACTGGAGGGACCTGATGTCGTTGCCCGCATGGAGCTGGATGGCTATGTCTTCCCCGGTGGTGCGCCGGGTGTGGGGCCGGCCGTCGCGGATATCGATTTGATCGGTGACCTCGTCCTGCTCGACATAGAGGAGGGCTCACTGGCCCATGCACCAATTTGGGCCGATCTTGGCTTGTCCGAGCCGGTTTGGGGCGAACTCCCTGCCCCTGGCCCGGGACGACTGTTGCGAAGCCTGCTGGTTGCGGGAGTCGATCGAAGCTGACGTCTATTTGCGAAGGAGGCCGTCGAGCCGGCGGGAGGCGATGGTCGCCCCGATCAAACCCATGATGAGCAGGAAGGCGACATGCCCGACCAGACTCCAGTCGAAGGTCCCTAGGGCAAACGCCCGAAGGATCTCGGTGCCGTGATAGAGAGGCGAGATCCGGGCGATTTGCTGAATCGCCGGTGGGTACACGTCGAGCGGATAGAAGGTGGCCGAGAAGAGGAACAGCGGCATCGTGACCAGCGAAACGAGATCGAAGTCCTGCCAGGAACGCATATAGGTGCAGGCGGCGAGGCCACAGGACCCAAAGGCAAAGCCGATGAGCACAGCAGCGGGCACGGTCATGATCGCCCACCAATTGGTCGTCAGACCCATGGCCACCATCACGATGAGGAAGGCAGTGGAATACAGGGCGCCACGAAGGAGGGCCCAGCCGATCTCGCCGATGGCGATGTCCCGCGGGGTCATCGGTGTGGTGAGGATCCCCTCATAGGTATTGCCGAACTTGAGTTTGAAGAAGATGTTGAAAGTGGTCTCCAACACCGAGCCGTTCATCGCCGATGCCGCCATCAGGGCCGGTGCGACGAAGGCCGTGTAGCGAATCGGCACACCGCCCGGCCCGGTCACATCACCGACGAGCGCCCCGATCCCGATGCCGATCGAAAAGAGGTAGAAGACGGGCTCGAAGAACCCGGTGACGATTATCTTCCACAGCCGTCGATAGACCAGGTAGTTCCTCTCCCAGATCCGCTGGGCGCGGAACGGGGTCATACGACGCAATGGCGTGAGACGGGTCGGTGCGGAGACGCTCATGGCTTCAGCCTCTTGTCCAGCCATCGGGCGGCGAAGAAGAGCCCCACGGCCCACATCACTCCCAGGTAGGCCAGGTGGACCCAGACCGGCATCGAGGTGACCACCGACTCGTCCACGTTGGGCAGGGCGATCTTTCGCACCAGCTCCACCCCATGGAAGAGGGGTGTGACGTAGGCGACCCCCTGCAGGAAATCCGGAAGCTGGCTGATGGGGAAGAAGGTCCCCGAGAACAAGAACAGGGGAATGATCCCGAACCGAAACATCGTCGAGAGACTCGTGTCGTCCTCGCGGGTCACGGTGAAGGCGGTGACCGCCGCCTGGAAGGCAAGACCGGTGAGCACACCGGGTGGTACGGCCAGCAGCGCCGGGCCGAGGTCCATCGCCCCGAAGAGGACGGCGATCACGGCAAAGACGACCAGGACGAAGGTCAGCCGGATGGCGCCCCATATCGCCCTTCCCAGCACGATGTCCGTCGGGTCTATGGGGGTGGTTATGGCCCCATGGAACTCCTTACGCCACTTGATGCCGGCCATGACGGGGAAGGCTCCGTCCCCGGCACCGCTCTGCATGGCGGTCGCAGCCATCAGCCCGGTCGCCACGAAGGCGAGGTAGGGCACGGCCAACGACCCACCCGCCCGTGAATCGACCAGGGTTCCGAGACTCAAGCCCATCGCAGTCAGGAAGAGGATCGGGTTGACGAAGCTGGAGATGATGGTTCCCCGCCAGGTGCGGCGATAGGCGAGAAGCTCGGACTCGACCACCCGTAGAGGTCGGCTCAATGCAGTCATCAGTCGATCAGCCTTCGCCCGGTGAGACGGAGGAAGACGTCCTCGAGGGTGGATCGTCGAACCAGGACCTGCTCGGGCCGAACCCCGCGTTCCATCATCTTCTGTTGAGAGTCGTCGGCATCGTCGGTGTAGAGGATTATCCGATCGGCGAGGACTTCGGATCGGTTGGCCACTCCCTCCAGCTTGGGAACGGCCTCGTCGATCAACCCGTCGGCGAATCGAAGCTCGACCACTTCCCTGGGTGCATGCTCTCTGATCAGCTCCTGGGGCGATCCCTCGGCCACGATCTTCCCCCCGTCCATGACGACCAGGCGATCACACAACTGCTCTGCCTCGTCCATGTAGTGGGTGGTGATGATGAGGGTGGCACCTTGTTGCTTCAGCCGGTAGAGACGGTCCCACAGCACGTGCCGGGCCTGGGGATCGAGACCGGTGGTCGGCTCGTCGAGTATGACCAGGTCGGGATCGTTGATGAGAGCGCGGGCGATGATCAACCTGCGCTTCATCCCGCCCGACAGGGACTCCACCTTTGCGTCGTGCCGGTCTGACAGCTGGGCGAACTCGAGAAGATCCTCGATTCGGGCCCGGATGGTGGCCCGATCCATGTCGTGATACCGACCGTAAACGTAGAGGTTCTCCGCGACCGTGAGCTCCTCGTCGAGGTTGTCCTCCTGGGGGACCACCCCGAGACGCTGCCTGATGGCCCGCCCCTGGGTCGTCGGGTCGAGCCCGAACACCTCCAGCTTTCCCTCGGTGATCGGGCTGACCGTGGTGATCATCTTCATCGTCGAAGTCTTCCCGGCCCCGTTTGGCCCGAGAAAGCCAAAGGCCTCGCCCCGGGCGATGTCGAAGTCGATGGCGTCGACGGCGACGAAGTCACCGAATTTCTTGGTCAGGCCCCGGGCCTGAACTAGACCTTCATCCATGCGAGCCTCGACGGTAGCGGCGGTCTGGGACAGGTTGTCCGCTGATTTCTGATGGGGGTAACTGAGTCCCCGGGGCATCTCGCCGCACCTAGTAGCGATCCTGTCTGACGACCGTGTTCCGCTCCTTACGCCCTCCGAACCGAGATGGCGTTGCGTCCTGGGTGGGATATCCGAGGGCGATCGCATAACGGACAACGGAGCCTTCCGGTGCGCCGATGAAGTCTCGAGCGTCGTCGGAGCGGTGGAGTGTGATCGGGCATGATGCAACACCGATCGCCTTGGCGGCGAGCATCATGTTCTGGGCCGCACGTCCGATGTCGAACATGTTTCCCCCTGGCTCCTGGACCAGGACCACCGTGGCGGCCGAGTTGAGGACCGGGGTCGTGAAGTCGCCGTGCTCGGCCAGACCTTGCAGTCTCTCTCCGGTGATGACCACGAAGGCCCAGTCCTGACGGTTCTTGGAGCTTCCGGTCCATCGTCCTGCCTCGAGAATGGCATCGAGGTCCGCCGTTGACAGTGGTTCGCTCTGGAATTGCCGTATGGCGCGAAGGCCAAGGATGAATTCGTAGAAGTCACGCATCGCCCCGAGATTAGGAGGCGTCGGGCTCCTTGGGATAAAGGATCATCTGGGTGCATCGGAACAAGGCAATGGTCTTGCCCGTCTCCTCGGCGGTCACGAGGGTGTCCCAGACCTGGGTGCTCTTGCCTTCATGGGAGAGTGATGCGTCGGCCAGAAGCGCCCCGCTGATCGCGGTGCCGAGATGATTGGTCTTCTGCTCGATGGTCGTGAACCCGACGGCACCTGGAGGCAGCGATGCGACGCACCCGTAGCCCGCGGCGGTGTCGGCCAGGGCCACGACCGAGGCCGCATGTAGGTATCCATTCGAGGCGAGGTGCTTCTCCGCGATCTCCATCCGCATCTGTGAAGACCCGTGGCGAAGCACGACGAGCTCGATGTCGAGGACGCCGGGGAGCCTCGACTCGCCCAGCCGCTCCAGGAACTCGGGCAGCTCGCGCCGGTCCTTGGGGAAGTCGGGTGGCCTTGGCATGGTCGGGGGACCCTACCGGTAACGTCCCGGATGTGACCGGCGCTGTCGTCCTCTCGGGTGATCGGTGGAGAATCGGGCCCAGCCGATTCGCGAATCCGTCGCGTGAGATCCAAGCCGAGAGCCCCGCCGAGGTTCTCCCGGCGCTGAGGGCGGCGGAGGCGGCGGCGGAGGCGGGATCATGGGTGGCCGGGTTCGTCTCGTACCAGGCAGCTCCAGGTCTCGACCAGAGACTGAAAGTGCCTGGCGCCGGGAGGGAACGCCTCCCTCTGATTTGGTTCGGTGTGTTCGACCAACCCGCTCCCGCCGTGTTGGCAACCCGCGGGCACTTCTCATTGGGTCGTTGGAGGGCGGGGATGAGTCGTGAGGACCATGCATCGAAGGTCGGGATCATCCGAGATGAGATCTCGGCCGGTCAGACGTATCAGGTCAATCTCACCTTCCCAATGGTCGGCGACTTCGAGGGCGAGCCGGAGTCGCTCCTCGGCGCTTTGACCCGTACCCAGCCCGACAGTCATGCCGCACTCATCGACGTCGGTTCCTCCCAGATCCTCTCGGTCTCACCAGAGCTGTTCTTGAAGAGGACCGGGACGACTCTGACCACCAAGCCGATGAAGGGAACGGCCAGACGCGGCCGATGGCCTTCCGAGGATCAATTGATCCGAGATCAACTCATCGCATCCGAGAAGGAGCGCGCCGGAAACGTGATGATCGTCGACATGCTTCGAAACGACATGGGCAAGGTGGCCATGACGGGCTCGGTCGAGGTGCGCGAGTTGTTCGGCGCCGAGCGTCATCCCACGGTGTGGCAGCTGACGTCGACGGTGGAATCCGAGATCGAAGACGGCGTGGAGCTCGCCGATCTGTTCCGAGCCGTCTTCCCCTCTGGCTCCGTCACCGGAGCGCCCAAGGAATCGACCATGGAGATCATCGCCCGACTCGAGGGCGTCCCCCGGGAGGCCTACTGCGGCGCCATCGGGTACATCGAACCGGGGGGGCATCGTTTCGAATTCTCGGTGGCCATCCGAACCGGGATCCTGTCCGGGAGTCGATTCACGTACCACGTGGGTGGAGGCATCACCTATGACTCCGTGGCCGAGGCGGAGTACGAGGAATGTCTGTGGAAGGCCCTGGTGGTGACACAACACCTCCCCATCCCGTCCTTGATCGAAACCATGAGATACGACCCGGATGCGGGGATCCCGCTCCTCCCCCGTCATGTGAGGCGTTTGGCGGCCTCGGCCTCCTACTGGGGGATCGATCTCGACCTGGTGGCCCTTGGCGAGGCGCTGTCCGGCATCGAAGGCCCGAATGGAGCCAAGATCCGTGTTCTCCTCGGCCCCGACGGGAGGATCGAAGTGAGCTCGGAGCCGCTTCCCACATGGGACGAGCCGGTGTCGATTCTCGTCTCGGATGTGAGGGTGGACCCGGCGGACCCCTACTGGTACCACAAGGTTGCCGATCGCTCGCGATACCCGGTCAGTGACGATCAGACAGAGATGCTGATGACAAACCTCGACGGTGAGGTGACCGAGACGAACCGCTCGAACCTGCTCGCACATGTCGGGGGCCGCTGGATGACTCCACCGTTGGGCTCGGGGTGTCTGCCGGGGGTCGCCCGTAGCGCGGCCATGGAGAGCATGGAGATCGTCGAGCGCCCCATGACCGTCCACGACTTGATGTCGGCAGACGAGCTTGCGGTAACCAATGCGGTTCGTGGTTGGAGGAAGGCGGTCCTGATCCGATAGGTTTGGCTCCGCCCGAATCGACTGGAGCCTTCCATGCCCACACCACATATCTCAGCCGAGCGAGGGGACTTCGCACCGTCGGTGCTGTTGCCCGGTGATCCCCTGCGTGCCAGGCACATCGCCGAGAACTTCTTAGAGGACATCAGGGAGGTGAACGCCGTTCGCAACATGCTGGGCTACACGGGCACTTATGGAGACACGCCGGTGTCGGTCATGGGAACGGGCATGGGGATTCCCTCAGCGTCGATATACGCCACCGAGTTGATCACGGAGTTCGGTGTCGAGCGTCTGATTCGTGTCGGCTCCTGCGGTGGGATCCTGCCCACCATCGAGCTGCGAGACGTCATCCTCGCCATCGGCGCCTGCACGGACTCGGGTGTGAATCGGGCCAGGTATGGGGG
>JBAULI010000023.1:0-3253 GCA_049578105.1 Acidimicrobiia bacterium | reverse complement strand
CGCGGCGATCCCAACCAAGATCAGCGTCAGGGGTCGACGTCTGTCGGAGCGATATCCGGAAGGAACCCTGGTGAACATCGACGATGAGGGTAACTGCTATCCGAGCTTCGGTTTCTGTGAGATCAACCGATGACCACGGTGCACTCGCATCCGACGTGGACCGGGGGCAAGTGCTGGTCGGGGTCGGCCGATGCGTCCCGGCATGCGCTGCAGGGGGTCCCGCTCGGGACCCAGAGGAGATCGGCGCCGGGCGCCGAGTCACGAAGGCCTCGGTGATATGCCTCCAGGGCGAGCAAGCGCACCCTGCGCTCCGCCTCGTCTGTTCGCCAGCCCCGATAGACCCGTGACGTCGCCGACTGTTTCTCGCGCTGGCCGTCACCGGCGTCGACCAGCGCGGCTTCGACCGCCGCCGCCAGGTCGCCACCGAACATGTCAGAGGCGTCAGAGCTGGGTGTGACCGGCCGCTTCAGCTTGGCCCCGACCATTTCCTCTGCGGCGTTGTGGCCGGCGGCGTAGGCCTCGGACCAGAGACCGATGAGGTCGGCCCGCAACATGTCGGACAACTCGGCTGCGTCGGGCGACCAATCGCCATCCGTGCGAAGGCTGTCGAGGGCGATGTTCTGCGCGTCGGTCACGGACTTCTTCACTCCACGCAACGCCCGGTTGGTTATGGGGAGGAGATGCCTGTCCCGCTCCTCGATCATCTCCGTCCGATCGGAGAGGACCGTGGTCACCTTGGTAGGCGTCTCCGTCGGCTGGGTTTTCTCCACGACGGTCGCGGCCTCCGCGACGACCGGTTGGGCCGGCTCAGGTGTTTCATCGTGGTCCTCGGTCTTGTCGCCACGCAGTGAGGCGAACAGTGCCCCGACCGAGTCGTCGACCTCTTCCTCATCTGGCTCCACGGGCTTGGGAGCCGCAGCCCGGCTCTTCGGTGCTTCATCCTGGTCCTCGCTCTCGACCGGGACAGGCTCTGGAGTCGGCTCACTCGGCGCCGGCCCGCCGACGGGCTCGGGCTCCACAGGCTGCGAAGGCTTGGGTTGGGAAACCTCCCGCTCGATGGTTGGCGGCGCTTCTGGGGGAATGATTCGGACCGTCTCTCCCAAGGCCCAACTGTCCACGTCGGGCTCGATCTTCGACGGCGGGACGATACGGACGCTGCTCGACTCCTCCGGCCGGGTGAATACCTCGCGCCGCTCTTCCAACGTCCCTTCCAGGCGGCCGAGAGTGGCTCGGACCGTCTCGAGCTCCTCCATCAACTCTTCGCGCCGCTCCTCGAGGGCCCTGGTTCGCTCCTGAGCGGCCTCAGCCTGCCGGTGGGCCTGATCGATCATCTCGTCATGCCGCTTCTTTGCCTCGGAGGCGAGCTTCTCGGCATCCATGGTCGCCGCCCTCAGGGCGTCCTCCGCCTCACGACGCGCCGACGAAGTGAGCCGATGGGCCTCCCGTTCGGCCTCACCCATCGTGGTCAATACGTCCCGCTCGGCGCCGGCCCTGATCCTCCTCGCCTCGGCCACCGCCTGGTTGAGCATCTCGGTGCCCGTCGCCCAGGCGTCGCCCCGGAGCGCCTCGGCATCGCTGCGCGCCTCTTTGCGCATGTCCTCCACTTCGGCCATCGCCTCGGCGCGCCATCTCGCAGAATCGAGAGTGGCACGCTCCCTCATCGACTCGGCTGCCTCCCGGGCGGCCTGGAGGACTGCGGCCACCTCCCGGCCGAGGCTGTCGAACTCGGTCTCCAGATCGCGGTCGGCAAACTCCCCCAATCTGGTGGCCAGGCGATCCCTCTCCTGACGCAGGCTTTCCAGCTCGGTGGACAGTCTGCCGACGTGGCTCAGCACCTCATCGGGGTCGAAACCACGGAAGACTGTCCGAAACCGGGCGCGACCCACCTGATCCGCGGTGTTGTCAGAAGCCATCGGGGCTAGAAGATACAGGCAGTGCCTGGCTGTCGGACGGGTTTGGGGGTCAGACCGAGGGGAGACTGTCCAGGAAATCGATCGCATCCTGGAGATTGGTGACCGGCACCAGCTCGATGTGGTCCCGCTCGGCGGTCAGCGCCTCGTCGTAGTTGCCCGCCGGGACCAGCATGTATTCGGCACCCGCGGCCTCAGCCCCGACGACCTTCTGGCGAATGCCACCGATGTTGCCCACGGTTCCGTCGTATTGGATCGTGCCGGTCCCTGCAACCACGTGACTTTTGGTCATCTCGCCAGGAGTGAGGGTGTCGATTATGGCCAATGTGTGCATGAGCCCTGCCGATGGGCCTCCGACGTTTCCGGCCTGGATCGAGATCGGAAACGGCGGCTTGGTGATCTCACCGACGACGATCCCGATCATGGGACCACCCATCTCGTCGTCGCGCTCGGTGAGTTGGACATCCACCGTCTGCTCGGTGCCTTCCCTGGTTATGCCCATCGGGACGATGTCGCCCGGATGGAGATCCTTCAGTGCTCCGGTCAGGTCCGTGCTCTTCACGATCTCGGTCCCATTGAAGGTGTTGACCGAATCGCCGATTTGGAGGACGTCGTCGGCAGGCTTGTCCGGCACCAGGTCGGTGATCACGACATCGACCGGGACCATCTCATAACCGAGATAGCGCAACGCCACCGATATCGCCCTCGTCTCTGAATCGTCCATCTGTTGGAGGACCCGCTTCCGGTACTCCTCGTCGGTCTCGTCGGGTTGGCGATAGGCCTCTTTGCGAACCAGATCGATCGTCGGGTCGATCCCGGCGATAGCCGCCTCGAACAGGTTCACGTCCTGACTGACCACCGTGAGCATCAGCAACTCGCCCTCGGGCGGATAGGTGGTCACGTCATCGGCGACGATGGCGTCGGAGGCATCCGATACCGGCCCCGCCGAGAAGGCGAAATAGGGCAGTTCGACGTTCCATGCGCCGAGAATCAAGGCGCCCACGACAAAGAGGGCCCCGATCAGATATAGGGGCCAGGAAGAACCTCTGTCTTTCTGCTCTTCCACCGACTCGAGAGTAACGATGACCTCCGGATACGGGTCTTAGACGTAAGGTTGCCTATCGGCGGTTTCGAGGAGATAAAGAAGTGACGACAGCAGTGCTCACCGAAAGGGTCCTACACAGGACGAAAGCCGTGTCGATCGGGTTGGTCATCATGGCGGCAGCCCTAACCGCCCTGGCGGCCCAGTGGCGGATCGATCTCCCCTTCACACCTGTCCCCATCACCGGCCAGACCTTCGCCGTTTTGCTCACCGGGGCGGCACTGGGCATGAGACTCGGTGC
>JBAULI010000022.1:0-22338 GCA_049578105.1 Acidimicrobiia bacterium | reverse complement strand
TCGCCGGAAGGTCACCGACGACGTGATAGGGGCGATCCTGGAGGTTCTGCATGAAGACCAGGTTCCAGATCTCGACGAAACGATCCTCGTCACCATGGGCCGGTCCACCGTCCTCCCCGAACTCGGGGCCTTTGTCGTAGAAGATCTCGGAGGACGGACCACAGGGGCCGGGGACGCCCATCTGCCAGAAGTTGTCCTTCTCGTCCCGTCGTTGCAGACGGGACGGATCCACTCCAACCGACTCCACCCAGATGTCGGCGGCCTCGTCGTCGTCGAGGAAGACGGTGTACCAGAGCCGATCGGGGTCGAGACCGAGCCGGTCCGTCACGAACTCATATGCCCAGGGGATGGCCGACTCCTTGAAGTAGTCGCCGAAGCTGAAGTTCCCCAGCATCTCGAAGAAGGAGAGATGACGCTGGGTGGTGCCAATGATGTCGATGTCGACGGTGCGAACCACCTTTTGGACCGTGACGGCCCGGGGATATGGCGGAGGCTCCTCGCCCAAGAAATACGGTTTGAAAGGCACCATCCCGGCGTTGGTGAGCAAGAGGGTCGGGTCGATGGGGATCAGCGAGGCGGAGGGTCTGACCACATGGTCCCTCTCCTCGAAGAACGACGTGAAGTGATTGCGTATCTGGTAACTATCCAAAATGGCCTCGATCGGCGAGTCGCGAGGTTAACGAGGAGCGGACGCTTGTCTGGCTCGATTCGGGCGAATGGCACGGGCAGCCAGGTCCATCAAGTCGGCACCACCGGCCATTGCCGCTTCACGCCACTCCCCTGGGGTCGGCTTTCTCCTCAGAGCACGCACCGTGACCCAGATCCCGGCGAAGAGGCCGGTCGCAAACCACCACATCCGGTCCAGCATGGGGGCTGAGGGTACCCCTATCTCGGGCGATCCCGGCCAAGGATCTGGTCGACGTCGTCGAGTCGCGCCCGCATGTCCTTCTCGTCGCCCCGATCACCAGGTTCGTATATCGCCCGCGGCTCGACACCGTCGGGGAAGTACTGCTGTGCGACCACCCCATGCTCGTAATCATGGGAGTACAGATAGCCATCGCCGTGGCCGAGACGACGGGCACCCGAATAGCCGTCTGATCGAAGATGCGGTGGCACCGAGGCCGACGGCCCCTCGGTGACCAGCCGGCGGGCTTGGCTCATCGCCATTCCGACCGAGTTCGACTTTGGCGCCGTTGCCAGGTAGATCGTGGCCTGAGCGAGGTGATATTCGGCCTCCGGCAAGCCCACGTAGGCGAGGGCATCAGCCGCTGCGATCGCCAAGGGCAGTGCATGACGATCGGCGAGCCCCACGTCCTCGGAAGCCAGGATGATCAGGCGCCTGGCTATGAACTCCGGATCCTCACCTCCCTCGAGCATCAGGAAGAGCCAGTACAGAGCGGCGTCGGGGTCAGAGCCACGCACACTCTTGATGAATGCGGAAATGACGTCGTAGTGCTGGTCGCCGACCTTGTCGTAGCGGACGATTCGTCGTTGTAACGCCTCGGCGACGTCCTCGGCGACCACTTCCGACCTCTCGTCTCCACGGGCAAGCATCGCTGCCACCTCCAGAGAGTTGAGAGCCTGGCGGGCGTCGCCACCGGTGCGTCCCGCCAATTCACGGGTGACTTCGGGGCTCATCGACAGACGCATCTGGCCCAGCCCGCGCTCCAGATCGACCAGTGCCCTCTGCAACAGCTCCCCGATCGCCTCCGGACCGAGAGACTCGAGTCGAAACAAGGTCATGCGACTCATCAGCGGAGAGTTGACCTCGAAGAATGGGTTTTCCGTGGTGGCTCCGATGAGGATCAACGTCCCATCCTCCACCCCGGGGAGCAGGGCATCTTGCTGGTTCTTGGCGAATCTGTGGATCTCGTCCAGGAACAGCACCGTTCGTCGCTCGTCGTGCTCCAGCGACGCCCGCGCCGAACTGAGCACCTCGCGGATGTCTTTGACGCCCGCAGCGGTGGCAGAGAGGGTCACGAACTCTGCCTCCGCCCTGGAAGCCACCAGCCGCGCCAAAGTCGTCTTGCCGGTTCCCGGTGGGCCCCAGAGCAGCATCGACACCGGTCGACCCGACTCGACCAAACGTCGGAAGGCCGCCCCGGGGGCCATGAGGTCCGGTTGTCCGACGACCTCGTCGAGCGACCTGGGGCGCATTCGCGTCGCCAGCGGTGCCTCCCGGGCGGCGACATCATCGGCACGTGCCGAGAACAGGTCAGCCATGTGCGGACGGTACCTGTCCCCTTCGACCGACGCCTGCGGTCAGGTGATGCGCAAGTAGCCGCTGACCTGCCCGGTGAGGGGGAGCACGAAGAGCGCCAGGCCCACCAACCCGAAAGTCGGCATCAAGAGCGAGAATGGGATCGACACCACCTCGATCCCGATCCACACCATCTGCCCTGCTCCGAGGAGGATGGCGGCCAGCCAGGACCAATGATGGGAGCTGAGATGCTCTACCGGCCGCGCCCAACGCCATGTCGGACGGAAGAGGACGCCGTAGCCCGTCAGGAGCGACCCGAAGCCAAAGCCGATCATGAGGATCAGCCCGGGCAGGATCCAGCTGTGCACGAGTGGCAGGGAGTCCAGATAGGCGTCGGGCAGCATGCTCTCGCCCCCGATCCCGAAGATCATGAACCAGCCCCCGCCAACGGCCCCGATCCCGAGGACCGCCAGCAACCATGTCATCGTCGTCACCGACACTGGCCGATGTCGATGAGTCGCCTTCGTTGCGGTGAGCGTCATGCCCACGCCTCCTTCTCGATGGTCGGATCATCCGTCGCCCTCGACTGAGGTGTCCAGGGGCCTATGTCACAAGCGGATGGGCGGAGATCAGGACTTCTCCGACTCGTCCCTTCGAGCGCGGGCGGCCTCGGTCAGGGCGATGCCCAATTCGGCCAGCTGGTCGTCCTCGACCCAGGTGGGGGCACCGGTCATGGGGTCGAGACCGGTCTGGGTCTTCGGGAACGGGATCACCTCACGAATCGATGACTCGCCCTGGAGGATCATGACCAGACGATCGATCCCGAAGGCAAATCCCGCATGAGGAGGGGTGCCGTAGCGGAGGGCCTCCAGGAACCAGCCGAAACGGCGTTCGGCGGTCTCGGAATCGATGCCGAGGATCTCGAACACCTGGCTCTGCACGTCGGGGTCGTGGATTCGCACCGAGCCTGATCCGAGCTCGACGCCATTGAGAACTGCGTCATACGCCTGGGAGAGGGCCTCTCCAGGGCTGTCGCGCATGGCATCCAGTGAAGCCGGGGCGGTGAAAGGGTGATGTGAGAAGGTGGTCGAACCGTCCTCTGCCTCCTCGAAGAGGGGAAAGTCGACCACCCACAGGAACGCCAGCTGTGTGTGGCCCGTGGGCCGGAGAAGGTCATTGCGAAGACCGCCGAGGACCTCGACCGTGGTCCGCCAGCGATCGGCGGCGATGAGCAGCACGTCGCCCGGGCGTGCCTGCAACGACCGGGTGATCGACTCCATCTCCTCGGTGGTGAGGAATTTCGCCACGGGCGAGCGAAGGGCGCCGTCCGGCTCCACCACCATCCACACCAGCCCCTTGCCGCCCAGCTCCTTGGCGCGCTCCGTGACGGCGTCGGCGCGGCTGCGCGGCCACTCCTGCTCCCCGACATTGAGACCTCGAACCGTCCCGCCACCGGCGAGGGCATCCCTGAAAACGGCGAACCCGGACTCGGCGACCTCGGTCGAGAGATCGACTATCTCCGCCTCGATGCGCAAGTCGGGTTTGTCAGAGCCGAATCGATCCATTGCCTCCAGCCAGGTGATCCGCGGGAAGGGCTCCTCGATGACGACTCCCCTCAGTTCCTCGACGACTGCCTTCAGGACGCGTTCGATGGTGTCCAGGACGTCGTCCTGGCCCCAGAAGGACCCCTCGAGGTCGAGTTGGGTGAATTCAAGCTGACGGTCCGCCCTGAAGTCTTCGTCGCGGTAGCACCGGGCGATTTGAAAGTAGCGCTCGACACCGGAGATCATCAGGAGCTGTTTGAACAGCTGTGGTGACTGAGGCAGCGCATAGAACTCGCCGGAGCGAAGTCTCGACGGGACCAACATGTCGCGGGCGCCCTCAGGCGTGCTGTTGATGAGTGTCGGAGTCTCGATCTCGAGAAAACCGTCGTGGTCGAGGGTCCGTCTGATCGCGGCCGTGGCTCTCGAGCGGGCACGTATGTTGGCCGCCATGCGTGGTCGTCTCAGATCGAGGTAGCGGTGACGTAACCGCACCTTCTCGTCGATCTCGACCCGGTCGTCGATCATGAACGGGAGTGTGTCGGCCCGCGACAGGATTGTGATGTCGGCGGCCGCTATCTCGATCGCCCCCGTGGCCAGGTCCGGGTTCTCGGTCCCTTCCGGACGGGCTCTGACCTCGCCGCCGACCGCTATGCAGAATTCCATGCGGAGCTCCTCGACACCGTCGATCACCGATGGATCGGCCACGACTTGGATGACACCGGAGGCATCCCGGACGTCGAGAAAGGCGATTCCCCCATGATCACGCCTGCGTTGCACCCAGCCGGCGATCTCGACCCTCCGGGAGATGTCGTCCTTGCCCAGCTCGCCGACCCGATCCGTCCTGATCACAGTCTCTCCCTCAGCCATTCGGCGACATCCGAGAGCGGAAGCTCTACCCGCTCTTCTCCGATCCGGGCGCTCACATCCTGGTCATCGTCGTGGAATATGACGACGGCGGGAGCCCCGGAGCGCCCTGCCGCCCTGAATTGAGCTTTCACCGACCTGCCCTCCGGGTCGAAGTCCACCCGGAGACCCAGTTGGCGGAGGGTGGAGGCGACTGCCAAGCCGTCCTCCGGAGTCGCCTCCGATATCACGTAGACGTCGATTGGCGACGGCTCATCGACATTGGAGGCGAGGACGATTCGATCCACCCCCATCGCCAGGCCGACGCCAGGAGCACGACGTCCGCCTATCGCCTCTGCCAAGCCGTCGTAGCGCCCGCCACCGCCGACGGCGTTCTGGGCGGCGTCGAGGTCGGTGGCGAGATATTCGAAAGCGGTTCGCGTGTAGTAGTCGAGACCTCGCACGAGACGACCGTCCTCGACGAAGGGCACACCGATGTGGTTCAAGCTGGAGCGAACCGCGTCGTAGTGTGTCTGACAGGGGCCACAGAGGTGATCCTTCATCACGGGTGCGTCCACCAATACCGGCTCGCATGTCTTGCAGTCCAGGACTCGCAATGGATTGCGATCGATGAGCCCCTGCGAATCGGCGCAGAGTTGTGAGCGGTGTTCCTCCAGAAAGCGCCGCAGCACTTCGAGATATCGTGGCCGGCATACCGGGTCCCCCAATGAGTTGACGACGACGTCGATGCCGGGGATCTCGAGGGCGGAGAGAAAGCGATACCCGAGCTCGATCACTTCCGAGTCGGCGGCCGGCCCCTCCACATCCAGGTATTCCACGCCCACCTGCCAGAACTGCCTCCGTCTGCCGGCCTGGGGTTGCTCATAGCGAAACATGGGGCCGGAGTAGGCGCCTTTCCAGGGGCCCTGAGAGCCCGAATTGAGAAATGCCCGCACGACGCCGGCCGTGCCCTCTGGTCGCAACGTCATCGATCGGTTTCCGCGGTCGGTGAACGTGTACATCTGCTTGGTCACGACCTCGGTCGACTCGCCCACACCACGCTCGAACAAGTCGGTCGCCTCCATGATCGGGGTCGAGATCAAGGGAAACCCGAACCGCTCGGCCCAGGTGCTCCATGCGCGCATGACCTCGCTCCACACGAGCGACTCGGGCGCGACGATGTCATCGGTTCCCTTGGGTGGTTGGAAGCTCATGAACTGCGCGAGGTTAACGGCTCGAGTCGGGCACCGAGCCTTGCGGATCGGCTTCCCACTCCGCCCTGAACGGGTTCATGGACCGTTCTCGGCCGATCGTGGTCTCCGGGCCGTGGCCGGGCAGGACCCGAACCTCATCCCCCAGTGTCATGACGCGATCGCGCATGGACGTCATCAGATCGTCCCAGGAGCCACCTGCCAGATCGGTCCGGCCCACACTCCCGGCGAAGAGCTGGTCGCCGGAGAAGAGCACGCCTCGATCCTGGAGGTAGAAGCAACAATGCCCCGGGGTGTGCCCGGGTGTCTGTCGAACCTCCACGGTGAAGCCACCCAGTTCGAGAAGTTGTCGATCTTGGAGCGCCTCGAATCGCTCCGGCAGTGTGTACTCGCCCGGTGGGATCATTCCGAACATCGCACGCAGCTGTCTTTCCGGGTGGAGTGTCAGGAAGTCATCGTCGGGATGCACGTAGACGGATGCTCCCGGGCCCTTGGACAGGGCGCCTGCGCCCCCGGTGTGGTCGATATGCCCATGGGTGAGCAGGAGTGCGGCAATGGTCAGGTCGTGTTTGATCAGCTCCGCTGCAATGGGCTCCGGTTCGGGTGGGGCATCGACGACGATCGCCATCCCCCCTCGGTCGGCAGCCAGGATGTAGGAGTTGGTGGCAGCCACCCATGCGGGAACCGGGATGACGAGCATCTCAGGACGCTGGGTCGTTGGCCAATCGGAACGCCACGAAGACCCCGTCCACACCACGGAGATCGGTCAGGAGCTTTGGCAGCTGGCTGGGGTCGGACAGCTCGACTTCGTATCGGAGTATGGCCACGCGGTCGGTTCCGGTCTGGGTAGACGAAGCGGTGATGTTGCCACCGGTGTCGCTGACCACACTGGTCACATCGCGGAGAAGGCGGGTTCGGTCCAGGGCCTCCACCTGAATCCACACCACGAAGGCACCCGTGTGCTCGCTGGGCCAGGAAACGTCGACTGTCCTCTCCCTTCGATCGGACAGCGATGAGACGTTGGTGCAGTCGGATCGGTGGACGGAAACGCCCCGCCCGACCGTGACGTACCCGATGATCGGGTCACCCGGCACCGGGGAGCAGCAACGGGCCAGCTGGACCAACATGTCGTCCTGTCCCTCGACCACGACGTGTGCGCTGTCGAGAGGCTTGCGCCGGCGAGGCTGGAAGAGCTCGTCTCCGGTGTCCGGCGAGAGGATGCGGGCCAGACGCGCAGAAACCGAGTCGATCGACACCGTTCCCTCGGCAACCGCCACCTGCAACGCTTCGATGTCCCTCTGGCCCAACTCGACGGCGATCGATCCGAGAAGCTTGTCGCGTTCGGGCGAATTGAGCTCTGGGGCCTCCTTCTTCATGAGTGTGGCCAGGGCCTCTTTCCCCTCCACCAGAGCCTGGTCGCGTCGCTCCTTGGTGAACCATTGCTTGATCTTCGACTTCGCCCGGCCGGTGCGGGCAAAGCTCAGCCAGTCGAGGCTCGGAGCGGCATCCATCGACTTGGACGTGATGATCTCGACGATGTCACCGGATTGGAGACGGGTCGAGAGCGGAACCAGCCGGCCATTGACCTTCGCACCAACGCACCGATGACCGACCTCGGTGTGCACCGAGTAGGCGAAATCGACCGCCGTGGATCCGGCAGGAAGTGGCTTGACGTCCCCGCCCGGGGTGAGCACGAACACCTCGTCCTGATAGAGGTCGAGCTTGAGATTGGCGAGGAACTCCTCCGGATCCTCGTCCGAGCTCCACGAGAGAAAGTCCATCCGGGGCAGCTGTGCCGCATCGCCCTCCTTGTACCGCCAGTGGGCGGCGATCCCGGCCTCGGCTCGCTGATGCATCTCCTCGGTTCGTATCTGTACCTCGAGAGGCTTCCCATCCGGTCCGATGACGGTGGTGTGGAGAGACTGATAGAGGTTGATCTTGGGCATGGCGATGTAATCCTTGAATCGCCCGGCGACCGGGACCCAATGGCTGTGGATCAACCCAAGCGCCGCATAACAGTCACGCATCGTCGGGGTGATGATCCGGATCCCGATCAGGTCGTGGATGTCCTCGAACGGCCTGTTCTGCTCCAGCATCTTGCGATATATCGAGTATTGGTGCTTGGGGCGGCCCGTGACCTCTGCCTCGATCCCGGCGTCGCCAAGGATCCCCGACACCTCGCCGATCATCTTCTCGATGAAGGCTTCGCGCTCCGGCGCCCGCTCCGCCAGCTTGGCCTGGATCTCGGCGTTGGGGCCGGGGAAGAGGATGGCAAAACAGCGATCCTCGAACTCGTGCTTTATCTCCTGGACACCGAGTCTGTGGGCCAGAGGGGCGTAGACATCGAGTGTCTCACGGGCCACACGGACCTGCTTCTCGTCACGTAGGGCATAGACCGTCCTGATGTTGTGAAGTCGGTCGAAGAGCTTGATGATCAAGACCCGGACGTCCTGGGCCATCGCCACGACCATCTTCCGAATGGTCGCCGCCTGGGCTTGCTCGCGATTCGAATAGCGAACACGGTCGAGCTTGGTCACGCCATCGATCAAACGAGCGATCTCGTGACCGAATTGATTCGAGATCTTGTCGAGCGTCAACTCCGTGTCCTCCACGGTGTCATGGAGGAAGGCGGCGGCGATGGTCTCCTGGTCCAGGCCGAATTCGGCCAGCATCAAGGCAACCGCCGTGGGATGGGTTATGTATGGATCGCCCGTCTTCCGCAGTTGCCCGCGGTGGGCCTCCTCGGCAACCTCGTATGCCCGTGTCAGGAGCGCGATGTCGCCTTCGGGATGATGCGCGCCGAAAGCGCCGAGCACGTCCTCCAACTCGGCCTGACGCTGTTCAGTCGTAGGTGACAAGGGCATGAAGGGGTACACCATCCAACATCCTGGCGCCGTTCAGGAAACCCAATTCGATGAAGACGGAGAAGCCGACCACGTCGGCGCCGATCCCACGTAACAACCTGATCGCGGCCGCCGCTGTTCCCCCGGTGGCGATGACATCGTCCACGAGGAGGATGCGTTCCCCCGGCTCGGCGGCATCCTGGTGGATCTCGAGAGAATCGGTGCCGTATTCCAGCGTGTAGTTCTCCCTCACCGTGGCATGCGGGAGCTTTCCCGGCTTGCGCACCGGGACGAACCCTGCCCCGAGCCGATCGGCGACCGGCGTTGCCAGGGTGAAGCCGCGTGCCTCGATCCCGGCCACCTTGGAGATCGACTGATCCGCATATGGCTCGGCCAGGGCGTCGATCAGTGAAGAGAAGGCCTTGGCATCGGCGAGTACGGGCGTTATGTCCTTGAACATCACACCGGGCTCGGGAAAGTCCGGGATGTCACGAATCAATGCGGCGAGATTTTCCACCCGATGAGTCTACGGCCCGGTCAGGCTCTTCCGGCCTTCGCTCTTCTCGCGATGCGCTCGGCCCGATCCTGCCACTGGTCCTCCTTCTCCTTCCACGCAGCCAGGAGTGGGGAGGCGACGAAGATCGATGAGTACGTGCCGGCGGCGATTCCGACGAAGAGAGCCAATGCGAATTCTCGCAAGGTGGGTGCTCCCAGGATGAAAGAGCCCACGAAGAGGATGCTCCCGACCGGCAAGAGCGAGGTCAGAGAGGTGTACAGGGATCGGGCCAGCACCTCGTTCATGGAGAGGTTGACGATCTGCGAATACGTCATCCCGTCCTCCGACTCGACCAGTTCCTCCACCTTGTCGAACACGACCACCGTGTCGTAGAGGGAGTAACCGAGGATCGTCAAGACGGCCACGACCGTGGCGGGAGTGACGAGAAATCCCGTTATGGAGTAGAGCCCGACCGTGAGGAGCAGGTCATGGAAGAGGGCGGCGATGCCGGCGATCGCCATCTTGAACTCGAGACGCCAGCTGATGAAGATGATCACGGCCCCGATGAACACCGCCAGCGCCAGCAGCGCTCGCCTCGCCACCAGAGCGCCGAAAGAGGGGCCAACGGCCTCGATAGAGATCTCGGTCCGATCGCTCCCGGTGACCGACGACAGAGCGTCCACGGCCTGGTTCTCCACCGATGGGTCCAGTTCGTTGGTCGTGACCCGAAGGGACGCACCATCGTTTAGGAGCTGGACGGTCGCATCCTCGACTCCCACGTCGGATAGGGCTGATCTGACATCCGGGACGTCGGCCATGGCCGGATTGGGGGACTGCATCGAGAGCCCGCCCACGAATTCGATGCCCAGGTTCAGCTGACGGATTCCGAGACTGGCGATGGCCAGGACCAGGGCAACGGCAGAGATGATCAGCCAGCGGCGCCGATGTCCGACGAAGTCGATCTCCGTCTCCCCACGATTGAGACGATGCCAGACACTCATTTGGCTGCTCCTTCGATCGAGAACCACCCACCGGGGCCAAGCCGGGTGGCGGCCAAGATCATGGTGGCGCGCCGGGTGAAAGCCCTGGCCACGAAGATGTCGAGAACGGTGGCGATGCCCAACGAGATGGCGAAGCCCTTCACGGCCCCGACTGCGAGAGCCCAGAGCAGCGTGGCTCCGAGGAGGCTGACCGTGTCCGCCGTGATGATCGTCCTGAACGCCGCCTTGAAGCCACCCTCAGCGGCCTCCTCGACTGTGTATCCGTCTCGGAGACGCTCCTTGATGCGTTCGAAATAGACGATATAGCTGTCCGCCGTGATGCCCACGGAGACGATGATCCCGGTGACGCCGGCGAGAGTCAGGGTCAACCCCACCCACGATCCGAGAAGGCCGAACATGGTGATGAGGAGTGATCCGAAGACGGTGAGCCCGAAGATGGCGACCAGACCCAACGACCTGTACACCATGAGCAGCACGATGGTCACCAACGCGATCCCGATCAGGCCGGCCACGATCCCTGCCCGGAGCGAATCGGCACCGAGTGTTCCCGACACTTTGCTCACAGAGGAGATGTCGAAGGCGACCGGAAGCGACCCGTAACGGAGCACGACGGCCAGATCCGCCGCCTCCTGCTGGGAATCCTCGCCTTGACCCAGGGTGATCTGGGCACTCCCGCCGGTGATCCCGGTGTCCGGTGACACGCTCGCATTGACGGACGGCGCCGTGATCACCGATCCGTCCAGGACGATGGCGATCTCGCGCCGTGGGTCACCGACCGGGTACGAGGCCGCCTGAGCCGTGAGATCGGCGAATTTGGTCGCGCCCTCGCCGTTGAGGTCGAGTGTCACCGCCCACTGGGCCGATTGGGGGTTGTAGACGGGCACGGCATCGGTGACGTACTCACCGGTCAGATCGGAAGGTGCCACATTGAGCACGGCGGTGGGCTGGCCGGTCTCATCGAGGAGGAGCCAGGACTCCTGTGAAATGTCGTCGTCGATGGTGAGACCAGTTGTGTCGTCGATGTTCTCCGTCCCGGTCCCGGCCAATGGCCCAACCGAGCCGGGAACCGAGTCGAGCACTGCTCGAAACGAGAGCAAGCCGGTCTGTCCGACGGCATCGATTGCACGCTGCTCATCGGAGACCCCGGGCAGCTGCACCACCACGGTGTTGTTGCCTGAGATCGAGATGTCGGGTTCCTGGACGTCGCCGATGTCCTCGATCCGGCGAAGCATGATCTCGGTGGCAACCGGGAGGAGTTCGGGATCGGTCCCTTCCGGGGCGGTGAGGATGACGGCGGTGCCGCCCTGGAGGTCGAGACCGAGACGCGGTGTGAAGCCGGTGGCGATGGCGGCGGCGAGCCCGCCCCAGGCGACGGCCAATACGATCAGGAGGCCCACGACCCTGCGGGTCATATCAGGACTCGTCTCCCCCGATCAGTGAGCCGATGGCTCGCCGAGTGACGCGAATCTTGCCTTCCTCCACCCGCAGGACGACATCTGTCTCGTCGACCGAAACCACAACGCCCTGGATCCCACCGATGGTCCTGACCTGCTGGCCAACGGACAACGAGGACGAGAGCGCTTGCTGCTTCTTGGAACGCTGACGCTGCGGTCGAATGATGAAGAGCCAGAAAACGGCGACCATGAGACCGAGAAAGATCAGCGAGGGCAGCGGGCTCGCGCTCTCCTGGGCCAAGACAACCTGAAACAAGGGGGCCTCCAAGACAATGACGTAGACCGCACGAGGTTAGGCATTGTCCGTGGCTAGGGCGAACCCTGTCGACGGGCGCCGACTCCGGCTGCGAAGTTCTCGAAACGACCCTCGACGATCGCCTGTCGTGCCTCCGACATCATGTCGAGGGTATGCCGGAGATTGTGGATGGAGAGGAGCCGATGTGCCGACAGCTCTTTCATTCGCACCAGATGGCTGAGATAGGCACGTGTGTAGTTGGTACAGACAAGACAGGGACAGTCCGTGTCGATGGGCGATTGGTCTCGTGCAAACCTCGCGTTCTTCAGGTTGAGATCGCCTTCCGATGTCAGGACTTTGCCGTGCCGGGCGAGACGGGTGGGTAGGACACAGTCGAACATGTCGGCGCCCCGGCCAATTGCATCGAGAAGACCTTTCGAATCTCCCAGCCCCATCACGTAACGCGGCTTGTCGTCTGGCAGCTCGGCGATGGTGGCTTCCAGTGCGAGATTGCGCTCCTCGGGGCTCTCCCCCACCGACAGACCGCCGATCCCGAATCCCGGGAAGCCCATCTGCGCCGTCGCCGCCGCGCTCTCGCCCCGGAGGTCGATGTCCACACCACCCTGGACGATGCCAAAGAGTGCCTGGCCCTCCCCCGTGTGCGCTTGGAGACATCGCTCTCCCCACCGCAAGGTCCTCCGCATCTCGGCTTCGACGACTTCACGAGGCGAAGGCAGGCCTACACAGATGTCGAGGGTCATGGCGATGTCTGGCCCCAACTCCTGTTGGACCCTCGTTGCACCTTCCGGTGTCAGATGGACCATCGACCCGTCGTATATCGATCGGAACGTCGCCCCATCCTCGGTTATCTCAGGCTCGAGAGAAAAGATCTGAAAGCCTCCCGAGTCGGTCAGGATCGGCCGCCGCCATGCCATGAACTCGTGCAGGCCCCCGAGCCCGGCGATCAGGGATGAACCGGGTCGCAGCATGAGGTGATAGGTGTTGGACAGCACGATCTGAGCCCCGATTGCCTCCAGGTCAGAGACGTCGACCGCCTTGACCGCCGCCCTGGTGCCCACCGGCATGAACGCCGGTGTCGCAACTCTCCCATGTGGTGTGTCCAGCCATCCGGCCCTGGCGTCGCCGTCTGCTGCCTCTCGCGACCACGTCACGGCGCTCACCTCGCGCCACTCCGCTCGGCGATCATCGCATCGCCGAAGGACAGGAATCGATAACCCCTATCCAAGGCGGCTTGGTAGGCGAGACGCCATCTTTCGCCCATGAACGCCGCCACCAGGACGATCAAGGTCGACCCGGGCACGTGGAAGTTGGTTACCAGGACGTCGACGACCCGGAACGGGTCACCCGGCTTGAGGAACAGATCGGTCTCCATCCTCCCGTCGGCAACGGTTCCATCGTCGTTGGCGAAGGACTCCAAGGTCCTTGCCACCGTGGTCCCGATAGCCACGACCCGTCCACCGGCCCGCCGGGTCTCCCGGATACGGGTCGCCGTCTCAGCTGTGATCGAGCACCACTCGCGATGCATTCGATGGCCTTCGATCTCGTCGACCTGGATCGGTCGGAAGGTGTCGATGCCCACATGGAGGTCCACCGATGCAATAGCGATACCCGCTTCGCTGAGGCGATCGACGACGTCGGTGGTGAAGTGGAGGCCCGCTGTGGGGGCGGCGGCGGAGCCGGCGGTGCGAGCAAACATGGTCTGATATCGGGAAACTTCGTCGAGGTGGCCCTTGAAGTAGGGCGGGAGCGGAACCTCACCGGTTGCCTCGATCACGCCCTCCACGTCGTCCACACCGACGAGATCGACCCTGACGACTCCATCCACCGGGTGGGTGCGGACGATCGCCTGCATCTGGTCGAGCTCGATGACGACCCCGGGGCGGAGGCGGCGGGCCGGCCGCGCCAGCGCCTCCCATGAGTGGTCCTCTCGTCGACGGAGCAACAGCAGTTCGACCTCTCCGCCGGTCCCGGAGCGATGGCCGCGCAATCTCGCCGCCCGGACCCGGGTCTCGTTGACCACGACGAGGTCACCGGGCCGCAGCCGATCGGCCAGGTCCAAGAAGGTGTGGTCCGACATGTCCCGCGTGTCGAGCAGGCGTGCGCCATGTCGGGGCTCGATCGCCTCCTGGGCTATCGCCGAATCCGGCAAGAGATAGTTGAACTGTTCGACCCGCATCGGGTCAGGAGGCTAGAGCAGGCTTCCCTGGGCATCGTCTCGGGGCTCGACCCCCAGATGTCGATAGGCGAGTGGGGTGGCGATTCGCCCCCGGGGTGTCCTCTTGAGAAGGCCCGATTGGAGCAGGAACGGCTCGTAGGCGTCCTCGACCGTCTCGGGCTCCTCTCCGACGGCGATGGCCAGAGTCGAAAGGCCCACGGGACCACCGTCGAAACGATGGATGATGCTCTCCAATATGGAACGGTCGACCTTGTCGAGACCCCGCTCGTCGACTTCGAACACCTCCAGCGCGAGATCGGCGATCTCCGGGTCGATGAATCCCGACGCCCTCGCCACCGCATAGTCACGGACCCGGGCCAACAGACGGTTTGCGATTCGGGGCGTCGACCGACTTCGGTGTGCCAGGATCTCGGCGGCGTCATCGGAGATCTGCACACCGATGATCGACGCAGACCTCTTCACGATCACCGCCAGCTCCGATGGCTCGTAGTAGTCCAACTTCTCCTCGATACCGAAGCGATCTCGCAGCGGGGCGGTGACGGTCCCCTTGCGGGTCGTCGCCCCGACCAGGGTGAACCGGGGCAAGTCGAGTCTGATCGACTGGGCCGTCGGGCCTTTTCCCAGGACGATGTCGAGTTGGAAGTCCTCCATCGCCGGATATAGAACCTCCTCCACGGCTCGCGGGAGACGATGGATCTCGTCGACGAAGAAGACATCTCCGGGATCCAGGTTGGAGAGGATCGAGGCGAGATCGCCCGGTCGGTCGAGGGCCGGCCCCGAAGTGATCCTCATCTTGACGTTCAGCTCATTGGCGATCACCCCGGCCAGGGTCGTCTTTCCCAGACCCGGTGGGCCCGAGAAGAGAACGTGATCGAGTGGCCTGCCTTCCTTGGCGGCTGCCTCCAGCGAGATGCGGAGGCGATTTCGGACCCGATCCTGGCCGACGAACTCATCGAGGCGCTTGGGTCGGAGGGAGATCTCTTCTTCATTGTCCAAACCCGGGCTGAGCAAGCTGTCTTCACGCATCGCTATCTCCGTCCCAGTGCCTTCAGAGCAGTCTTGATCTGAGTCTCGATGCTCGAGCCCGGATCGAGCTCGCCCATGACCGCATTGATCTCCTCAGACGAGTATCCCAGGCCTTCGAGTGCATGCCGGACGGTGACCGTGTTCGACGATCCGGCAATCTCCGGATCTACGCCGGACAGCTTGGGAGCCAATTCGAGGACGATCCGCTGGGCGCCGCGCTTGCCGACACCAGGGACGACGGTCAATGCGTCCGGATCCTCGGTGACGATGGCTCGGATGATCTCATCGTGATTCATGGTCCCCGAGATCGCCATCGCCAGTTTCGGTCCTACACCGGCGGCGCCGAGAAGGACTCGGAAGAGGTCACGGTCCGCTTCGGAGCCAAACCCGTACAGGCTCATCTCGTCTTCGCGCACATGAGTGTGGGTGTGGATGACGACCTCCTCGCCGACGCCGGGTAGCGCCGCCAGCCCTCGAGGGGTCATCGTCACTTCATAGCCGACGCCGGAGACCTCGACGCAGACGACATCACCACGTCTCGTGACCAGGATCCCACGGAGACGCCCGATCATCTCGCGGCTTCCAGAGGGGCAACTCGGAGATGACAGAGCGCTATCGCCAGAGCGTCGGCGGCATCGGCGGGCTTGGGCGGGGCATCGAGCCGGAGCAGTCTCGCCACCATCTCCTGGATCTGACGCTTCGAGGCGGCGCCGTCGCCGGTTATGGCGGACTTCACGGCAGTCGGCACGTACTCGCACACCCTCAGACCTGCCTCGGCGGCGGCAAGCATGGCCACGCCCGATGCCCGGCCGACAGATATCGCCGTCTGGAGGTTGCGATTGGTGAAGACCGTCTCGAGGGCGACCACGTCCGGTCGACACTCGTCGATCACCTGCCTCAGCCCCCTGTGGAGCTCGGCCAGGCGCACCGGCATGGGAGAGGCGGGGTCGGTCCTGATGACCCCGGCCAGACAAGCCCGAGGGGGATGCCCTCTCTCGACCATGCCATATCCCGTCACCGAGAGACCGGGATCGATACCCAACACGAACATATGTTTGGTGAGGTTAGGCGAATGGGATGACGAAACGAAGGCATCTGGGCGAATCCGGTAACGATGTGGCCGGCCGGCGAGTCCCAACATCGAGGCAGGCAGCCAGCTATGCCGAAAACTCGAAAGGAGCACCATGGGAGCCGCACTCTGGACCATTATCGGAGCCCTCGTCGCCGGAATCGTCATCGGGCCGCTCGCACGACTCGTCCTACCCGGGAAGCAGAACATCTCGTTGGGCATGACGATCGTGATCGGGGCCGTCGGTGCCCTGGTGGGCGGTTTCATCGCCCAGAGCTTGGGAGTGGGCGATACGGACGGGATCGACTGGATCAAGTTGCTGATACAAGTCGCCGTGGCCGCTCTCGTCGTCCTGATCTACGGGGGGATGGCCGGTCGAAAGAGCGTCTGAGCTCAGACCTCTTCGAGAACCTTCTCCATCACGTCGTCATCGATGTCGTAATTGGAGAAGACTGCCTGAACGTCATCGAGGTCGTCGAGAGCGTCGATCAGACGAAGGAGCTTGCGGGCGTCACTCTCCCCCACCGGCACGGTGTTGGAGGGGAGCTGGGTGACGTCCGCCGACTCCACGGAGATCCCGGCCGACTCGAGGGCCTTCCTCACGGTTTGGAGGTCGCCGGGATTGGTGATGACCTCGTACACACCGTCCTCGTCCTCACGAATGTCCTCGGCACCGGCGTCGAGTGCGGTCAGCATCACTCCTTCTTCGTCCCCGACGGCCATGATCTGGCCTTTCTGACTGAAGAGATACCCAACCGATCCCGGCTCACCTAGGTTTCCACCACTTCGGGTGAAGGTGGAACGGACATCGGAGGCGGCCCGGTTGCGATTGTCGGTGAGGATCTGGACATAGAGCGCCACACCTCCCGGGCCGTAGCCTTCGTACCAGATCTCCTCGTACACGGCCCCTTCGACCTCACCCGTTCCCCGCTTGATCGCCCTCTCGATGTTGTCGTTGGGCATCGAGGCCGCCTTTGCCTTGTCCACCGCGGTGACCAATGTCGGGTTGAAGTCGAGACTGCCCCCACCCTCACGCGCCGCGATCTCGATCGCCTTCGCCAGTTTTCCGAAGAGCTTTCCCCTGGCCGCGTCCTGCCGGCCTTTTCGGTGCTTGATATTCGCCCACTTCGAGTGGCCTGACATGGGAGTACCTCAGATCAGATCGAGAAGCATCTGGTGCACGCGCCCGTCACCGGTCAGCTCTGGATGAAACGATGTGGCGAGCAGCTTGCCCTGACGCACCATCACCGGATGATGATCGATCTCGGCGAGTACTTCCACTTCCGCACCCACCTTCTCCACCCATGGGGCTCGAATGAACACTCCATGGACGGAGTGCTCGAGACCGTTCACCTCGAGATCCGACTCGAACGAATCGTTCTGACGTCCGAACGCATTTCTCCTGACCACCACGTCGAGGACACCGAGCAGGGGTTGATCACCATCTGTCACCGACCCGGCCATGAAGATGAGCCCCGCGCAGGTCCCGAAGGCCGGGAGCCCTGACTGAAGCGCCGAGCGCAACGGTTCTAGGAGACCGAATCGCACAGCCATCTTGCCGATGGTGGTGGACTCTCCCCCAGGTATGACCAGTGCGTCGATCGCGGCGAGTTGCTCGGGGCGCTTCACCTCCACCGCGTTGGATCCCAATGACTCCAGCAATCTCAGGTGCTCACGAACGTCCCCCTGGAGGGCGAGGACGCCGACCGATGTCATCTCACCATCCCCGACCAGCGAGCCGCTCCGAGTCTGCGAGGGTCTCCAGGGCGATCCCGGGCATCGCCTCACCGAGACCACGGGACACCTTGGCCACGACCTCGGGCTCGTTCCAGAACGTGGTCGCCTCGACGATGGCGCGAGCGTATGCCTCGGGATTCGAGCTCTTGAAGATCCCGGAACCGACGAAGACGCCGTCGACGCCCAACGACATCATCAGTGCGGCATCGGACGGTGTGGCGATTCCGCCGGCGGCGAAGTTCACGACGGGCAGCGACCCACTTGCCGCCACCTCCTTGACCAGCTCATACGGTGCGGCGTGATCTCGCGCAGCCGACATCATCTGGGACTCCTCCAATTGGGTCAGGGCTCTGAGCTCGGTCGTCACGGTCCGCATGTGCCGTACCGCTTCCACGACATTCCCGGTCCCCGCCTCGCCCTTGGTGCGGATCATGGCGGCACCCTCGCCGATGCGACGAAGCGCTTCACCCAGATTCCGGGCGCCACACACGAACGGCGTGGTGAATGCCCATTTGTCGACGTGGTTCTCTTCGTCGGCGGGTGTGAGAACCTCCGACTCGTCTATGTAATCCACACCCAGAGCCTGAAGGACCGCCGCCTCGGCGAAGTGCCCGATCCGGCACTTGGCCATCACCGGGATCGTCACGGCCGCCTGGATCTCCTCGATCTTGGTCGGGTCGGCCATACGCGCCACCCCGCCGTCTTTCCTAATGTCCGAAGGGACCCTCTCCAGCGCCATGACCGCCACCGCACCCGCCTCTTCGGCGATCTTTGCCTCGTCGGCATTGACGACATCCATGATGACCCCGCCTTTGAGCATCTCGGCGAGGCCTCTCTTTACCCGATCGGTACCTTTTTCCACGTTCCAGGGCTCCAGTTGAGGGAGGATCAATGGTACAACCTCGCCGCGTTTCTCCTAAGCGATGGCCCGTGTGTAGACACTTCGATAGAGAGGCCCCACTCTCTCCCAGTCGAAGTACCGGGCGCGATCATCACCCAACCGGGCGAGACGCCTGACCTCATCCGGCCGATCGAGCAGATCGTTCAATTCGACCGCCAGGGTTGCGTGGTCTCCCACCGGGAAGAGGCGCGCTGCCTCTCCGACAACCGACCGGAAAGGCCCGAGATCGGAGGCAACGACGGCGGCTCCGGCGGCCATCGCCTCGACGATCACGATCCCGAAAGACTCGCCACCGAGCTGTGGGGCAACAAAGAGTGATGAGCTGGCGAGGGTCTCGATCTTGATGCGCTCGTCGACTCTTCCCATCCACCGCACGTTGCCGACATCCCTCCTCGCACCGATCACCACGAGCTCGGCCCCGGGATGGGTCGAGATCACACCCGGCCAGGCATCGAGGATCACATCGAGCCCTTTGCGACGCTCGTCGCGACCCACGAAGCAGACCCGACCGGGCACGCGGTCGACATCGGCCCGAAATGACGACGTGTCCACCCCATTGGGGATGATGACTGCCTCATCGGCCCCGTCCCCCAAGACCGAAGCCGCCGTCTCGCTGACGGCGGTGATCGCCACTGTCTCCCCGAGCAGCCGCCGAAGAAACGGGCGCAAGAAGCGATAAGCCTCCCTACCAAACGGGCCTGGGTCGGCATGGAAGGTGGCAACGACCGGTGTTCGGGCATGTGTCGCCATGAGGGAGACCAGTGGCATCAGCGGCTCGTGGACGTGCAGCACGTCGAGCTGGGCCGCCGCCTCTTGGATACGAGCCCGGATCCGAGGGTCGAACGACAGGGGGACGCGGGACCGATTGCCGGGGACGGCGATAGTCGGCCCCAGATCGACCCCGGAGATCCCTTCGGGAAGCCCGGGCCCGATCACGACGGGCCGATCGCCGGATCGATCCAGATATCGAGCCAGACCGAGCACCTGCGCCTGCACGCCCCCCGGAGTCGAGAGGTCGTATGGGCTGACCAGACCCACCCGAATCGGCGTCATTCCCGGTCCGATGGCCAGTTGGGCTGGACCAGGTGCCACTGATCCGGTGCCTCCCGGACCAATGCCTCCAACTCGACGGCCAGCTCCTGAGTCAAGGCCCGGATTCGATCGGAACGGGAGCCACCATCGGGAACCGCCAGAGCCGGTCGGACGACGACTCGATAGCGGGTGCGACCGTCGAAGTAGCAGGCAACCGGGAACAGTGGAGCACCTGATCTCAGAGCCAGGGTTGCTGGGCCAGGTGGCATGGTTGTCTCCTCACCGAAGAAGATGACCGGCACGCCCTTGCCTTTCAGGTCGCGGTCCGATAGAAGCGCTACGGCCTTGTTGGCCGTCAGGGCCGACTCGAGCTTCCGCATGACTTCGGTGCCACCGGTGGCGAGGACGATCTCGATGCCGAATTCACCTCTCATCTTCGTGAACCAGTCCGTTATCCGATGATTCGGCAGATTCTCGGCCACCGCCACCACCGGGACGCCTTCGGCGACGGCGACAGGGGCCGCCACTTCCCAATTCCCGACGTGGGGCAGGGCATAGATCATCCCCTTCCCCCCGTCACGCGCCTCGATGATTCGGTCCAAGCCCTCGGTCGTGATCTGCTTCTGCAGCTCCTGCACCCGGCCACCCCTGACCCAAAGGGCCTCGGCGTAGTAGCGCCCGTAGGAAGCCATGACCGCGGCAGCCTTTGCGCGCACATCCGAATCTGCGCCCAACACACGTCGCATGTGACGCTCGGCCATGTCTCTCCTCCCGCCGGCGAATGCGTGCCAGATCCGACCCGCCAACCGTCCCAGAGCCCGGGCGGCACCGGCCGGGAGGAGGCTGACCAAACCTGAGGCCAGCCTCAGCGACCAGTACTGAAGGAGGTTCTTCACTCGAACGATCGGTAGGTGTCCACGAACCTCATCACGGCGGTGAGCCAGACCGAGATCACCAGCACCCACAACATGGGCTCGACGACACCGAACATCAGCCCAATGGTGAAGATGAGAACACGCTCAGCCCGACCCATGAGACCCCCTTTGCCATTGAAGCCCTCGGCCTCGGCCTTGGCACGGAGATACGGGACGAGCATGGCCCCACCCATGGCCAGCACGAGAAGGAGAAGCACTCGCTCGTCACCGGCGTTGGCCACGCCCAGCCCGGCAAAGGCGGCGATCTCGCCAATTCGGTCGAAGGCTGCGTCGAGGAAAGCGCCCCTCGGGCTCTCAGTGCCCCCGGCGCGTGCCACGGAGCCGTCCAAGCCATCGAGGATCGCCCCGCACAGAACCACGATCGCTCCCGACTTGAGGAAGCCATTGGCGATGAGGATCGAGCCGGTGATCACGATCACCAGGCCGAATGCGGTCATGAACGTCGGTGTGACCCCGAGAGAGGACAACCCCTTGCCGATCGGCTCGAGGAAACGGGTCACCCGGGGTCGAACCCGCATGTCGATCACGGCGATGCAAAGTAGCAGGCATCCCAAAGATCGATGGTCGTTACCGGCATTAGGATCGGAGTTCCAACACCAGGAGGTCTTTGTTGTTACCCGAGAGAGTTCGCAACGTGGCCTTGGTCGGACACGGCGGAAGCGGCAAGACCTCGTTGGCAGAAGCTTTGCTCTATCTGGGTGGGGCGATCAAAAGGCGAGGAAGCATCGACCAAGGGACCACGACCCTCGACTACGAGCCAGAGGAGATCGAACGGGGTATCTCTCTAGGCCTGGCGGTGGGCACGTTCGATTGGCACGACCATCGCATCAACCTCATCGACTCCCCCGGGTCGACAGACTTCTCCGGAGACGCCCGAGCGGCGCTTCGAGCCGCCGATCTGGCGTTGTTCGTGGTCTCCGGTGTGGACGGTGTGGAGGTCCAGACGGAGCAGCTTTGGAGAGTGGCGGAGGAAGAGAAGATCCCTCGAGCCATCGTGGTGACCAAGCTCGACCGCGACCGCTCTTCGTTCGAGCGAACGCTTGAACAACTTCGAGACGCTTTTGGCAAGGCCGTGGCTCCGATCCAGGTCCCGATCGGAGCCGAGGACAGTCTCGAGGGTGTGGTGCGCGTCGCCTCCGAGCGCGCCTACCGATATGACGGGCAAGACCCCGTCGGAAAAGAGATCGACTTGCCGTCGACCGTCGAGGCGCGGGTGCATGCGGCTCACACCGCCTTGGTGGAGACGGTGGTCGAAACCGACGATCAGATGATGGAGGCCTACTTCGAGGGCCGCGAGCCAACCCGCGATCAGATCGTTCACACGATTCACGAGGGGATTCTCTCCGGTGAGATCGACCCTGTGCTGGTGACCTCCGCCGAGAAGATGGTTGGCATCGATCTCCTGGCCGAGTTCCTCGTGGACTACGCCCCAAATCCGCTGGAACGCCCGATACCGGCTCTCAGCGCCGGTGAAGGTCTGGCCCCCAGCACCGACGGGCCCGTCCTCGCCTACGTCTTCAAGTCGTTCTCAGATCCTTTCGTGGGCCGAATCTCCTTGTTCCGCATCTACTCGGGAACCGTGAAGGAGGATCAGGAGCTCGAAGCCTCGAACGG
>JBAULI010000021.1:0-4384 GCA_049578105.1 Acidimicrobiia bacterium | reverse complement strand
TCAGTTGAAGATCCACGAGTACCAGGCCAAGCAATTGATGGCCGAAAGGGGTATCCCGGTCCCGACCGGGCACCTGGCGACGACCGTCGAAGAGGCGGTCGCCGCGGTGAGGCCTTTGATCGTGGAGTCGGGTAACCCGGTGGTGGTCGTGAAGTCCCAGATCCACGCCGGCGGGCGCGGCAAGGGGACCTTCAAGGAGCATCCCGAGGTCCGGGGTGTCAATGTGGTGACTGCCGGGTTGGATGGCGGGCCGGAGGCCGCCGAGAAAGCCGTGCGCGATCTCGCCGAGAAGATGCTGGGATCCACATTGGTGACCGTTCAAACCGGGCCGGAAGGCAAGGTGGTCAATCGTCTCTATCTGGAGCAAGGCATAGACATCGCCCGCGAGCTGTACTTGGCGATCTTGCTCGATCGCGGCGTCGGGCGAAACATCGTGATGGCATCGACGGAAGGGGGGATGGAGATCGAGAAAGTCGCTGCCGAGACCCCAGAGAAGATCCTGAGGGAGGAGATCGATCCCGCCATCGGCTTGGCGGACTTTCAGGCACGCGAGCTCTCCTACGGTCTCGGTCTCGACGATCAGGCCGCCAAGAACTTCACGCCATTCGTCGAGGCACTGGACCGGGCCGCCACCGAATTGGACACCGACCTGATCGAGATCAATCCCCTGGTGGTGACGGCCGACGGGAGGGTGATGGCGCTCGACGGGAAGATGGCCTTTGACGACAACGCACTGTTCCGGCATCCGGATGTGGCCGCGATGCGGGACGAGAGCGAGGAGGACCCGGCCGAGCTCGAAGCCAAGAAGTCGGGTCTCAACTACATAAAGCTGGACGGGACCATCGGGTGCCTGGTCAACGGGGCCGGCCTTGCCATGGCGACCATGGACACCATCAAACACGTGGGCGCCGAGCCGGCCAACTTTCTCGACGTGGGTGGCGGGGCGGATGAAGAGCAGGTCACCACGGCATTCCAGATCATCATGCGGGATCCCAATGTCAAAGGGATCTTCGTCAATATCTTCGGCGGCATCATGAGATGTGATGTCATCGCCTCCGGGATCGTCGCCGCGGTGAAGAAGGTGGGTCTCGCGGTGCCACTCGTGGTTCGTCTGGAGGGGACCAATGTCGAGAAGGGCAAACGGATAATCGAGGACTCGGGTCTCGACGTGGTCTCCGCCGACAGTCTCAAGGACGGTGCCGAGAAGATCGTGGAGCTGGCCCGATGAGCATCCTCGTCGACAGAGAGACCAGGGTTCTGGTCCAGGGTCTGGGAAAGACAGGTCAGTTCCACACCGACAAGGCCATCGCCTACGGAACACAGGTGGTGGGCGCGGTGCATCCATCGCGTGCCGGTGAGGTTGTGAGATTCGAGGGAGATACCGACCATTCCGGTGTTTCGGGCCGGGATGACACCTACTCGGTGGACTTGCCGGTGTTCGCAACCATGAGGGAGGCAGTCGCCGAGACCCGTGCCAACGCCTCCGTGGTCTACGTTCCCCCACCATTCGCCGCCGACGCGATCATGGAGGCTGCTGCCGCCGGGATCGAGCTGGTGGTGGCCATCACCGAGGGGATCCCCGTGGGGGACATGGTCGAGGTCAAGCGCTACTTGACCGACAAGCCCACCCGGCTGATCGGCCCAAACTGCCCCGGGGTGATCACACCAGGGTAGTGCAAGATCGGCATCATGCCCGGCTATATCCATCAGCGCGGCCGTATCGGGGTCGTGTCCCGGTCGGGGACGCTCACATACGAGGCGGTGCACCAGTTGACGGAGACCGGGCTCGGTCAGACCACCGCCGTCGGCATCGGAGGCGACCCGGTCAACGGCACGAACTTCCTCGACGTCCTCCGCATGTTCGAGGCCGACCCTGAGACCGAAGGCGTGGTGATGATCGGTGAGATCGGTGGCACGGCCGAGGAGGAGGCGTCGGAGTTCGTCGCACAACAGATGTCCAAGCCGGTGGCGGGTTTCATCGCCGGCACCACGGCGCCGGCGGGCAAGCGCATGGGTCATGCCGGGGCCATCGTTTCCGGTGGCCGGGGCACGGCGAAGGCCAAGATCGCAGCGATGACCGAGGCCGGCATCGTGATCGCGCAGACACCTTCAGACATGGGTGAGGCGATGGTTCGTGCCCTCGGCTGAGACCCTGTCAGCGATTCGGGTCGAGGGTGATCGGATCGCTCAACTGGCCCGGCGAGACCCCGACCGTCCTGTGCCTCAATATCCCGGCTGGACGATGACCGATCTGGTCAGGCACATTGCCGCCATCCACGGCCGGACCACGGCGGTTTGCAATGAGCTTCCCAGCGAGCGTGTCCCGTCGCCACCGATGCCGGAAGGAGCGAATCCGGTCGCATGGTACGAGGCGACCCTCGATGCGATGCTCGAGGCGCTTGCCGCCGCCGACGACTCGACGCCGGTCTGGGGATTCGTCCCCAACTCCACTCTGTCGTTCTGGGAGAGCCGAATGCTCATTGAGACCGGGGTCCATCGCTGGGACGCCGAGCAGGCTTTCGGCGAGCCACGACCCTTGCTACCACAGGTGGCGATAGCCGGTCTCGAGGAGTTTCCCGCCATGTGGCTCCCCAGGTTGGGTGACCTGGAGCCGATCCGGTTCTACGCCGTAGACGTCGAGCGCGGCTGGGGCTATGGCAAGGGTGAGCCGACGGCCACCGTGAGCGGGACGGCATCGGATCTCTTCCTTCGTTTGATGTCTCGGCCGGCGCCGGTCGAGCTGCCTGGGCCATGGGCCACCGCCGTCGATTCTCTGGAGCCCCCGCCGAAGCGCTGATTGGCGGGACGATCGCCTGGGGACTGTTGTGCAAACCGGGCGCCAGGCCTCGTCAGTCGTCGATTGCCTCGATGCCCTGCTGTTTCAGGAGGGCGAGGTGTTCCCTCATCGCCTGAAGGTCTTTCGGGTCGTGCCCCACCCAGTCCGTGAGCTCGCCCGTGACTCGCAACGGGTCACGAGAGCGATACGACTTCGTTGGGTTGCCGGGGAACCTCTTGTCGGTCAGGTTCGGGTCGTCCTCGATGGGACCGGTGGGCTCAACGATGTAGATCCTGCCCGGGCCTTCGCCCTCGGCAAGTTCGGCTCCCCATACGGCCGCGTCCACCGTGGCCGTCAGAAAGACGTGGTTCGCCTTCCGGCGGCTGCCGTAGTTGGAGTTGTAGCCGGGCTCGATCAGGTCGCCAGGGCTCAGATCGGCATGTGTGCCGTGGTAGTACTGCTCCTGGTCTGCGTCGTCCACGACACAATTTTGCCATAGAGCGGCTAGCCGAACATCGAGTCGATGTTGGGCAGTCGCTCGAATCGGGAAAAGGTCCCGTCCTTGGCGATCTCTTCGGCGGCCTCGAGGAATCCGGCCCACGCAGTGCGGGCCAGGGTGCCTCCGACGCTGATGCGCCGGACCCCCAGGTCTGCGGCCTCCGCCACCGTGATGAATGGGGCATTGATCAGGAGGTTCACGGGCTTGGGCGAAACCGCCTCGACTATCGAGCTGACCTGCTCGACGGTTTCGAGACGAGGGGCGTATAGACAGTCGGCACCCGCTTCCCCGTACGCCCGCAATCTCCGGATGGTCTCGTCGATGTCGGGTCGACCGACGACGAAGCCTTCCGATCTCCCGGTGAGGACGACATTGGTGCCGCTTACGTCGATCGCCCGGCGGGCGGCGCGTATTCGCTCCACGGCCAGGTCGAACTCGTGGAGCGGTTCGAGTTCATCGCCGGTCGAGTCCTCGATGGAGAGGCCGGCGACACCTGTTGCCGTGGCGAGTGTCACGTTGGCGGCCACCAGCTCCGGGTCGGTGGCGAACCCTCCCTCGAAATCGGCGTTCACCGGCACTTTCACTGCTCCGACGATCGCACGAAGGTGCTCCAAAGCCTGATCGAGCGACACTTGATTGTCCGCCCGTCCCAGGGTCCAGGCGAAGCCGGCGCTCGTCGTGGCCAGCGCCTTGAATCCCATTTGTTCCAAAGCACGGGCGCTGCCCGCGTCCCACGGGTTCGGCATCACGAAGCAACCGGAGGCATGTAGTCGATGGAAGATTCCAGCTCGGTCGTCGAGGCTATTCATATCGGGGTGACAGTAGGGGATGACGGGCCTCTGCAGGTCGCAGGCTGGGTTCGGTCCCGGAGACTCCCGGCTTCGGCTCTCTAGTCGTCGAACACTCCGCCGAGTAACGGCTATGACTCTGCCGTCAGCCAGGCCCTGATCCGAGAGATGACCTCCTGATCGTTGATCAGGTCGGGATGCTTTCGACCACCGGCAATCAGCACATCCGATGCGCCGAGACGGTCCCCAGCCGTCGCACTGCCCACCCTCACGACGAGGTCGCCGAGGAGCACGCCGAGGGGGTGACTTGGTCGTCTTGTG
>JBAULI010000020.1:0-3704 GCA_049578105.1 Acidimicrobiia bacterium | reverse complement strand
GTTGGCGGACCGCCTCAACCGGCCAGCTCGACCGACCTCTTGACCAAAGCCGCCATCTGTCCCCGCGTAACGCGGTCAGAAGGGCAATAGCGATCGTTGGTCGGGGGGTTGCACCCTTGGGTGATCCCGGCATGTGCGATCTTGTTGATGGCGTTCTCGAAGACCGAGCCGTCGTCGTCGATGAAGTAGTCGGTCGGGGTCAAAGGCAGGCTGAGCGCCCGAGCAAGCATGGCAGCCATCTCGTCTCGGCGGATGTCGGCAGAGCCGCAGTACGTGCGAACCCCACATCCCACTGTCAACCCGGCGGCGGCCAGACGATTGGCCGCGCCCTCGTAGAAGCGTCCCGTGTCATCGTCGAAGTAGTCATTGCTGGTCCCCGGGAGCCCAAATGCGCGGGCGAGGAAGACGGCCATCTCCCCCCGGGTGACCACGCCGCCGGGGCAGAACCTGTCGTTGTAGGGGGGATTGCAGCCTTCGGTGACGTTCTTCTGGGCAAGCCAGTCGATGGCGTTGCGAAAGACGGAGCTGTCGGTATCGACGAAGCGCTTTGTCAATGAGCGTCCGGAGTTGACCCGGCCGGTTTGGAACAGACCGGCGATCGATGGAGGCTCATCGGTGAATCCCTTTAACCTCGCCAGCAGCTCTTGATGGCCCATCCCCGGGTCCTTTGCCAGGAGAAGGGCGGCGACACCACTGACCACCGGTGCGGAGAAAGACGTCCCGTCGACGAGCACATACCCCCCGTTGAGGCCGAGCGTCAGGATCTCCGAGCCAGGGGCGGCGATGTCGACGGTGTTGGCCCCGTAGTTGCTGAACGAGGCACGCCGGTCCCGGTCGTCCGTCGACGCCACGGCAATGATGTTCGAATAGGGAAGGCCGCCCGGCACCAGCATCATGCCGTTCGATTGATGATCGAGGTCGACACCTTGATTGCCGGCGGCGGCGATCACCGCGACGTCACGTGTCTGGGCGTAGCCGATGGCACTCTCCATCAGAGGGTCCTCGACGTTGGTGATCGAACCAAGGGACAGGTTGATGACATCCGCACCGTTGTCGACCGCGAAGTGGATGGCGTCGGCCACGTCGTCGCTCCAACACCCGCCACCGCTGCAAGCCCGCACCACCATGAGCTTGGCGTCGGGGGACACTCCGGCGATCCCAGAACCGTCGACGGCGGCACCGATCAGCCCGGCGACCGCCGTGCCGTGGGCTTCGTCGAAACTGGTCCCGACCGGGCTTGGGTCGGCGTCGTCGTCCACGAAGTCCCATCCGGTGCCATAGATGCGCCCGGAGAGCTCGGGATGTGTGACGTCCACGCCCGAATCGATGACGGCGACGATCACACCGGTCCCTGTGCTTTGCATCCACGCCTCGGAGGAGTCGATGTCTGCATCGGTCAACCCGCCGGTCTGGCCGGTGTTCTCGTGGTACCACTGTTGTGGGAAGGCAGGCTCGTCGGTGGGCCCGAAGAGCTCATAACGGGGCTCGAGCATGACCTTGGTCCCGCTCGACCTGGCGAGATCGTCGAGTGTCTGCGCCACGGACCCCGAGAGTGGCACCACCATCGGCCTCCATCCCGCTCCGCCGTGGTCGCCGGCGATCGCATCCGCCGCACCGGCCGTCTGCATCCCCACCTCTGGCTCCTTGACCAGCACGCGTACCGAGGTCTCACCAGGGCCGGCCGGATGCTGACCGGGAAGCAGACTCAGCATCAAGAGAAGGCCGAGGAGGAAAGGCATCGGTCAATCCTCCCAGACGCGGTTTGCAATCGAGCGAAACTTGGTACCTTGGCCGCTGCCCATGCTGCAGACCGCCATCCTGTCGATACTCGCCGCACTCCTTCCATTGGCAGCCCTTGCTCCGGGCGGAACGTTCACCGACGATGACGGATCGGTCCATGAGGCGGGCATCGAGGCGATTGCCGAGCAGGACATAACCGTCGGATGTAACCCGCCCTTCAACGATCGGTTTTGTCCCGATCGGGTCCTGACCCGGGCCGAGATGGCGACGATGCTCTCTCGGGCCTTGACGCTTCCTGCCACCAACACGGATTACTTCATCGACGACAATGGCCACAATCTCGAGGGGGCGATCAACCGAATCGCCGAGGCCGGCATCACGCAGGGATGCAACCCTCCGGCCGATGATCGGTTTTGCCCCGATCGAAACCTGACCCGGGCGGAGGCGGCCGCCTTCCTCGCCAGGGCGCTGGACCTCCCCCCTTCGGCCAACGACTTCTTCAAGGACGACGACGGGGACATCCTGGAGGGGGCGATCAACCGGATCGCTGCCGCTGGGATAACCGTCGGTTGCAACCCGCCCGCCAACGACCAGTACTGCCCGAGTCGAGTGTTGACCCGCGCCGAGATGGCAACGATGTTGACCAGGGCTTTGGGGCTGACGGCGATGAAGCCCCCGGCACGCCCCCCGCTCGGATGGGATCTGGTGGTCGACGGGCTATCGAGCCCGGTACAGGCATTGGTGCCGCCCGGCGAGGACCGGATGCTGATCGCCGAGCTGGGCGGAAGGGTGATGATCGCCCAGAACGGCGCCTTGTTGCCACAGCCCTTCCTCGATCTGACCGGGACGGTCCTCACGGGCGGCGAGCGAGGGCTCCTCTCGATCGCCATCCATCCCGACTACCCGGCCGATCGTCGTCTCTTTGCCTGGTATTCCGCCCCATTGCGCCCGGGTGGCTCGGGCAATCACACTGCCTATCTGGTCGAGTTCGACATCGCGCCCGACCTGGCCACTGCCTCGTCGCCGAGGACGATCCTCACCGTCGATGAGCCGGCGAGCAATCACAACGGCGGGTTCCTCTCGTTTGGCCCGGACGGCTATCTCTATCTGGGGTTGGGCGACGGGGGAGGCGGCAACGACCCTGCCGGCCGAGCGCGCAATCTCAACACGTTGCTCGGGAAGATGATCCGAATCGACGTAGATGGGGCCGAGCCCTATGAGGTCCCGGCCGACAATCCATATGTGGGCGCACCCGGCCTGGATGAGATATGGGCGTCCGGGCTGCGCAACCCCTTTCGGTGGTCGTTCGACGACGGGAACATCTATATAGGTGACGTCGGTCAGAGTGCCCGGGAGGAGATCGACGCGGTGCCGATCAGCCCGGTCGGCTATGACTTCGGCTGGTCGAGATATGAGGGAACGCTCTGCAACTCACTCGATCCCGATCCCTCGTGCTCGACTTCCGGAATCACGATGCCGGTCGTCGAGTATGGGCGCTCGGTGGGCCAGACCGTCACGGGTGGAGTGGTCTATCGGGGGCCTACGGTCCGTTCCCTTGACGGTTACTACATCTACGCCGACTACTCCTCTGGGATAGTCCGGGCATTCCGCCTTCTCGACGGCAAGGCCGTCGAGAAGCTCGACCTGACCGGGAGCCTCGGGAAGGGCCGTCTGGTCGACTTCGCTCATGATGGAGACGGGGAGATCCTCGCCGTCTCGTTGGTGGCCGGTGCCGTATATCGGTTGGTGGGTGGTTGATATCTCCTTCAGAGGGTCTGATCGGGGGCCGATGGTCGGGATGGTGAGGTTGCTTCGTCTGCTCCTGGCAATGGCCGTCGTCCTGGGCATCCTTCCAATAGCGCAGACCGCCCTTGCCGGCATCGACGATTGGGAATTCGACGGTGGTGGCTGGGGTCACGGTGTCGGTCTGTCACAGTTCGGTGCTCTCGGCCAGGCGCAGGACG
>JBAULI010000019.1:0-4531 GCA_049578105.1 Acidimicrobiia bacterium | reverse complement strand
GACCAGATCACATCGTTCTATTACGGCAACCCGGGCGACACCCCATTCATGGGAGATTGGGATTGCGATGGCATCGACACTCCGGGCCTGTATCGCCGCTCCGACGGCTTCGTCTACCTGCGCAATTCGAACACGCAGGGTGTCGCCGATCGCACCTACTTCTTCGGCAACCCGGGTGACATTCCGGTGGCCGGCGACTTCAACGGAGACGGGTGCGACACGGTGTCGATATATCGACCTTCAGAGGGCAAGGTCTACATCATCAATCGGCTCGGGTCCGGAGCCTCGGGAGTCGGATCTGCCGATCAGTCGTATTACTTCGGCAACCCGGGTGACAAACCGTTTGCCGGCGACTTCGACGGAGACGGCATCGACACGATCGGACTCCACCGTGAGACAACGGGGCTCGTCTACTTTCGCAATAGTCACACACAAGGGGTAGCGGATCACCAATTCTTGTTTGGAGATCCCGCCGACCTGCTGGTGGCCGGAGATTGGACTGGGGTCGGATTCTCCACACCAGCCCTATTTCGGCCTGACCAGGCTCGGTTCTTCTTCCGGCATAGCAACACCCAAGGGACCGCCGACGACTCCTTTTACCTCGGTAATCCAGGCTGGATGCCGGTTTCGGGATCCTTCGGATAATCGCAATGGGCCTGATGACTAGCCAGGCGGCGTGACCTGGAGATGGTCCTGGAACATTGATGCTCGACAGCCCAGGTTGTGATGGTGTCCAACCCAGACCAACCGCAACCCATCCATCTCGAGTGTTTCCACTGCGGTGCGCACGCCACATTCATGATCCCCGGCCGGTACCTCTGCCCTCAACACGCAATGATCGAGGCTGCAACCGAGCGACACATACCACTCTTACTGCGAAGAAGGACTGCTCCTCCTGGGGAGGCGGACGGTTGAAGAGTCAGGTCCCCGGTCTGGCGCCGCGGACCTGACTCAGTTTTCCCCCGACATGGCAGAAGATGGGTGGACTAGGGTCGGTTATCCCCATTGAGGTTGCTTCCGATGGCAGCCCAATCGAGAAACCCCCACGATCTGGTATCCCAAGAATCTGCGTGGGGGTTTCTCACGCCAGCGGGTTGGGATGGCGTGAGGCGATGGTCGATGCCGCGACGCTCGTAACGCCTCCAGACGGTCGTCAGCCCATAACATCGCCCCGGTGAACATCGTCCCTGCCTTCCTCAGACGACGCTCGCCCGCCGCTGATGTGAAGCTCGGGACCTTTCTGGGTGTATTCACCCCGTCGATCCTCACCATCCTCGGTGTGATCCTCTATCTGAGGACCGGATGGGTGGTCGGTAACGTGGGGCTCCATTCGGCCATCGTGATCGTGGTCATCGCCAACTCGGTGACCCTGGCGACGGCACTCTCCCTGTCGGCCGTGGCCACCAATATGCGGGTGGGGGCGGGCGGCGCCTATTACATGATCTCGAGGAGTCTCGGCGTCGAGATCGGGGCAGCCATCGGGATCCCCCTCTTCCTGGCTCAGGCCTTCAGCGTGACCCTGTATGCATTCGGTCTGGCCGAAAGCCTTCAGCTGATATGGCCGCAACTCCCGCAGCGGCCGATAGCGGCGTTGACGGTTCTCTTGGTCGCGCTCCTCGCCGCTCAAGGCGCCGGTCTAGCCCTCAAGCTCCAGCTTCCCATCATGGGCGCCATCGGAGTGTCCCTCGTGATCCTGCTCATGGGGGTGAGTCGCACCATGCCCGACACGGTGCATCTCGCCGGGATCCCTGGTGGTGAACCATTTTGGGCCGTGTTTGCCGTCTTCTTCCCTGCGGCGACGGGGCTCATGGCCGGGGTCTCGCTGTCTGGGGATCTCCGGCGCCCCGAGCGCTCCATCCCCCTGGGCACCATCGCCGCCGTTCTGGTGGGCTTCCTCGTCTATCTCGGGGTCGTCGTAGCCCTGGCACTCGCTGCGACACCACGACAATTGGTCGACGACAATCTCATCTGGTTCACCCTGGCCGGTGGCCTGTCCTTCTTGATCTTTCCCGGGCTCTGGGGGGCGATCTTCTCGTCGGCCGTGGGAAGTGTCCTCGGAGCGCCACGGACTCTCCAAGCAATGGTCGACGACCGGGTGCTGCCTCGGTTCATCGGGCACCGGCTGGCAAAGATCGACGGTCCTGGCATCCCTCTGCTCATCTCACTTGCCGTGGCCTTGGGTGCGGTCGCCCTTGGGGACCTCAATGCGGTGGCGCCTGCCCTCACCATGTTCTTCCTGACCACCTATGGGATGGTCAACCTGGTCGCCGGCGTCGAGAAGCTGACCGGGGACCCATCCTTTCGACCCAAGCTCCGGGTCCATTGGGTGATCTCGCTCGGTGGCGCGTTCGGGTGTTTCTGGGTCATGTTCCTGATCAGCCCACTCGCCCTGGGGGTGGCCATCGTGCTCGAGGTGACCATCTACTTGTTGATGCGGCGGCGCGCCTTGGTGGCTCCCTGGGGCGATCTGCGACGTGGGGCCTTGATGACCCTCGTCCGATCCACCGTGCTCCAGCTGCGCCGCCTTCCCAACGACCCCCGGAATTGGCGGCCGAACATCCTGTTGTTTGCCGGGGATGTGACCCGGCGCTCCAATCTCGTCAGGTTCGGCTCATGGCTGGTGCAGGACCGTGGCATCCTGACCGTGGCCGACCTGCGCGTGGGATCCCTGTCCGACCTCGGACCGGAGGTGAGACGATGGAAGGACGACCTGAACGGTGACCTGGAAGCCCTCGGCGTCGCCGCCTTCGGCGAGGTCGAGGTGGTGGACGACTTCGTCAGAGGCGCCATTTCGGTGGCACAGGCGAACGGCATCGCAGGCATCGAGTCGAACACTGTGATGTTCGGTTGGTCGGAGAAGGGAGATCGGTGCGCCAACCAGCTCCAGATCATCGAAGAGCTGAACACCCTGGGTATCGGGGCCATTATCTGCAACTCCGGGAATCTCGACATCGGCAAACGACGTCGACGCCGGATCGACGTCTGGTGGGGTGGCCTTCAGGCGAACGGGGACATGCTGACACTGCTGGCCCATCTGCTGTCACTCAATCCGGAGTGGCGTGACGCCACCATCACCATCAAGAGCATTGCCACCTCCGAGATGATGTTGGAGCGCAATCAGCATCTTCTCCAACAAATGATCCATTTCGCTCGGATCAGCGCCAAGCCGGAGGTGATGCTCCATTCGGCAGACATGAGCGTAATGGAGATGATCTGTCGACAATCGGCATCGGCAGACGTCGTGTTCCTCGGGCTCCGACCGGTCAGACAAGGCGAGGAAGAGGACTATGCCTATCGCCTCCGCGAGTTCGCTGAGAGCCTGCCTTCCGTGCTGTTCGTCCGTTCGGCCGGTGAGTTTCGGGGTCGACTACTCGGTCACGAGGCCGACATCAGGAACCACGACACGGGTGAGATCGAAACCGAGATCTGAGCGAGACGTCAAAACTCGACTCCCACCGCCCCGCACAGGAACTCCATGAATGGCGTGGCGCGTCTGAAGTCACTCTCGACCATGTCGATGAAGTCGGCGCTGGTGACCTGACTCTGGGTGAGACGCTTCGAGCCGATGAAGTCTTTCCGCTTCAAGTCTTCGATCAAGGGATGGTCGGGGTCGATCCCCTTCGGTGGTCGCTTCAGCGAGTCTCCTTCCAGCTGGTACACGTCGGCAAAGCGCTTGCCATGTGCCACCTTCCTCCAAATGGCGGGGCTCGTAGCGATCGTCTCTCTGATCTGGTGGGCGACCTTCGCATCGGGTCTCCAGAGGCCGACGCCCATGAAGCACTCTCTAGGTTGGAGATGGAGGTAATACCCGGGGGCGTGGGCGTCCTTGAAGCGGTCGTGACGAAAATGCACACCGGTGTTGGTCTTGTATGGCGTCTTGTCGGCGGAGAACCTGGTGTCTCGGTAGATGCGAAACAACGATCCACCCTGCACCTTGGCATCGGCCCGGAAATAGGGGCTGATCTTCTCCAGCCGAGGTGCGAAGTCGGCTATGAAGGCGAGTGCCGGCTCTTGGACGGTCTCGATGTAACGCTCCCGGTTCGCTTCGAACCATTCCCGGTTGTTGTTGGCGGCCAGGTCTCTCAGAAACCGGAAGAGTGCGGGTTGGAAGTAGCGCATGTGGCGAAGGTACAGGTGAGCTGTGACACCGATCAATAGGCTCGTCTGGTCAGGCCGAGAGATCGGAACGACTCACCAACCTCGTCATCGTCACATAGACACGGGCGATCAAGAATGCGCCCGCAAACGGCAAGATGACGAGAACTGGCCGGCCAACGTCGAGCACTACCAGACAACTGAGAAGGGCGACGACGAGCATCATCCATCCACAAAAGATGAGAGATTGCCGAGAGAGCCCAGCCTGCAAGAGCCACCTGACGACATCGACACACGAGTACACGATGAGGCCGACAATCGTTGTCATGAAGACATAGGTGGTGACCATGTAGGAGAGGTGAGAGATGCCCAGCCCGGGTGCCCCGCTGAAAAGCCATACGAACCTCCAGGCGCTGAAGGCGCCGCCGACGGAAGC
>JBAULI010000018.1:0-10209 GCA_049578105.1 Acidimicrobiia bacterium | reverse complement strand
CCGTTGAGGCGGAGACTCCGACGGTAGAGCTCGACTGATTCGGGGCTAGACCTTGCGGTCCCGGCGCAGCAGGGTCCTGACTGCCGAGTTCTTCCAGATGTTGCCCATCTGATTCCACTGGCGTCGCCTGTCGACCAGGTTCATCTCCTTGACCACCACGGCATCGATCCCGTAGTGGGCTGCGAGCTGGGTCAATGTGTGGGTCCAGATCTTGTCCTCGAGACGACTGGTGTAGACCCGGAAGCTCGCCTCATAGAGCGGGTCGTTCGCCCGCACCAGCAAGTGGATCCTGGCCACGGTGGCGTCGTCATCCTCGTGGGCGCTGAACGTGATGATCGCCGCCCAGGGATGACCCTCTGGCGTCATGTACGACCAGGAACGATCGTCGGCGTAGATCACCCTGACACCGGTGGTCACCTTGGTGGGGCCTTTGCCGCCGGCGATGACTGCGATCTCGCCGGGAGCAATGCCGGCGGCGGGGGCGTAGAACTTGTTCGACGGATACCAGAACTCGCCGAAATTCGCCTTCCAGGTGGCGATCAACTCCTCGGGGGTGGGACCAACAACCCTGGTTTCATAGGTCTTTTGCCATAGCTGGCCAAACCCCTGCAGCGGACCGGTCGGCTTCCTCCCTTCGACGTTGCCTTTGAAGGCACCCTCGGCGGTCTCGCCGACATGGAAGGCATCGATGGGCTTGGCCCAATTGTCTGTGTCTCTTGGCTCGGTCATCACGTCTCCTTTGCACCCCCAGATGTATCCGGTCGCCGTTCCGCCATCGTTACGAGATGCCATTAACCCTTCCGTAACGGAGGCCGACCACAATGGCCCCGATGAGCTCATATGACGCGGCCGTCGTGGGGGCCGGCCCAAATGGTCTGGCCGCCGCCGTCGAGCTCGCCAAAGCGGGGTTCAGCGTCCTCCTCGTCGAGGGCGCCGAGGAGATCGGTGGTGGCACCCGGACGTCCGAGCTGACTCTTCCGGGATTCCGCCACGACGTCTGCTCGGCGATACACCCGTCGGGAGTCGCCTCACCGTTCTTCAACCAGATCGGCCTCGACGTCGACTGGGTCCAGCCACCGATCCCCTTCGTCCATCCGCTCGACGGGGGCCGATCGGTGGCCCTGCAACGAAGCGTCGAAGACACTGCCGCCCAATTGGGCACGGACGGAGATCGCTATGAGAGTCTGATGGGGCCTCTGGTGGAACGAATCGACGCAGTGGTGGAGGACGTCCTCAGCCCGATGACCATCGTCCCCAAGCATCTCCGGTCTTTCACCCGTGTCGCCGCCATCGGCGGTCTGCCTGCCTCGATGCTGGCCAAGTTGTTCTCAACGGAGGAAGCCAAGGCCCTCCTGGCCGGTATGTCGGCCCACTCCATCGCGCCCTTCACCTCGATGGCAACGTCGGGTGTGGGCTTCATGCTTGGAGCGATCGGACACGCACACGGCTGGCCGCTGGCGCGAAGTGGCTCACAGTCGATCGCGGAGGCGCTGGCCGGCCAGCTGACGAGTCTGGGCGGGATCATCGAGACCGGTCGGATGATCGAAACGATCGACGACCTACCTGCGCGGCGGGTCCTCCTCGACGTGATGCCCCCGGCCGCCTATCGGATGGCCCGACATCGGTTGTCGGCCTCCAGCCGACGCCGGCTGCTCGCCTGGAAGCCCGGGCCGGGGATCTTCAAGGTCGACTGGGCGCTCGACTCACCCATCCCCTGGGCGGACGAGCTGAGCGGCCGAGCGGGGACGGTTCACCTTGGCGGCAGCTTCTCCGAGGTCGAGGCCGCCGAGCGAGCGGTCTTCGAGGGCAGACATCCCGAGAGGCCATTCGTGCTCTTGGCCCAGCAGTCCCTCTTCGACGACACCAGGGCACCGGCGGGCAAGCACACCGCCTGGGCGTACTGTCATGTCCCCAACGGATCGTCGGTGGACATGACCGAGGCGATCGAGAGCCAGGTCGAGCGATTCGCCCCAGGTTTCCGAGAGGTGATCCTGGACCGCGCAACTCGGGGCTCATCGGGCTTCGAGGAATACAACCCCAACTACGTCGGCGGGGACATCGGCGGTGGCGAGTTCGGCCTGAAGAAGGTCCTCCAGCTGGGTAGCACCCGGCCGTTCGACTACGGCAACGGTGTGTATCTGTGCTCATCGGCGACGCCGCCCGGCGCCGGCGTTCACGGGATGTGCGGCTACTACGCGGCGCGCGCCGCCCTCGGCTGAGCCCGGCTGCTCAGGCCACCGAGGCCAGCGCCGAAGGCTCGTCGGGATAGAGGCCGATCGCCTCGTCGAGACGGGTCAACGAAAAGATCTCCCGATAGTGGTCGCTCAGGCCATATGCGAGGAGGGCCTGACCCGCTCTCTGGGCGCGGATGAGGGTGGTGACCAGCAGGCCGATCCCACCGCTGTTCATGTAGTCGAGGCCCTCGAAATTGAGGATCACGGCGCGGGCGCCCGCACCGGCCTCTTCATGGGCAGCAGCTATCTCGCTCTCGGCGAACGACGTGATCTCTCCCTTGATGTCGATCACGCGCACGCCTTCGGCGACCTCGCGAATGTCCATGGTCAGGTTTGCAGTGGGCATCGATGCTTCCTCTCCTCAGTTACCCGAGTTTGCGTCTTGATAGATGTGCATGAAATCGGACAGACGGGTGATCTGGAAGACCTCTCGATAGTGATCCGACAAACCGAATGCTCCGACCTGGCGACCCTCGGCCCGGGCCATGGCCAGGACACCGACGATGACCGCGATCCCCGTGGAGTTGATGTAGTCGACGTCCCGGAAATCGAGTCGTATCTCACCGTCCCCTGCGCTGGCCTGGCGGTAGGCGTCCTCGATGGCCTCCTTTGAGCCACGATTGACCGTCCCGTGAAGCTCGATCACCGGCCCGGCGTCGCCATTCGACACTGTCGCCCCGAACTCATCGCCTGACATCAGGCATCTCCTTCCCGATTGATCACGAGCTCGACGGTGTGAGTCCCGTCGCCTCCGTGACTGCTGACCTGGTCGACCATCTTCTCGATCAGGAACAACCCCCACCCGCGTGGGGACTGCTCACCGGCCAATTTCGCCTCGATGTCGGGAACCTCCGCTTCGGGGATCGCCCGATCGGCGCCGGAGTCGGTGACCGACACCGTGACCCGCTCATCAGAGGCCGTGACCTTTATGTGAACCTCGAGGACGGGGTCGAATCCGTTGCCGTGCTCGATCGCATTCATGACGGTTTCCCCCACCGCCGTCTTCAGACGCTCCAACTTCGTGTGGCCAAGCCCTAGCGGTCCGACGACTTTGGCCACCTCGGATATCGCCAGTCTCTCGTTCCCCTCGACACTCGGCACCTGGAACGAGGTCAGGACGAGTGGCTCATGGGAGCCCTCGAAGGCCACGGCCGACGAGGCGGCCGATGCAGTCCGTCGCACCACGACCAGGGTGATGTCATCCTCCTGCTCCGCGTCGGGACCGGTCCACATCTCCAGGTCCCCCACCAGCGCACCGACCACATTGGCGTCATCGCCCCGCAGGCCGACGTGGTCGATCAACCGTGAGAACCCGTACATCTCCCCGCTGGGGTTGTGGGCTTCGGTGATCCCATCACTCGTCAGCACCATCACGTCGCCATCGGACAAGCGGTATGTCCGCTGCTCGTAACTCATGTCCGACATCAGCCCCAAGGGCATCCCGGTGGCCCTCAGCTCTGTCACGCCATCGGCCGTCCTCACATACGGGAGGTTGTGCCCTGCATTGGCCAGGACCACCTCGCCGCCGACGGTGTCGACGATTGCGTAGAGGCAGGTCACGAACATGGCCGGAGGGATCTCGGGGACGAGCCCCTCATTGACGTCTGCCAGGACGGCGGCCGGCGACTCGTGGCGTTGGGCCGCTGCCCGCAGCATGGATCGACAGGTGGCCATGACCAGTGCCGCCGGGACGCCCTTGTCTGTGACATCACCGATGACCACGCCGAGACGATTCCCCCCCAAGTCGATGAAGTCATAGAAGTCACCACCGACAGCCCGGGCGGGGCGGTAGAAGGCGTCCACGTGCCAGCCGGCAATCGACGGGAGCTCCTTGGGGAGGAGGGTCTGCTGGATCAGGGCGGCGACCTGGAGCTCCTGTTGAATCCGCTCCCGCTCCTTCGCCTCGGCCTGCTGCTCCCGAACGAGCTGGGCAACCTTCATCGCCGGGGCCACTTGAGATGCAAGACTCCCCAGGAGGCGACGGTCATCACTCGAATAGGGCTGGTCCGAAAGCCTGGAGCCGAGGTAGAGGGCTCCCATCAGCTCACCCTGACCGATCAGCGGGACCACCAGCTCGACTCCTGACTTTCTCAGCTCCGTGAGCGTCGGTGACGAGACCTCGAGATCCGCGAGCTCGACAGGCGCCCCGAGGGAGAGCAGGACGGTCTCCAAGGGATCACCCGGTGGTATTTCGATGGGGCCAACCTGTGTGGTGTGGACAGAGGTGGCTGCCACCTCGGGGATGGCTGCCTCTGGTTTCTCTGACTTTCGCCGCTTCATGAGCTGCACCATGACACCTTTCTAACGCGACACCGTTCCGGAACCGTTACGGCAGGCAGGTTTCCGCAACATCGGTCACCTGTCCCTCATCCAAACCCCTACCGCCGAAGGTTCCAGTGTGTCTGGAACATGACCGGGAGCCCCTACCCAACCATCCGCGTCGGAAACCCTCGATCGGCGGCCGAGTTCGTCTGAATCGACCATCGACCAATCATTCTCCCGCTCCCGTTGCCGAAACGCTACGACAGACGCAGCCCCGGGGCGACAACGTTCCGAGTCCGACCAGCTTGGGTTCTCGTAACGCCCACAGCTACCTTTTGCCGACATTGGGAACGAGTGGACCGTCACTGGATATCCGCCTGCTTGGCTCACCCGAGGTCGAGATCGGTGGCGAGGACCTCGTTGTCGACACCCGAAAGGCCGTGGCGACCCTTGCCTATCTCGCGGTCGAGGGACGTGCCACGCGGGACATCCTCGCTTCACTGTTTTGGGCTGAGTCGAGCACCGACAAGGCACGCGCCAGTCTTCGAAGGACGCTGTCGGCGCTGCGGAGCGGGCTGGGGCCGGATCATGTGATTGCCGACCGTGATTCAGTGCGACTCGACCACGTCGACTCATGCGACGTGCTGTCCTTTCAAGCCGACCTCGAGGCCACGGCCCACCACGATCATCCTCGGGGCGACGTATGTGCCGAGTGCATCCCAATCCTCTCGCAGGCGACGGACCGCTACCGGGCCGATTTCCTCCAGGGGTTTTCCATACGGGGTGCTCCCGATTTCGAGGATTGGGCCCGGAATACCGCCGAGATCCTCCGGATGCAGGCCGGTGGAGCCTTCCACCGGCTGGCGACGGCTCTCGCCGCATCGGGTGACTATCGGGACGCGATCTCGGCAGTGACCCGGTGGGTCGATCTGGATTCTCTTCACGAGCCCGCTTATCGCCAACTCATGCTCCTCAATGCTTGGTCCGGCGATCGCCCTGGCGCCATCGAGGCCTACAACGAGTGCCTCGCCAACCTCGACCGCGAGTTGGGTGTCGCACCACTCGAAGAGACCACGGAGCTCTATGAGGCGATCCTCGATGACGATCTTCCACCGGCGCCGGCCACAAGGCACAAGCCCACGATCGCACGGCGGGCCACGCCCGCACTTCCCAAGGACATGATCGACCGTGTCGAAGAGTTCGCGGCCCTGCGCCGAGCATGGGCCTCGGCCGCGACCGGGGGACGGGTCCTGTCGGTGCAGGGAGGGTCTTGGATGGGTAAGACACGCATTCTCGAGGAGCTGGCCCAGGAAGTGACCGCCTCCGGCAGTCGTGCCGTCATCAGCCGCGCCTTTCGCATGGAGCAGACCCTCCCGTTCGGGGTCGCCGCCCAACTCCTCTCCCAGCTGAGGCCGATGATCGAGCAAAAGGCCGACACAATTCCGTCGTGGATGCGAGAAGAGCTCGGCCGGCTCGACCCGGCCCTCGGTCCTGGGCATCAATTCTCGTCCACCGACCCCCTGGGTGAGCTTCGGCTCTTCGAGTCGTTCAAAGAGATGTTGCATCTCCTCACCGAGGACACACCCCTCTTGCTGATCATCGACGACGCCCAGTGGGCGGATCCGGCGTCGGCGGCGCTCATCGCCTATCTCGGACGGAGGGTGCCCGAGATGCCGGCGATGCTGGTCCTGTCCACGCGAAGCGGGGAGGACATCCCGGCGGCGCTTGCCGATCTGATCGCGTCTACAGAGGAAAAGATCACCCTCGAGCCCCTGACCGAGGAGAGGCTGGAGGGAATCGTTCCTCCAGGCTTGGACGCCCGGGCAATCGTCTCCCGCACCGGCGGAGTCCCGCTATTGGTTCTCGAGACCATCGCCGGAGCCTTCAGCTCCCAGCCGCCTGGAGTCCTTCGTTATGTCGAGGAGCGTCTGCGCAACCTGGGCGAGCTCGGAGGCCAGGTGCTCGCTTCTGCATCGGTGCTGGGAGGCATATGTGATGCGTCGCTGCTCAGAGAAGTGAGCGGACGGGGCGAGGACGAGGTCGTTCGAGCAGTTGAGGAGCTCGTCACCGCCGGCTTGCTCCGCGAGGTCCCCGAAGGCCTGACTTTTGGCCTCGACACCTTGGCGGGAGTCGTCTACGACTCGACATCGCTCACCCGCCGCAGACTGCTGCATTTGCGGGCGGCCGCCGCCATCGGGTCACGACCGAGAGCCCGCAGCGATGCCCGGATGGCTGCAGCCGTGGCCGCTCACCACCGCGAGGCGTCGAGCCCTGAGGCCGCCGAGTGGTATCGCCTGGCGGGCTCCCTCTCCCGGAAAATGAACGCCAACGCCGAAGCCCGAGAGCTGTACGAGACGGCGCTGGCCCTGGGTGACGCCGACGGAGGGTTCCTGCACCTGGAACTGGGAGAGCTGGCCATGGCCCGAGGCGACTACTCGACGGCACTTCGGGAGTTGAGGACGGCAGTCGCTGAGTCTGAAGGGCAAAGGGCCGCCATCATCGAGCATCGCCTCGGCGAGACCCAGCGTTTGCTGGGCCGCTTTGCCCTGGCTGAGGAGCACTTCGAACGAGCCTCACCAATGCACCCGCATCCTGCCGCTGTCCATGCGGACTGGGCCCTTCTCCACCATCGCCAGGGGGATCAGGAGAAAGCAGAGACGGCTGCGGGTCATGCCCTCGACTTGGCTGAGAAGGAGGGGGACGATCGTGCAATCGCTCGAGCGCTCAACATCCTCGGTGTGGTGACCACCGACCATGTCGAGGCGACGGGCTACCTGGACCGAGCGCTGGAGCTGGTCGGGGACGACGAGATCGCCAGGATGGCCTCACTGAACAACAAGGCCCGACTGCTCGCTCTGGCGGGCCAGGTCGACGAGGCGGTGACTTTGATCGAGGAGGCGATCGACATCGCTGCCCGCTCCGGGCATCGACACCGTGAAGCGGCGCTGCGTAACCACCTGGCCGACCTGCATCATCAGGCGGGAAGGGAAGAAGAGGCCCAACGGGCCTTGACGGAGGCGGTGACCCTGTTTGCAGGGGTCGATGCCGGCGGGTGGGAGCCCGAGGTTTGGCTGCTGAGCACCTGGTGAAGCTCCATTCCCGCCCCGGTTAGCCTGGGAGCGAAACGGGCAGGCAAACCCCTTGAACATCATCGACCAACACTTCGCCGCGGAGAACGCCCACGACGTTGCGGGCACCCTCGCCACGTACACCGACGACATCATCTGGGACGACATCACTCATCCCGACTCCCCTTTCCACGGCAAGGAGGAGGTAGGCGAGGTGTACGGGGGCATCATCGAGGCGATCCCGGACGTTCGACTCGACTCGGTGAAGAGATTCACCGGTGAGGATGGCCGGTTCGTCGTCGACGAGTCGATCATCACCGGCCATGTCCATGGCGCCTGGGCGGGCGTGGAAGGAGGAGGGGCCCCTGTGAAGGTTCGCATCCTCCATGTCTTCGAATTGCGTGACGAGTTGATCTGTTACGAGAACGCCTGGTTCGACGCCGCCGAGGTGCAACGCCAGATCGCTGCGTGGAAGGAAACCGGCCGGCCCTGAATCGATCAGGAGCCCAGTCAGTCCGAGGACGTCCTCACGTCGGCCTCCCGTCCGACCACGAACCAGATGGCATGGACCGGGACGTCGCCTTTGTTGAACAGCCGGTGCGGGCGGGTGGAGTCGAAGGCGATCGAATCACCAGGCTCCAGCTCATACTCCTGAAACCCGATCTGGATGCCCAAAGTGCCAGACATGACATACCCGTACTCGCGACCGTGATGACGCATCAATGACTCGTCTGGAGTCGACGCGCCGTCCACCTCGTAGATGGCATGCAGGAAGTCGATCTCGTCTTCCGTGCCCGAGGTGAGACGCTCCCAGCGGACACCTGAGGCGAGGTCGATGGCCGACCTGAAGCCGGGGTGGGTAAGTGGCTCGAGGTCCAGGTCGTCGACACGGGTGTCATCGCGAGGGCCGGCTTCGTAGTTCTCACCATGGATGATCCGGTCCAGCGAGAGGCCGAGCTCGGTCACGATCGCATACAGCGTTCCCACCGAGGGCTTGGACAACCCCGTCTCGAGCTGGGAGATCAGACTCGCCGACAGCCCCAGGCGTCTGGCGAGCTCGCGTTGGCTCAAACCCGCCTTGACACGCTCCTCGCGCAGCCTGTCACCGATCCCATCGAGACCATCCTGAGTGCTCGGGGCCCGTTGAATCTCGGTCACATCAGCATCCATCCGCCATCGACGTAGAGGTTCACACCATTGACCGAGCGATTCTCCAGCAAGAAGACCGTGGCGTCTACCACGTCCTCCATGGTCACCAAGCGTCCGGTCGGGGTTCGCTGGAGCACCGCATCCAGCGGCTTCTCCTCCCAAAAGGGACTGTCGCCGACGATGCCGGGATGGATTGCGTTGAAGCGGATCGGAGCCAGCTCGATGGCCAGGGTGCGAATGAGACTGCTGATCCCACCGTTCACGGTGGTGACCGTCGTCGAGCCCGGATAGGGCCGGTCCTTGGCGCGCCCGCCGAACAACAGGACCGAGCTGTCGTCGGACAGTCGCGACAAGAGGGTGTGCACGACCTCGGTGTACCCGACCAGCTTCATGGTTGCCAGGTACACGGCACCTGAGATCTCGTATTGCTTGACCGGGTTGTTGTCTCTGGCGATCGCCGCCAGCACCAGGCGGGAAACCGGTCCGATGCCGTCGAGCGCACCGGCAATCTTCTCCGGCTCGGCCAGATCGAAGCCAAGCCCGCTGGCCCCATCACCCAACGACGAAGCGATCTCAGCGGCTCGGGCAGGGTCACGCCCGGTGATCACAGTCGGATGGCCACGGTCGACGTAGTGACGTGCCACCTCGCGACCAATGCCCCCGGTACCGCCTACCACCAAAACCACACCGTCGTCGCCCATCCTGATCTCCTCGGTCATCTGTTCCCGTCGGGCCGGGTCTGAATAGTGAGGATACTCGGCGCCGACGAGCGGTGTGCAGTGAGACTGATCGCATCTCGAACTCGTCGTTTGCCCATGTGTTTACCGGGCTGGCGATGCTCAAGGGTGTGTCGACCGCACGATTTTTTCGATCAGTCGACGACGAGATTGTGTAGTGTCACTGAGCGGTGACCTCTAGTCAGCCCACAGTCGCAGTAATCGGCATCGGCCGGATGGGAAGTGCCATGGCCGGGACGTTGCGCCGCGGGGGATATGAGCTCGTCCTGTGGAATCGGGACCCCACCAAGGCCGGATTGACCGCCGACGACCTCGACTGTGAGATCGCAGAGAGCGCAGCCGCCGCTGCGGCATCGGCAGACGTCATCCTCTCCAGCCTGGCCGACGACTCGGCGCTCGATGACGTATACCTGGGCCTGGGTGGGATCGTGGAGGGCATGAATCCGGGGTCGATCGCCGTAGACACGAGCACCGTCGATCCTCGCACGATCGAGATGGTTGGAGCGGCGGTTGATGCAGCCGGCGCCGGCTTCCTCGACTGCCCCGTGTCGGGCAGCGTCTCGACGGTCGAGGCCGGGACGTTGACGATCATGGCCGGTGGTGACGCCGCATTGCTGGACCGGGTCAGACCGGTGTTGGATACGTTGGCGGCTCGGGTGATCCATGTCGGTGACCGGGGGGCAGGCGCCGCCACCAAGCTGGCGGTCAATGGCCTCCTCCACGGTCTCAACGTCGCACTCTCCGAAGCACTGGTCCTGG
>JBAULI010000017.1:0-71432 GCA_049578105.1 Acidimicrobiia bacterium | reverse complement strand
CGTCGCGGCCGAGTCTGACCATACGGCTGTTGGGGTCTTCCAAAGCCAGGGCCAGGCCGCCCCGCATGGATCCCTTCGCCCGCTCGAGCTCTGCGGGGGTTATCCCCTCCTCGGCGACCTTGGCCAGCTCATCCCTGATCACACCCATGGCGGTCTCGACCTGGGTCGGAGTCGTTCCGACGTAGACGCCCCATGCCCCGGCATCGGCATACGAGAGTCGGAATCCATATACGGCATAGGCGAGGCCGCGCTCCTCACGTATCTCGCGGAACAGTCGAGACGACATCCCCGATCCCATGACGTGATTGAGGACCTCGAAAGTCCAACGTCTCTCATCGCTCCTGGTGAAGCCCTTGCCACCGATGACGATGTGGGCCTGCTCGGTGTCGCGTCTCGTGATCTTGACCATGGGCCAGGGTGCCGTCGGGCCGTGGTCGTGGCCCACCCTTCCGCCGTCCCATTCACCAAACCGGTCGGCGACCATCTCCACCAGGGCCTCATGATCCACCGATCCGGCCGCGGCGACCACCATGGATCGAGACCCATATCTCCTGGCCCAGTAGCCATGGATGTCGTCACGGCTCATGGCCCGAATCGAATCCCTGGTACCGAGGACCGGTGCCTCCAGTGGGTGATCGACGAACACGGCAGTGCTGAAGTTCTCGAAGGCCACGTCGTCGGGATCGTCTTCGTTCATGTTGATCTCTTCGATCACGACCTGCCTCTCGGCATCGATCTCGTTCTGCCGAAACGCCGGCCGTTGCAGCATCTCGGAGAGCACGTCGAAACCAGTCGTCAGATCCTGGTCGAGCAACCGCGCCCAGAAACAGGTGCTCTCCTTCGAGGTGAAGGCGTTGGACTCGGCCCCGATCGAATCGAAAGTCTCGGAGATCTCACGAGCGGACAGCTTCTCGGAGCCCTTGAACAACAGATGCTCGAGAAAGTGCGATGCCCCGTGCTCATGTGTCAGGTCCTCATCGCGGGTGCCGGTGTCTATCCAACATCCGAGGGCCACAGAGCGAAGAGAGGGCATCGGCTCGGAGATGACTCTGAGCCCGTTGGGGAGTGTGGTGAGGTCGTAGTGCACGTCGGGAGTGTAAGAGGCCTGTTCCTGCTAGAAGACCGCCTGGCGCCGGCACACCGACACGGTTTGACACCTGTGAGAAGATGGTCGACTCATGCGCGGCCGAGATCAGACCTTCCTGAGTGACTTGATCGCCCCCGAGGAGCGCGCCATCGAGGCGGTGGTGAGTCGCTATCAGCGTGTTGCCCCGGCGGTGACCAGGTTCGCTCGTAGCCTGTCCAAAAACCCGAATCTCCGTGTTCGCCTGGGATCCGAGGCAGCGGCCTCGGACGACGAGGTGGTGTGCGACCCCAGGATCTTTCAGGCTGCGTACCACAGGAATGCGCCGGTCACGCCCGACGAAGTCGCCCTGGCGTCCGCGCTACACGAAGTGATGCACCTGGTCTCGACGAATTTCGACGAAGCTCGTGAATTGCCGGAGGGCTGGCCCGTGGTGGGCGAAGTCGAGCCCGGTGCCCGATTCGACCTGCTCACTGCCCTCGATCGCACCGATCGACCCGTAGCCGAGGTCCTGTTCTTCTCTTTGGAAGACGCACGACAGGAACGGCAGGGACTGTCGGCGTACCCGGGAGCGAAATCGGTCCTCGCCGACCTCTATCTCTCGTCGTTGAGCCAGGCCATCGGTCGTTCCGGCGCCTTGAGCCAGTTCGTCCTCGGTTGCTTCCTGCTCACTGGGGGATATGTCGAGCGCGACGTCCTCGAGAAACGCTTCGACGCCAGGGCGGCAGTGGCAATCGATGACGGTGCCGGCCATTGCGACATGGCCGCCGAAGCCGATGATCCCTGGGACGTCGCCCAGCTCGCACTCGAGTTGGAGGCCATCGCCCGGGCCAATGGGCTGATCACCGAAGTTCAGGCCAACACGACTCACGCCAAGCAGCAGAACGCGGCGCAAGCCGACGCCGAGAAGGCACGTGAGGGGATGGACTCGGTCCGCATGACATCGCCAATCGTCACCGACGCCGAGTCCTACCAAGACACTCGAAGATCGTCCGAAGCACGATCCGGCATGTCCGATCGGAAGGGTGCTTCGGATGTCGCCGATGACGAGTCCACCGACCAGTTGCTCAGAGTCAGCCAGGCACCGGATGTGTATCTGCCCACCGGACAGGCCGGCAAGCTGGTCGTGACACCGATCCCTTCGGCTTTCACGCGTTTTGCGCCCGAGGGCCTGGAGGCACTCAAGACCTCGGCGCGGCGTTGGGGTGTCGCTCAGCGAAGGGTGTCCGGTGAGCTGTATCCCCTCTTCGCCGCCAATCAGCGACGCGGCCTTCGATCCGGTTTCGACCAGGGCGACGTCTCCCCACATGCCGCTCTCTTCATCGGCGCCGGCCTCTATCAACGCCTCTACGAGCGAAGGGCGGCGCGCACCCGACGGGCGTATGCGGTGTCGCTCCTCGTCGACGCATCCGCCTCGATGCTCAGCCCCAAGGGCACCTCTCATGGCCCGTCGTGGTCGATGTCGGCGGCCATGCTCGGCGCATGGACCATGGCGCATCTTTGCGACGAGCTCCAGATCGACTTCGAAGTGGCCCTGTTCAATCGTGGCTATTCCGCCCACGTCGACGACACCGAGCAGTCGTACCGCCGAAAGAGGTCGGCCGCCACGGCCGGTCTCCGCCGCACTCAGGGAACTGCTGCCGATCGTCTCACCTCGACGGTCAATCACTACGTCGTCAAGTCGTTCGCCAAGCGATGGCGTGACGCCGAACCCGCCCTCGCCGGTCTGTTCTACACGGCATCCGAGCCGAAGAAAGCGGCCGGCCTCGCCCGCCGCGACCCGGCGTCGGCCCCACCGGTGTCGATGTTCGAGAAGGCGGCCAACGTGGACGAGTTCAACATCATCCACGCCGCCGAGCGGATGGCCCGGCTCGGCGCCCAGGTCCGTGTGCTGATGGTCCTGGCCGACGGGATGACCCGGGGATCGGTGGAAGCGCTGGCCAAGTCGGTCGCCGCCGTCGAGAGCGGTGGTGCCACCGTGATCGGGATCGGCATCGGTGACCACACGGTCGATCAGGCCTATCAGCGTCACGAGGTCGTCTCCCAGCCGGAGGATCTGGCCGGGGCGATGATCAATGGGACCCGTAACGCTCTGCGCCGCAGTCTCGCCCTGTTCGGGATGGACACTTGGTGGATAAGGGCATCCGAAGCACGCAACAACCAGGAGGGCGCAGTTGCCTGAGAAAGTCACATTCGAAGATCCGGCCGGGGTCGGCCCGAACATCACGCTGGACAAGTTCGAGGTGCCCGCCGGGGTCGAGGATCACGACCTTCGGCTGCGGAAGATCCCCGAGCCCGACCCGCATTACGTGGACCTGGGCATGCTGTATCGGTTTGCCCAACTCGAGAAGGCCCGGGCGTCCAATGCCGAGGGTTTGATCCCGCTCCACGTGGCAGTCCGAGGTCACATGGGGACCGGCAAGGACCACGACATCGAACAGTTCGCAGCAGCAATGGGTCTCCCCTACTTCCGCATCCCGCTCACGGGTGAGGTGCGCGACGTGACCCTGATCGGGTCCACGCATCTCCACGGCGATGGAAAAGGCGGCACGGAGAGCCGTTGGGAGGACGGCGACATCACACGTGCCTTGCGGGGGCCGGCCCTGCTCAACCTCTCGGAGTTGAATGCGGCCGGCGCCGAGACCTTGTTCGCCCTGCACGGTCTGCTCGATCGCTACGCCGCCCTGGATCTGCCCACCGGTGAGACCGTGAACCTCCGCGAGGACGTCAGGGTGTTCGGAACCATGAACCCGACCGATCTACGCGACTATGCCGGGACCCAGACCCTCAACAAGGCATTCGCCGACAGATGGGTGATCTGGGAGAAGGGCTTCCCCGCGGACGATCAGGTGGTTGCGATGCTCAACCGGCGTTACCCGGGGCTGAACGACGAATACGTGCAGGCGATCGCCCGTCTCGCCGTCGAAGTCAATGCCTCATTCGAAGCCCAGGATGCCGGGGTTCGCATCGAGACACCGCTGTCGCTGCGCTCGGTGCTCGATCGCATCCCAACCGGTTTGGTCGTGCACTCCGACCGGCCCGACCCGCTGCGTGACGCCTGGGAGGAGTACGTCCTGCCCCATGTCGACCCATTCGATCGGGACCACTACGAGACGATCTGGAACGCCGTCGTCAGGAAAGGGCCGGCCGTCAAGCCGTTCTAGCGGGCATGGCCTTGGCACGGCGGGAAGAAGCCACGCCCGACCTGGCGACGGGCCGGGTACACACCACGGCAAAGAGACATACCTGAGTACCGTCAGGGCATGGCCTATGACCTCGGAAACCCGGACCTGGATGCCCTGGTCCGAAAGCTCGTCGAACAGTCCTCGGACAACGAGAACCCCGACCTGATCGGTGAGATGATCACGACGGCGATCAAGCTGGGGCGGGATCGGGCCTCCAGGGCGGACCTCAAGCTGATCAACACGGCCCTCAAGGAGATGCGGTACTCGAACCTGATCTTCTCGAGGCATGGGGAGCCGAAGGTGACCATCTATGGCTCTGCTCGGCTCGGAGAGGACGACCCGAACTATCGGGTCACAGTCGAGTTCGCATCCCACATGGCCCGGACCGGTTGGGGCGTGATCACCGGCGCCGGGCCCGGGATCATGGAGGCGGGCAACCGGGGCGCCGGAACTGAGAACTCCTACGGGGTCAACATCCGGCTCCCCTTCGAGTCAGAGGCGAACCGCTTTCTCGATCCAGATCGGACGGTCAACTTCAAGTACTTCTTCACCAGGAAGCTCGGTTTCGTGAAGGAAGCCCTTGCCTTCGTCCTGCTCCCGGGGGGCTGGGGCACACTCGACGAGACCTTCGAGCTCCTGACACTCATGCAAACCGGCAAGAGCGACCTGCGCCCAATAGTCCTGCTCGAGGCGGAAGGATCCGGATACTGGGGGCCCATGATCCGGTTCATGAAGGAGCAGCAGCTCGCCAAGGGCCTGATTTCGGAGTCGGACCTCGATGTGTTCCTACACACCGAGGATCCCCGCGCCGCAGCAGAGCACATATGGCACTTCTACGCGAATTACCACTCGCAGCGTTACGCCGGCGGGAAGCTGATCCTGCGTCTGCGACAGGGGCCCGACGAGGAGATGCTGGAGCAGATCAATCGCGACTTCGCCGACATCGTGGTCGAAGGTCGCATCGTGGCGGCGGACCCGACTCCTGCCGAGATCGAAGATGATGACGCCCTCCATTGCGCTCGAATCGCATTCGTGTTCGATCGCCGCCAATTCGGGCGTCTCCGACATCTCGTGGACGAGCTCAATGACATCGTCGTGGGTCCCGAGCCGGCACACATACCGGAGCCGATGACCGAGGAACTGGCCGAAAGACCCTGGTAGAGGGTGACTTTCGTCTGGGAATAGCCGCCGGTCCCCTACTACCATTGGATCGTGCGCGACATTCTCTCGGATCTCGTAGCTGAGCAGCAGTTTCTCGACCAGTCCCTCCAGAGGATCCCGATCAAGATCTGGGACATGGTCACGCCTGCCAAACCGTGGACGGTGCGCGACACCATCGCCCATCTCGCCGACTACGAGGAGTTGGCCGCCGACAGCATCGCCGGTGGCACCCGTCTCAAGCGATGGCAGAACGCCCCGGATCTGCGCCCGCTCAAGAACGAGGCGATCAAGAAGGGCCGCTCGATGCGACCACAGGACGTCATCGAATGGTGGCGAGGCGGCAGGGCGAAGGTGGTCGAGCCTCTCTCCCACATGACTGCCACCTCGAGGATCGAGTGGATCGCCGGAGACATGAGCGCCAGGACATTTGCCACCTATCGGCTCATGGAGACCTGGGCACATGGGCTCGACATCTACTCGACACTCGGCATCGAGGTGGAGGACACCGCCCGGATCCGGCATGTGTGCTGGCTGGGTTGGAAGACGTTGCCACACGCCTTCAAAGAGGCCGGTGAGGATTTCGAGCAGATCAGGGTCGAGGTCATCGGGCCGGGCTATGCCAAGTGGATCTACGGGCCGGCGGACACCGACCAGTTGATCAAAGGCGCAGCCTCCGATTGGGCGAGAGTCGCCGTGCGGCGCGCCAAGCCCGGCGAGACCAATCTGAAGACCACGGGCGAATACGCCGAGAAAGCACTGCAGGTAGCCAAGGCCTTCCTGTGAGCGCCCTCCCCCGGGTCGTCGGGATGGTGCATCTCGGCCCCCTGCCTGGGGCTCCATTGTTCGAAGGCTCCATGGGGCAACTGGTCGAGAGGGCGGTGTCGGACGCGACGACACTGGCTTCCGCAGGATTCCCTTCACTTCTGGTGGAGAACTTCGGCGACGTTCCGTTCCATGCCGATCGGGTCCCCTCCGAGACCGTCGCCTCGATGACGGTGGCGGTTGCGGCCATCAAAGCTGCGACCGGCCTCCCGGTCGGTGTGAACGTGCTCCGCAACGATGCCATCGCCGCCCTGAGCGTTGCGGCTGCAACCGGCGCCGAGTTCATTCGGGTCAACGTGCTGACCGGTGTCATGTACACCGACCAGGGCCCCATCATCGGACGCGCCGCCGAGGTGATGAGATTGCGCTCCAGTTTGGGAAACGACACGGAGGTCTGGGCGGACGTCATGGTGAAGCACGCCGTGGCCCCGCCGTCCCTCGACCTACGTCAGGCCGCCGGCGATCTCGATGTTCGCGGGCTCGCCGATGCCGTCCTGGTCTCCGGCAGTGGGACCGGTCTGGAGCCTTCGACGGAGGACCTCCGCACGGTTCGCGAGACGGTCGCAAAGGACAAGCCGGTGATCGTGGCGTCAGGTGCCGGCCCTGAGAACCTGGCCGGCTTCATGGAGGTGGCCGATGGTGTCATCGTCGGCTCGTATCTCAAGTTCGAAGGTGACGCGAGACGACCGGTCGACCCGATCCGGGCCACTCGATTCGTGGCCATCGCAAATGACCTAGGGCTCTGCTGAAGACGCATAGGTCTGCCGAACTAGTCCGTGCGACCACGGCCATATAGTCCGTTTGGCCCATTGGATCGTTGCTCAAAGTGACCAGACTTCACTGCGGGTGAATCCGAACATGCGGGAACTTCCAAAAGACATATTGATCGAAGTGATGGAGGACGTCATCGAAGACCTCCACGGGCACGTCCACCGTGTCTCCGATCTCGCCGTCGACCTCGGCAGCGGACTCGGGCTCGGCGAGATAGAGCTAGATCGCCTCGCCCTCGCCGGGATACTCCACGACGTGGGCAAGATCCATCTCGATCCCGGGATTCTGGGCAAGCCCGGGCCCCTGGATGAAAACGAGCGTGAGCTGATGAATCGCCATCCGGAATTGGGATTCGCCATGACCCGTCATCGTCTCGACCCGAAAGTAGCCGAGGCAATCCTCTATCACCATGAGAGATTCGACGGGCGTGGATATCCGTTCGGGCTCAAGGGCGACGAGATCCCGATCCTCTCCCGGATCATCCTGGTGGCCGACGCCTTCGACGCCATGACGTCGACCCGGGCTTACCAGCCTGCCCTCCCCGTCGACTTCGCCATCAACGAAATCCGCCAACACACCGGAACCCAGTTCGACCCGCAGGTGGTGGAGATCTTCCTCGAACTGGCCCAGGTCAACCGGCTCCCCTTGGAGATGTCTGCCTGAAGATGCGGTCCCGGGGTGTCCGACTCCGGAAGATCTTGTCTCTCCAGCCTGATACCTTCGGGTCGTGGACAGTCTCGCCACTTTCACCGCCCCGACCAGGACGTGGTTCGAAGCCTCGTTCCGCGAGCCCACCGATGCCCAGCGGCTGGGCTGGCCCGCCATCGCGAACGGCGATCACACGCTCATACATGCCCCGACCGGCTCCGGCAAGACTCTCGCCGCATTTCTATGGACCCTCGACCGCTTGTTCACCGAGCCGGTACCGGACGAGACCGATCGGTGCCGTGTCCTCTACATCTCGCCCCTGAAGGCGCTCGCCCATGACGTCGATCGAAACTTGCGAGCCCCACTCGCCGGCATCCGTCACGCCTCCAGCCGGCTCGGTGGCCCGAACCTGCCAGAAGTCGAGACCTTCCTCCGCACCGGCGACACGCCTCAGGCCGACCGCCAGCGAATGAGACGTCATCCGCCGGACATCCTGATCACCACCCCCGAGTCGCTCTACCTGATACTCACCTCGGCGGCGCGCGAGGTCCTTCACAGTGTCCGCTGGGTCATAGTCGACGAGGTGCATGCCCTGGCGTCCACCAAGAGAGGCGCCCATCTCGCCCTCTCCCTCGAGCGTCTCGACGAGATCACAGACGATCCGCCCCAGAGGATCGGGTTGTCGGCGACACAGCGCCCACTCGAGACGATTGCCTGCTTCCTGGGTGGCGGGATCCGAACCGACGAAGACGTGTGGGAACCACGCCCGGTGACGATCGTCGATGTCCCACGCGACCGTGACATGGATCTCGAAATCGTGGTCCCCGTCGAGGAGATGGACCGACCGGGCGACCCCGATCCTCTCGACCCCGACCGCCGATCCACCAGATCGATCTGGCCCGCGATCTATCCACGGCTTCTCGAGCAGATCGAGGCGCATCGCTCCACAATCGTCTTTGCCAACTCCCGCCGCCTGGCCGAGAGGCTGTGCGCCGAGATCAACAACCTCGCCGGGGCAGAGGTAGCGCGCGCTCATCACGGCTCGGTGGCCCGGGAGCAGAGGCTGCAGATCGAAGAGGATCTGAAGCGAGGCAAGCTCAAAGCGGTGGTCGCCACCTCCTCACTCGAGTTGGGCATCGACATGGGAGCCGTCGATCTCGTCCTGCAGGTCGAGGCTCCGACATCGGTCGCATCGGGTCTGCAGCGTGTGGGCCGATCCGGTCATCAGGTGGGCGGGGTGGCCCGGGCCAAGATCTTCCCCAAGTACCGTGGCGACCTTCTGGTGTCTGCCGTGGTCGCCTCCCAGATGTCGAAACGTGCGGTCGAGGCGACGCGAATTCCGGCCAATCCTCTCGACGTCCTGTCGCAACAGGTGGTTGCCCATGTCGTCGCCGGTGAAACGAGCGCCGACGCCCTTTATCAAATGGTCCGAAGAGCCGTTTCCTACGCCGGCCTCAGTCGAAAGGTGTTCGACGAGACCCTTGACATGCTGGCCGGACGGTACCCGTCCGATCTCTTCGCCGAGCTCAGGCCTCGCATCAATTGGAACAGGGTCACCGGTGAGGTCAGCGCCCGGCCCGGCGCCCTCCAGTTGGCTGTGACGAATGCCGGGACGATCCCCGACCGCGGCCTGTTCCGGGTCACGCTGCCCGATGGGAGTCGCGTGGGCGAGTTGGACGAAGAGATGGTCTATGAGTCCCGGGAGGGCGACGTCTTCCTGCTCGGCAGCACGGCCTGGCGAATCACGCGCATCGATCACGACCGGGTCGAGGTGGTGCCCGCCCCCGGTGAGTCGGCGGCAAAGATGCCCTTCTGGCACGGTGACATGCTGGGACGTCCTCTGGACACCGGCATGGCGGTTGGCCGGTTCACCCGCGAATTGTCGGCAATGGGGCGAGAAGAGGCAGAAGGGTGGCTCCGGGCCGACCACGGTCTGGATGAGTTCGCCGCGTCGAACCTCGTCGCCTACGTCGCCGAGGAAAAGGAGGCGACCGGGACGGTGCCCACCGATCGCACCGTGGTGGTCGAGAGATTCCGCGACGAGATCGGAGACTGGAGGATCGTCCTGCTCTCACCTTTCGGGGCGCGCGTCCACGCCCCATGGGCGATGACTCTCCGTCATGTATTCAGGGGCCGTTTCGGCACAGATGTCGACGTCATCTGGTCGGACGATGGGATTGCATTTCGCTTTCCGGACACAGATGAGGCCCCGGGGGCGGACCAGCTCTTGCCGGAGCCGGAGGAGTTGGAGTCGATCCTCACCGATCATCTCGGCGACACCGCCCTGTTCGCGGCGCGCTTCAGGGAGGCCGCCGGCCGATCGCTGTTGCTCCCTCGCCGGCGCCCCGGCGAGAGGACGCCACTTTGGCTCCAGAGACGCCGCTCGGCCGATCTCCTCGGAGTGGCCAAGCAATTCGGCTCGTTTCCAATCATGCTCGAGGTCTACCGCGAGATCCTCCAGGACGACTTCGACGTACCTTCTCTCATCGACATCCTGACCGACATCAGATCGCGCAAGATTCGCGTCGTCTCGGTCGAGACGGACTCACCGAGCCCATTCGCCTCATCACTCCTCTTCTCGTTCATCGCCGCCTATCTCTATGAGGCCGATGCCCCTCTCGCCGAACGTCGTGCTGCGGCACTCACCCTCGATCGTGAGCTGCTCCGAGAGCTTCTCGGTGAAGGCGAGCTGCGTGAATTGATCGATCCCGAGGTGGTGGCCGGCGTGGAGCTGGAATTGCAGCACCTGACCGAGAGCAGGCGGGTCACTCGTTCCGACGGGATCCATGACCTCCTCCGGGATCTCGGTCCATTGCCACTCGAAGAGATCGCATTCCGTTGTGAGGGAGTCGACATCGATGGGGCCCTTGCCGACCTCGAGTCCCAAGGACGGGTCAATCAGGTCACGATCGGGGGCGAAACCCGATGGGTGGCCTCAGAGGACCTCTCTCGCCTGCGCGATGCGCTCGGCGTCCAACCTCCACCCGGTGTCGCCCACGTGTTCCTCGAGCCCGTGGACGATCCCTTGGGTGACGTAGTCGGACGCTACGCCCGCACCCACGGGCCGTTCTCCACGGCCGACGCCGCACGAACCCTCGCCCTCCCGATGGGTGTCGTCGACGAGATCCTGACGAGATTGGCGCAGCAGGGTCGCATCGAGCTCGGTGCCTTCCGTCCCGGTGGCGAGGGTCGAGAGTGGGTCGATCGCGAGGTGCTTCGCCGTTTGAAGCGTCGCTCGCTGGCGCTGCTCCGGAAGGAGATCGAGCCGGTCACAACCACCGCCTTCACGGAATTTCTCATCGATTGGCAGGGGATACGCCGCAATCCACCGACCGGGACCAGCGCCTTCACCGAGGTGGCTCGGCTTCTCACGGGCGCCGTGCTCCCGGCGTCCGTCCTGGAGAGAGACGTCCTCTCGACCCGGGTCTCCGAACCTGCGCAACACCTCGACCGGCTCCTACTACAGGGCGATCTGGTCTGGATAGGTCATGGTGCCCTCGGAGTCAACGACGGAAAGCTGGCTCTCTATCCACGTTCGATCCTCGGATCTCTTTGGAGGGGCCCGGTGGCAGAGATCGACAGCGAGACCTCCGAGGCCATCGTCGAGTTCCTGGAGACTCGTGGCGCCAGCTTCTTCCGCGACATCTACGTCGGCTGTGGCGGCGGGGACCCGGAGCTCACTCTCACTGCCCTCTGGGACTTGGTGTGGGCAGGTCATATCACCAACGACACGATGGAACCGGTTCGCGCCTTCATACGAGGGGGAAGTGGCCGCAGTAGGGGTCGTCGTGCACTGGCATCGCAATTCCCCACCCATGCCGGGGGCCGATGGTCCTTGACCAAGCACCTGGTGAATGACGGTGTCGCCGAGACAGAGCGACATGCCACGTGGGCACAGCTCCTGCTCGAGCGTCATGGTGTCGTGTCACGCCCTGTTGTCCTGGCTGAGGGCTACCCCGGTGGCTTCAGCGCCCTCTATCCCGTGTACTCGCACATGGAAGAGACGGGGAGAGTGCGTAGGGGCTACTTCGTCGAGGGACTGGGTGGCTCCCAATTCGCCCTTCCAGGTGCGGTCGACCGTCTTCGCTCCGGTCCCGACAACGGGATGGTCGTTCTGGCGGCCACCGATCCGGCCAACCCATACGGGTCCATACTCCCCTGGCCCGACGTTCCTGAGGCGCGCTTGGCACGCGACGCCGGAGCATACGTGCTCTTGGCTGAAGGCGACCTCGTGGCCTATCTCGATCGAGGACGTCGCAACCTCACCGTCCTCCAGACGGACAATGGGCTACACGATCATCTGGCGCGCTCCCTCGCGGAGGTGGCTCAGCGGCACCGACGGACCACGGTCAACACTGTCAACGGTCAGCCGGCGCCCACGTCGAGCCTGGCCCCGACCCTGGCCGAATGGGGCTTTGCGACAGCTCCCAGAGGGCTCACCTACCGAGGCTGACACCCCTTCGCTTGGAGCCGGGCGCCGGCCTCAGGCTCGTTGCAGGATCTCGTATGTGGTGTTCCTCAGGGCCGGTTGCCGGCCCGCAGCCCGGATCGCCTCGCGAAATTGATCTGGCGCCATCTCCTGGCCGTGCTCGGCCCCGGCAGACCTCGTGATTATCTCCCCCATCAGCGTCCCACCCATGTCGTTGCACCCGGCGTCGAGGAGACGACGGCCCCCATCGAGGCCCAACTTCACCCAGGAAGCCTGGATGTTGGGCACCAGGCCGTCCAATGCGATACGGGAGACGGCGTGAACGAGCACCACCTCATCCCATGTCGGGCCAGGACGTGATCGGCCACGGAGGTATATCGGCGAGCCCATGTGGACGAACGGGAGCGGGACCATCTCCGTGAATCCACCCGTGCGCCGCTGGATTTGCCTCACGACCTCCAGATGGCGAGCCCACGCTCGCGGATGGTCGATATGGCCGAACATGATCGTCGATGTGGCCCTCAGACCGAGCTCGTGGGCGGTCATCATCACCTCGGCCCACTGCGAGGTCCGGATCTTGTCGGGGCAGAGGTGGACGCGAATCTCGTCATCGAGGATCTCGGCCGCCGTTCCCGGAAGCGTCCCCAATCCGGCTTCCTTCAGCTCGGTCAGGAACCGGCGGACAGAAATCCCCAGTGTCTCGGCACCCTGCCAGACCTCCAAGGGAGTGAACCCATGGATATGCATGTCGGGTAGAGCCGACTTGATCCCCCTGACGACGTCTACATAGAAGTTGCCGGTGAAGTCGGGATGGATCCCCCCCTGGAGGGTCACCTCGGTTGCCCCTCGGCCCCACGCCTCCACCGCCCGGTCCACGATCTCGTCGAGACCCATGAGATACGGTTCTCCCCGCAGGTTGAGGCTGCGTGGGCCCTTCGAGAAGGCACAAAACCCACATCGGAAATAGCACAGGTTGGTGTAGTTGATATTTCGATTGACCACGAAGGTGACGACGTCTCCGTTGGCACGTCGCCTCAACTCATCGGCGACATGGGCCACGGCATCGACCTGATCTCCTCTGGCCCGAAAGAGACGCTCGATCTCCGCTTCGGTCGGCGCGATCCCTTCGAGAGACCGATCGAGTATCTCTGCCAGCCGGCCGGCACTCTCGGGATACTCCTTCGCCCGACCCTCCTCCCAGCGTCGATCGAGCCACTCGGCAGAGAACCGGTGCTCCGGCACCGGCGGAGCGAGATCCTTGCCTGGCGCCCAGGTGTGACGTGGCCGGGCTGCGCCCGACCCGTCGGTTTGCCTCATCCAGGCAGAAAGACACGACGCCGCCAGGTTCGATCGCGCCTCGTCGACTTCGACTGCCAGCGGGAAGACGGTGCGCTCGACCAGGCCCCGAGACCCGAGGGCCCGTCTCAACTCACCGATCCGCTCCACGTCCCAGTCCCTGAGCAGGAGATCGGTCGCCCCTGCCTCCACGGCTCTCACTGCGTGCTCGACCTCGTCGACGAACACCGACACCTCACAGCACAAACCGGGCAATCCAGCGATGGCGGCAGACTCTCGCACACCTGACCTCGATGACCGCAGAAATCTGGCTCGTGATCTGGCCAGGGCATTCAGGACCTCTTCGTCGGTTCCCTCGTGGATCACCGTCATGCGCCATCCAGGGACCCCACGGTCGGCAAGCTCGATGGCGCCTGCCGGCGTCACCACCCAGCCGGCCGGCTCCACGTCCGAGACCGTGTTGGACACCACCAACAAACCGGCTCCGTGACCCGCCTCGACCTCGAGCGCAGTTGGCCCGGCCATCTCGACGGCAGTCGTCCCCTCCCGGACACGGCTGGTGGCACTCGGCTCGGCAAGACCCTCGGCCGGTCGAATCCTGAGAAAGGTGATGCTCATTTCACTCCTGACACTGTCTGAGTCCTGGCCAAACCGTCGCGGTCCACCGCTGAGGTCACATCTTGGTACAACTCGGGGGCCAGCCATTCCGTCGTGATGTACTCGGGGTAGACCGGAAGACGAGGCCGCAGCTCATGCCCGGCCGCCGTCGTCCTCCCCGCCAATTCGTCCAGGTGTGGCCACGGAGCCTCCGGGTTGACCCAGTCGATGGTGAGAGGCGATACACCGCCCCAATCATTGATTCCCGCTGCCAGATAGATCTCGAAGTTCTCGGTGAGATTTGGCGGCACCTGGACATTGGCCTCGGCTCCCATGATCCACCGGGTCAAGGCGACTACACGAGAGAACCACCGAGGAACCGGCTCCGCCGATCTTCTCATCGGCGTGTCGGCCTTTGCTCGGAAGTTCTGGACGATCACCTCTTGTATCGCACCGGTGGAATCCCGGAGATCCCGCAGGGCGAACAACGAGTCGACGATCTCATCGGGTGTCTCACCGATTCCGACCAGGATCCCTGTCGTGAATGGCACCTTCGCCCGTCCGGCGGCCTCGATGGTCGCCACTCGCTGCGACGGATGCTTCGAATGCGACCCGTGGTGAGGCATGCCGGTCTCGAGCAACCGCTCCGAGATGTTCTCGAGCATCATCCCCATCGACGGGTTCGTCGGCCTGAGCAAGACGAAGTCATCCTCGTCCAGAACCCCCGGGTTGGCATGCGGGAACAAGGACGTGGCATCCCTGACGAGAGCCGACATCTCAGCGACGTACTCGATGGTCGAGGTCATGCCGCGCTCAGCGAGGAATTCCTTCGCCTGCGGCCACCGCTGCTCGGGGCGATCACCGAGCGTGAAGAGCGCCTCGGTGCACCCACGCTCATCTCCGGCCCGGGCCACTGCCAAGACTTCGCCCGGATCCAGATAAGTCCCGCCCGCTCCAGGTGGCTTGGCGAACGTGCAATATGTGCAACGGTCGCGGCAAAGCGTCGTGAGTGGGATGAACACCTTGCGGCTGTATGTGACCACGCGACCCTTTCCCTCGTCGCGCAGCGCCCCTGCATGATCGAAGAGAGCCCGGTCGGGACGTTGCCCGGTGAGATAGGCCAGGGCCAGGTCGGGTTCGGGCTCGGGATGGCTCGAGACCATATCTCAGGAGATGCCGGCCGAAGACGCTTCTGTCACACCACCGTCAACCGGCAGGATGACGCCCGTCATCCAATCCGCCGCGTCAGATGCGAGAAAGACGATGGCACGCGCCACATCCTCAGGCGTGCCGAGCCGGTTCAGGGGATGGGTTCGCGCAGCCATCTCCTCGTTCTGCCACAGCATCTCCGAGAGGCGCGTCTTCACCACGGCGGGTGCGACGGCGTTGACCCGAATCGTGGGAGCCAATTCGAGGGCCAATTGCCGGGTCATGTGCACGAGGCCGCCTTTGGATATGTTGTAGGCGCCGGTGATGGGCATGGCCCGCAAACCTCCGACCGATGCGACATTGACGATCGATCCTCCGTGCTTCTCCATCCATGCCCGATAGACCGCGCGTGCCCAGAGCAAGGGAGCGCGGAGATTGACAGCCCATGTTTTGTCGAGGGCCCCCATGTCGACATCCATCAGCGCTCCGGCCGACGGGTTCGTCCCGGCGTTGTTGATGAGGATGTCACATGACCCGAAGCGCTCGACCGTCGCTTTGGCGGTTGCCTCAGCCGCCTCCTCCGAGTCCGCTCTCGCCGGGAGAGCCAGCAGTCGATCCGGGTCGACTCCGGCTTCGAACAGCTCGGATGCGGCCGCTTCGATGTTCTCCGGCTTCCGCGAGGTGATGGTCACGCCACTCGCCCCACTCATCGCCAGCTCGAGCGCCGTCGCCATACCGATCCCACGACTGGCGCCGGTGACGATTGCGACCTTTCCCTCCACCGAAATCTGCATCTCACTCCTCACCGGGTTGGTCAGTGACCGCCCCTCTTGACCCCGCCGTACTTCATCCTCGTGTCGGAGAGAGACGCCGCATCCCTCTCCTCGTCGTTGATGCCGGCGTCTACCACCTCGCCTGCGAACAACGTGTGAGTGCCAAAGTCCACCGTGTTGCGAACCTCGCACTCCATCCATGCCAGAGACTCGTCGAAGATGGGGACGCCGGTCCTTCCCACTGTCACCGGCCGTCCGTTCAGGCTGTCGTTCTCCCTCTCGGCGGGCTTGGAGAACTTGACGAAGACCCGGGTGTCGTCCGATGGCCAGAGATTGACCGAGAACGAGCCCCCTTCGGTGATCAGCCGATGCGTCCTGGACTTGTTGTCGATGCCGACCCCGATCAGCACCGGCTCCATCGACAGTTGAGTGACCCAAGAGGCCGTCATGCCGTTCCACTCTTCACCCGAAGCCGACCCGATGAGCACGAGTGCGTTCGGGATCTTCCAGGTCACCTTGTTGACGAGCTCGGGATCCACGTCTCTCCTAACGGCACAGCCAGACCGGAAACCCTAATCTTGATCGGGTGCGCATCCTGATCGCCACGACCGGGGTCCTTCCAGCGGCGCCGGTAGCCGACCTGTGCGGGCGTCTCCATTCCGACCATGGGAACGTCACGGTGATGACGGTCGTGCAGGTCCCTCGGTCTTTCCTCGAATCTCTCGACGACGACGTGCGCCGTTCGTTCCTCGACGACTCGCCGATCGGCTCCTCCGACGCCGAGGCGAAGGCAGCCCGCTATCTCGAGGAGAGAGGACAGAAGGCAGTCCAGCCGATCGTCGCCGCGCTGAGGGCGTCCGGCATGGAGGCAGAGGTGCGATTCGTGGAGGGAGACGACCCGGCCGAGGCCATCATCGGCACCGCCGAAGCGACGGGAGCGGAGCTGGTGATGATGGGGGCGACACGCCGACTTTTCACCGAAGAAGCCTGGCGGAGTGTGTCGGCTCGTGTGATGGAGAAGTCTCATCTCCCGGTCCTGTTGGTTCCCGGTCCCCGATTCGAGGACACTCAGGAAATGCCGGCCCTCGAGCTATAGACGGATCTGGGCTCTAGGCGGATACCGACGTCTCGTCGCCGAGCGCAGCCGAATCTGTCACACCCTGGTCGTAGCGTGGCCAACATGAAGTTGACCGAATCGTGTGAGCACAAACCGACCTGGATGGGACGGGTCGCAGTCACCTCGTGCGCCGACTGCGGAGTGATCGAGTGGTTCTCCGATACGGGACCCCTCGACTCGGCCGAGGCGATGGCATATCTCTTTGGCAGCTATGACCTCATCGGTCATCTCGACGTGCTCGGCGGCCCGACGGCCAGCACTCTGGCCTATGCCCCTCCCACCGCCAAGAAGCGCAAGAACCTCGATGCACTCCCCAAGAACGTCTGGCTCAGGGCCGGCCCACGACTCTGGCTCTCACACGACGGGGAAGTGTTGCTACTCGCCACCGACCAGCAGTTGCTGATCGACAACCTCACCAGGGGTGCGTGAGGATCAGGCCGACGCCGCCTCGACGAACTGTGTCCGGTACAGAGAGGCATACAGACCGTCCTTCTCCACCAAGGAGGCATGGGTTCCTCGCTCGACCAGCCGACCCTCGTCGATGACCAGTATCTGATCCGCCTTGCGAACGGTCGAGAGACGATGGGCGATCACCAAAGACGTGCGACCCTTCATCAGTGTCTCCAGAGCCTCCTGGATGAGTGCCTCAGACCGTGAATCCAGATGCGATGTCGCCTCGTCCAGGATCAGGATCCGTGGATCCTCCAGAAGGACCCGGGCGATCGCAATCCTCTGTTTCTCGCCGCCGGACAGCCGGTAACCCCGCTCGCCCACGATCGTCTCATAGCCGTCTGGAAGACGGCCGATCATCTCGTCGATATTGGCTGCCCTCGCCGCCTCCAACAATTGCTGCTGACTCGCATCGGGCCGGGCGTATCGAAGATTGGCCCCGATCGTGTCGTGGAACAGGTAGTTCTCCTGGGTCACCACGCCGATGGCGCCGGCCAGGTCACGCAGGGAGACATTCCTCACATCGTGGCCGTCGATGCGCACCGAGCCCTTGGTGACGTCGTACAACCTCGGCACGAGATAGGAGATGGTCGTCTTACCTGCTCCGGAAGGGCCCACCAAGGCCGTCAGCGTTCCCGGTTCTGCGGTGAAGCTCAGATCTTTCAATGCCCACTGTCGAGTCGAGGACTGGGGCACCGGGGCCCCCTCGTCGCCACGTCCCCGCCAGGTGAAGCGCCTGACGGCGTCGAGACCCTCCGGTGTGTCGCTCTGATAGCGGAACCACACGTCGTCGAACTCGACCCTGCCTCTCGCCTGGGCGAGAGGCTCGGGGCTCATCGGCTCCGGAATGTCCGTCTCCAGGTCGAGAACCTCGAAGACTCGCTCGAAAGAGACCAGGGACGTGGCGAACTCCACACGCGAGTTCGAAATGGCGGATAAAGGCCCGTACAACTGGGCGAGCAACGCGGAGAACATGACGATCGTGCCCGTGGTGAGCCCACCTCTGATGACCATCAAGCCACCCACCCAGAAGACCGCTGCGGTCCCCACCGCGGAGACGAGCCCCAGGGCAGCGAAGAATCCCCTTCCCACCATCGAGCGGCGGACACCGAGATCGCGCACCAGGCCGGCCTGCTCTCCAAACCGGTCGGCCTCCTCATCCCATCTTCCGAAGAGACGAACCAGGAGGGCGCCACTGACATTGAACGTCTCCTGGAGTATCCCTGACATCTTGGCCTGATGCTCCATCTGTTGTTGTGTCACTCGACGGAGCACCTTGGCGACTCGGCGTGCCGGAATCACGAACAAGGGCAGGGCGGCGACAGCCAGCAAGGTCAACCGCCATTCGGCCTGGAACATGACCACGAGGATGAAGGCAACCGAGACGACGTTCGACACGATCGTCACGAGCGTGCCGGTGATGGCCTGCTGGGCACCAACCACGTCACTGTTCAGACGGTTCATCAACTCGCCCGTCTTGGTGGCGGTGAAGAATCGGAGGGACATGCTCTGCAGGTGCCCATACAGCTCTCGGCGAAGGTCGAAGATGATCCCTTCCCCGACCTTGGAGGACCACCATCGCTGTGCCACCCCGACGAGGGCGTTGATCAGGGGAACGGCGATCATGCCGGCACCGAGCAATGTCAACTGGCCGATGTCCTTGTTCGGAATCGCCTGGTCGAGCAAAGACCGGATGAGGATTGGAGGCACTACCCCCAACCCCGAGATGATGAGGATCGTGACGAGTACCCCGACCAGACCGGCTCCGTACGGCCTCCCATAGGACCACACCCGGCGCAACAAGGCCCGATCTACGTCGGGGCGATCGTTCTCTGCGTCGTATTGCAGGTAGCTCCACCAGCCACCGGAATGGAAAATGAGGTCCTCCGGGTAGGAGCTCTGAGGTTATCCGCCGTTTCCACCTAGATCCGACAGCGGTACCAGGTCGGAGGCCATCTCCTCGAGCACCGTGGTGGAGATGAATGAGCGGGCGAACAACTCATAGCGATACGGCGACCTGAAGAAGATGAATGTGGTCCCGTTGGAGGCGGTGAGGATCCAGGTCGGCCGACCATCGACCTCGGACGTCGCGCATGTCTCGGTGCTGCGGTCGGAGAAACGGGCACAGGAGAGATCCGCACCAGGTTGGGAGACTTCGTCGGCGGCGACCGCATCCTTGGAGACCCGAAGGATCACGAGCTGTGCGACCGACCTCGACCGGGTGTATGGCTCTGAGGACCAGATGCCGAAAGCGGCGATCGGATCGGTGGCGAGCTCGCCATCGTTGTCGAAGACGATCTGAGACGTCACGTACTCGGAGAGATAGGGAGCTGTGGACGGGAACTCGAGATCTGGGAGCAAGGTCTCGATCTCTGCCTTGCTCGACTGCACGTAGAGGTCACCACCCCGCCGCCCGAAGATCAGGTTCTTGAGGGCCTCCGGGTCGTCGAGGAACTGCCCGCCGATCGTGTCGTTGTACCACATGAGCGAGTCGGCCGTGATGACGATCGGAACCGTCGTCGGCACCGTCGTGGTGGTCACCACGGTCGGCTCGTCGATCCAATGCGAGGATCGACGACCCAGGGAGCCCAATGGGGCATCACCACATGCGGCCACCAGCAACACGATTGCGACCAGGGTCGCCGTGCGGGCGCGATGTCGCAGGTTCGCTCCTGTCGTGATGTGCCCCTTCATGACCTCTCAACGATCGACGCTTCATACGCCGTTCCCTCAACGATGACAAGGTCCGCAGACGGTAACACCGACGCCCTTATCCTCCTGGTTGTGCCTCGCTTCACACTGGTAACGGATTCCTACCGGGACCACCCCGCGATGGACGTGGCGGTGAGCCACTCCACCCTCGCTGCCGTCGCCTCGGGTGTTCTCGCCGATGGCGTGTTACGGCTCCATGTCCCCACTCGCATTGTTGCCTTTGGTCGAGCCGATCGGGTCCAAACGGGTTATCGCGAGGCGGTCCACGCCGCCAAGGCGCACCGGTTCGCTGCGGTCGAGCGACTGGCAGGTGGAAGAGCGGCAGTCTTCCACGAGTCGACCATTGCGTTTGCCTGGGCCATCCCGGACAGCGACCCGCGGTCCGGTATCGAAAGACGGTTCCGTGTCATATCGCGGATCATGGCCGACGCCTTCGGCATGCTCGGGATCGACGCCCGGATTGGCCAGATCCCAGGGGAATACTGCCCGGGGGACTGGTCGGTGAACGTCGCCGGGAGGGTGAAGGTCATGGGTGTCGGCCAACGTCTCGTACGGGGAGGGGCCCACGTCGGGGGTGTCGTTGTGGTGGACGACGGTTCCAGCATTCGCGACGTTCTCATCCCCGTCTATCGGGCACTGCGCCTCGACTGGGACCCGCGAACCTCGGGCTCGCTGGCCGACCGCTCCCCCGGTCTCGATACCGACAAGGTGATGCAAGCCATCATCGACTCGTTCTCCGCCAACTTCGACCTGTCTCTCGGCACCCTTCCCCCATCGGTGATCAGCGGGGCCCGGGGGTTGGTCGAGGATCACCTCCCGGAGGTGGCGTGATGCGTGTCTCGATCCTGCATGGGCCCAATCTGAACCTCCTCGGGACACGACAGCCCGAGATCTACGGTTCGATGACACTCTCCCAGCTGGAGGAGCGGATATCGGCTTGGGGACATTCCATGGGGGTGGACACGAGCTTCGTCCAGAGCAACTCGGAGGGGTCGCTGGTCGATGCCATCCAAGAGTCCGAGGCCGACGCCCTCTTGATCAACCCCGGTGCGCTCACTCACACGTCGAGAGCCATCGGTGATGCCATCCTCGCCCGGGGCCTTCCTGTCGTCGAGGTGCATATCTCGGATATCTACTCGAGGGAGAAATGGCGATCCGTGTCCCTGGTGGCTGCCTCTTGTGTGCGCAGCATCGTCGGCCGCGGTTTCGCCGGCTACCGCGATGCGTTGCGACACCTGGTGAATCGATCCGCTGTCGAGATCGTGACGATCGCCTACGGTCCCGCCGCCGATCACGTCGCCGATCTCAGGAGACCCGCCGGGGAACCGATCGGGGCAGTGGCCCTGGTCCATGGCGGGTTCTGGCTTCGCCAATGGGAACGGGACGGGCTCGAGTCCCTCGCGGTGGATCTGACGCGTCGGGGCTTTCTCACCTGGAACGTCGAATACCGCCGTCTCGGCACCGGTGGCGGCTGGCCCGGCTCGGCTCACGACGTCGAGACCGCCATCGGGCACCTGACCCGTGACATGCCGGAGTTGGGGCACTTGAACCTGGTCGGGCACTCGGCCGGCGGGTTTCTCGCCCTGTGGGCTGGTGGTCGGCGCTCGATCCCGGCCACGACCTCGGTCATCGGGTTGGCTGCCGTGACCGACCTGTCTCTGATTGCCATCGCAGATGGCCCCGGCGCTCGGGAGGCACGGACATTGCTCGATTCGGGGGCACCGCCCCGAATCACCCCCGGTGTCGACACCACCCTCCTCCACGGGGACGCCGACGAGTTGGTGCCGGTCACACAAGCGACCCGCCTGCAGAACACGGTCGAAGTCGAAATCGTCGCCGGACTGGGCCACTTCGACCTGTTGGATCCGGCCCGCGACCATTGGGAAGGTGTCGTTTCGAAGCTGGTGCGAACCGGCTGAGGAGCAGCGTACGAGTTGCCCCAGTTATCCACATCTCGGTAGGGTTATGACCCGGGCAAGCGGGCACGTTGGCCTGCTTTTTGGAGTCACTTCTGATGCGTTTGAGACGCCTTTCGTTCGTCGCTGGATGGGCGGCTGTCGTGCTTCTGGCCTTGGCCGGATTCGCGGCGTTCGGCACCTCTGGTGGTGCCGGAACCGACCCGGCTACTGCCGCGCCCGAACGGGTGATCGGGCACACGACTGGCGCATATGCCGGGCTCACATTTGCCCTTCTGGCCGGCGATCCCGGTCAACCCCAGTCCGACATTGACAACACCCAGATGCCTGAGCTCACCACGGCTACGCCGGGCGCCGCAGCAACCGCATCCCAGGACTCGAATTCCCCGGGGACGATGTCCGATGCCTCAGGCTGGCTGTCCCAGGTCGAGGTGCGAGCCCTGGTTTCCAAGTATTTCACTTCTCGCGACGTCAACCGCGCCGTCAGGGTTGCATGGTGCGAATCCCGATTCGACCCCAATTCCGTGAACCTGAGGACTGGCGCGATCGGGTTGTTCCAGCATCTGCCCAAGTATTGGGATGAGCGTTCGACCAATGCCGGGTTCCCCGGTGCCGACCCGACCGATGCCGAGGCGTCAATTGCGGCTGCCGCATGGGAGGTCTATCACGGGGCCGGCTGGGACATCTTCGTCTGCCAGGGCTGACCGGGGGACCAGGAGTGCGGATCGGGCTCGTGATCCAGTGGCACGGCACACCGGGGCACACGAATTGCCCGCCACTCCATTCGCGAGGATTTCGTGACCTGGCTGTCTCCGCCCACTCGGTCGGCTAGCCGGCGGTGGATGACCTGACGATTCGGACGGCCACTTCACCTGTCCGCATCGAAATCGAGAAGATCAAAGGCTCGCGCTTCATCGCCGACCTCTCGCCGGTCGACTCCCACGCCAAAGCCATGGCCTTTCTCGAAGCGACAAGGGGGAGAGAGCCCTCGGCGACACACCATGTCTGGGCATATCGACTCGCCACCGGCCAAACACGAAGCAACGATGACGGGGAGCCTGTGGGCACGGCCGGCTCACCGATCCTCCACAGACTCGAGGAAGCCGGGGTGGCCGACGTGATCGTGGTGATCACCCGGTATTACGGAGGCACCAAGCTCGGCCGTGGCGGTCTGAGGCGAGCTTACGGGCGCGCGACGGGGACCGTTCTCGCCACCGCCGACATGGTCACCACCCCGGTCACCACCCCCATGCGACTGGTCTTCGCCTACGACCTGACAGCGATGGCAGAGTCGGCGATATCCGCCCATGGGGCGACTGTCACCGCAGCCTCGTATGCCGGCCAGGTGACAATGGACCTCGAGGTGCCCGTAGCGAAGGTCGACAAACTGTCCGAGGACCTGATCGAGGCGTCGGCCGGCCGGATATCCATCTCCTCGACCTGATCGCAGCCCGATGTGACCGAGATCTCCCCACTTGAGGACGTTTGGCCCTAACGCCAATCCGTTGAGCGAGTCATCATGGCGGAGCCCCTTGAGAGAGGTGGGCCATCAAGAGATTCAGCATGTTCGTCGCGCTCGTATTCACCTTGGTCGCATGCGGATCGGATGCCGGGGAGGTCACGACGACGGCCGTCATCGAAACCACCACGTCCTCGATGACCACGACCACCGGGCCATTCACGACCACCACCGGGCCGACGACAACGACCACGACTGTGACGCCCACGACCACAACACAGCTCCCCCACCTGGTGGCTGCTTACTTCCTCCATGAGTCCGGCGGAAGTGACTTTCGGATGGGGCCGTTCCTGGCACCGGCGGCACGAAACGCCGACACATTGCAAGAAGCCATCGAGAGCCTGTTCGGGCAGACACCCAGCGAGAAGGAGCTCGGCCTGACTTCGGAGATCCCTGACGGGACCCGCCTGCTCGGCGTCGAGGTGGCCGATGATGTCGCGACCGTCAACCTGTCCACACAGTTCGCAGACGGCGGAGGAACCTTCTCGATGCAAGCTCGGATGGCTCAGCTCGTCTTCACCGTCACCGGCTTCGATACCTCCGTGACCGGAGTTCGGCTCCAGCTGGACGGGCAGCCGGTGAGAGTCTTCTCGAGTGAGGGCCTGGTCCTGGACGATCCGATGACACGTATGAGCTTCAGAGATGTCATGCCGGGGATCTTGGTTGAACACCCCGCCTTCGAGGAATGGACGCCACCACCGGTCACGGTCACCGGGATCGCTGCCGCATTCGAAGGGGTGTTCCAGATGGAGATCCTCGACACCAACGGGAGGAAGGTGGCGGACGTCCCCTACGTCCAGACCACCGACGGCATGGATTGGGGCTATTTCAGCGTCACCTTCCAAGCATCGGACCTTCCGCCAATGCCGGCGGAGCTCAGCGTCCGCGTCTACGAGCTGTCCGCCAAGGACGGAACTGTGATCAACGAGCGAATCCAGCCATTTGGCTATCGGATGAGCCCGTAGGTGGGCCGGGTCACCGAAAGTCACGCGACCGGACGGTCTGGATCCCGATCGGCTCGAAGTCCCTGGCCACGATGTTGGTGACACCGTCATGGAACTCCAGACGTCCATGGATGATCAACGCCGGGCTCTTTCGCACCACGTGACGATGTCTCGCCCACACATCGGGCAAGACCACGATGTTGAGCAACCCGGTCTCGTCCTCCAGGTTGAGGAAGTAGACACCCTTGGCCGTACCGGGACGCTGACGGTGTGTCACCACACCTGCGACCTTTATCCTGCTTCCGTTGCGTTGCATGTCGAGAGCCTGGGCAGCGGTCAGGCAATCTGCGAGCTGATCCCGCACAAAGCTCATTGGATGACGACTGGACACTCCGGTTGCCCACAGGTCGGCCCGATGTTGTTCCTCCTCTCCCATGCCCGGTAAGGCTGGAGCATCCACCCCGGGGGACAGAGCCAACCGCTCGGGGTCGATCTCGGCCAGCGCCCCCGCCGCCCACATCCCCTCCCGGCGACCCAAGCCGATCGACTCGAGCGCACCTGAGGCTGCCAGACCCTCGAACGACTCCACCGAGAGCCCGGTGCGAAATGCGAGATCCGATGGCGAGGTGAACTCCCCACCCAGGATCCGTGCCGCCTCGATGCGTGTCACCTCTCTCTCTCCAAGGTTTCTGACGTAGCGCAAACCCATCCGCACCCCGACAGGAGGCCGCATCGGATCGTCGAGCGCGCCTCTCCCCCGCCGCCAGGCCTCACCGAGGTAATCGACCACATCGTCACGATCGGCTTCGATCGATTCGATGGTGCAGTCGTGCCATGAGAGGTTCACATCCGGGCCCAACACCACAACGCCATGACGCTGGGCGTCCTGAACGAGGGAGTTGGGGCTGTAGAAGCCCATTGGCTGTGCATTGAGGAGCCCCGCGAGGTATTCGGCCGGGTAGTGGAACCTGAGCCAGGCTGACATGTACACGATGTATGCGAAGCTCACCGAGTGGCTTTCCGGAAAGCCAAAGCTGGAAAACCCCTGCAACTTCTCCCATATCTCGTCGGCGGCGTCACCGATGATCCCTTGGCGCGCCATGCCGACATACACCTCTTCACGCAGTCTCCCCATCGCTCGCTCGGAGCGTTTGTGAGTCATCGCCTGCCGAAGTCGATCGGCTTGGCCACCATCGAATCCGGCGCACACACGCGCCAACTCCATCAGTTGCTCCTGGAAGATCGGCACACCCAGTGTCTTCTCCAGGATTGGACGGGCAGAAGGATGGGGGTATCGAACCTCTTCTTCCCCGTTGCGTCGTCGGAGATAGGGATGAACCGACTGACCTTGGATCGGGCCGGGCCGGATGAGCGCCACTTCCACCGCCAGGTCGTAGAAGGTCTTTGGCTTCATCTTGGGAAGCGTCGCCATCTGTGCACGTGACTCGATCTGAAACAAGCCAACGGTGTCCGACCTGGTGATGGAGCGATAGATCGTCTCTTCCTGGGGGATCATCGCCAGATCGACGTCGATCCCGTGCTGATCCTCGATCAGGTCGTGGGCGAGATGGAGTGCGTTCAGCATGCCCAAGCCGAGCAAGTCGAACTTCACGATCCCGACGGCCGCCGAGTCGTCCTTGTCCCATTGCATGACCGTCCTGCCTTCCATCCTGCCCCACTCCAGCGGCACTACCTGCCAAAGGGGCCGGTCGGCGATCACCATCCCGCCCGAGTGGATCCCGAGATGTCTCGGGTACCCGTCGAGACGCCAGCAGATGTCGTAGATCATCTCGGCCGTCATGCCCTCGGGCAGCGGTGTGTCGAGCCGTAATTGCGCCGGGTCCCTGGTGTCGACGAATTTGGTCAGACCGTCGACCTGTGCCTGGGTGAACCCGAATGTCTTGGCGACATCACGCAGCACGGATCTGGCCCGATAGGTGATCACATTGGCCACCATGGCGGCGCGCTCCCGCCCATACTTCCGATAGCAGTATTGGATCACCTCCTCACGACGATCGGCTTCGAAATCGATGTCGATGTCAGGGGGCCGGCCCCTCTCCTCTGAGAGGAACCGCTCGAAGGGAAGGTGGAGCCTGATGGGGTCGACCCTGGTCAGGTCGAGACAACGACATACCGCAGAGTCGGCCCCGGAGCCGCGAATCTGGCAGTAGATGTCCTGAGACCTGGCGTAGTCCACGATGTCCTTGACGACGAGGAAATACCCGGGAAAGCCAAGCCGCTCGATGATGTCCAGCTCGTGCTCGAGACGATGGCGGGCATCTGGGTCGATGCCATCCTGGCCGCCGGGATACACCGTCCTGGCTCCTTGCCAGGTGAGATGCCGCAAATAGTCCATCTCGTCCCGGAAGTGACCCGGCATGGGAAAGTCAGGCAGGCGGGGAGCGACGAGTGCGAGATCGAAGGCAAGCCGCCGACCGAGCTCGGCGCTTCGTGCAACCGCACCCGGGTATCGGGTGAACCGGGAGAGCATCTCGCCAGGGTGTTTGAGATACCTCTCATCGCTTGCCGGGCGGAATCCGTCCGCCGCGTCGAGGGTCCTCCTGCCACCGATGGCAGCGAGGACTTCGGACAGATAGGCATCGCTTCGCCGGTGATAGTGGACCTGATTCGTTGCCACCGCCGGCAGGGACAATCTCTGGGCAACGTCCCACATCAGGTCGTTTCTCCAATCGTCCTCGGGCATCCCGTGGTGCCATAACTCGACATGCAGACGTGTGCCGAAGATCTCACGCAACCTCGACGCTTGTTGGACGGTGCCACCGAGGTCGCCACGTATCGCAGCCTTTGGCACCGCGCCGAGATGACAGCCGGTTAGCGCATTGATGTCACGATCGGCCGCAGTGTCGGCGAGATCATCCCAGGTGTATATGGGGAGGTCCTTCTCTCCACGCATCTGTGCCCGCGTGACCATCTTCGAGAGAGTGCGATATCCGTCGGGCGACCCGGCGAGAAGGACCAGATGATCGGTATCAGGGAGATTCACCGGTTTGGTGCCGTGGGAACGAACGTTGCGCCCTCGTCTCAAACGCCCGGTTCCTCCCTTCGTGCGCGCATGACGTCTCCGATCCCATTCCTCGGCGGCGGTCACCGGATCACTCGTCGTGCCAGATTCCGATGGCATCCCGACCTCCACTCCGTAGATTGCGGGTAGACCGCTCTCCTTCGCCGCCTGCCAGAAGCGCGATACCCCGTAGAAGCCGTCGTGATCCGTCACGGCAAGAGCCTCATATCCCATGCTCAATGCCTGATCGACGAGGTCCTCAGGGTGGGAAGCACCATCGAGAAACGAAAAGTTCGTATGACAATGCAGTTCGGCATATCCGCTCACACCACGGATCATATCGAACATATGTTCGACCGAATCGATTGACTAGTCCACGGGGCGAGCAGACGGGATAGTCTCTTCCCCGGCATGCAGGACACCTCTGTCCCTGTCGACCGTGGGCGAATCTCGGTGTGGTATCGGCCGGCGATACCCGGCAACCCGACCGTGACGCTGGTCCACGGCCTCACCGGCAACTCGAGATGGTGGCTGCCCGTCATCTTGAGCCTCCCCGAGGGACTGGGGATAATCGCCCCCGATCTACGGGGACGGGGGCAGAGCTCCGAAGCTCCCGGGCCATTCGGCCTCGACTCCCTTGCCCCCGACATCTCCGCCTGCCTCAATCACTTCGAGATCCAGACGACCGTTCTCGTTGGCTACTCGATGGGGGCATGGCTCACGGCTCTCTATGCCAGCACCCGGACCGGGCGAATAGGTGGCGTCGTGCTCCTCGATGGGGGCCTCCCAATCGACTTCGACGAGAACGAGGCCCCGGAGGTGGTCCTGAAGAAGCTGATCGGCCCCGCATTGGACCGCTTCGATCGGACATACTCGTCGATGGACGACTACCTCGAGTTCTGGCAATCCCATCCCGCGTTCTCCGGTCGGTGGATCCCCAGGTTGAGCACCGTGTTCTCTTACGACGCCGAGGAGCTGAACGGAGCGGTGGTCAGCCGGGCCAACGGCAAGGCGATCATCGATGGTGGACGCGACATGCTCTTCGACGAGCAGGCCAACAAGGCTGTCTTCGAGCTCACCGTCCCAACGCATGTTGTGGTGGTTGACCACGACATGTTGGATCGCCCCGGGGGCTTCATGTCGGTCGCAGCCGCAACCGAGGCACGGTCCCGCAATCCGAATGTCAGGGTGGAGATGCTGACCGGCCTGAATCACTACACCCTGCTCCTGGGGCCTGGCGCCTCGAGTGTCGCCAACTCGATCATGACGCTTCTCTGAACGGCTACCGTCACGGCAGGAGGCTTCATGTCATCGATAACGAAGACGATCCGTCTCTCCGGCCAGGCAGGCGGGTCGATCGAGGACGCTGTTCGCACCGTCCTGGCTCGGGCGGCATCGACGATCTCGGATATCCACAGCTTCAAAGTGGTGAAGGTCGGCGGCAAGGTCGACGACTCCGGTGCGCCCACGGTGTTCTCCGTGACCCTCGACATCACATTCGGGATCATGGACCCGGTCGAGCACGGCTAGAGGCGCGGCCGCTTCGCCGTTTCGACTGCCCGCTCGAGCCCGACGACCTCGATGACCGCCCCGCCACCACCACAATCCCTGGGAAACGGGATCCATCTGATCCCTGCCCCTCTCCCCTTCCGTAGCCCGGCATGGGTCAACACCTATGCGCTCGAGGCCGGCGATGGCCTTCTCCTCTTGGATTGTGGCACCGACTGGGAGCCGGGCAGGGACGCATTGCGTCAGGGATTCGAAAGCCTCGGTCTCGACGAATCAGCTGTGCACACGCTGGTCGTTACGCATCTCCACCCCGATCACGTGGGAATGTCATCCCGGCTCGTCCGGGAATGGGGTTGTCGATTCGTGATGCACGAGCAGGCCGCCAGATTCGTGGATCGCTACAACGACACACCAGGCTATGTGGAACGGCTGACCAGGATTGGCCACAAACACGGTGTCCCGTCTTCGATGCTCGCCACGGTTGCCACCCAGATCGGCCATCGTCCCGATTACATGCCGGTCATCGACCCCCCTGACCACACGGTATCCGACGGAGATGAGATCGAGCTCGGCTCGGGTCGCCGACTCGCGGTCGTCTACACGCCGGGTCATGACTCTGCCCACATCTGTCTTCGCGACACGAAGACCGGGATCTTCTTCTCCGGTGATCATGTCCTTCCCCGGATATCACCGGTGATCATGTGGGACGAGGGCCTGGGAGACCCCCTGGGCGACTATCTCGAGTCCCTCAGCCGGATCGTGGAGATGCGGGTGGGCGTCACCTACCCGGCCCATGGCACGCTGATCGACCAAGGTGAAGAGAGAGCTCGTCAGATCCTGCTCCACCACGATCGGCGTCTGCTCGACATGGCCGATCTGGTGCACGAGGTCGACGAGACCGCCTGGGATGTGATGTTGAAGTCCTTCCGGCCCAATCTGACCCCACTCGAGAGTCGGCTGGCGTTTCTGGAGACGGTGTCACACCTGGAGCACCTCTATCTCACCGGGCGTCTGCGGATTGCCGACCGGAACGGGACGACTGTCTTCACCCGCTGATCGTCACGCTCGGTGGCGAGGGTCGACGACGACGGTATCGCCATCTGCGCCGCTGGGCAGGAAGGTGAGTCTCGGCCCCGGTCAAGACGGCGATGCCTATCCATGGGGAGCCGCGATGTCTGAGAACAGCAGAGCCGGTCATCGCGGGCCCCGGGAAGACGTTGGTTCATTTCGAATCGTGTGCCATCACCGCACCCGAGCCGAGGCCACGTATCGTGGTCAGAGCGGCACCGACGAGCCCCTCTACGGGAGCTGGGTCAAAGCCACGAACCAGCCGACCTTCTCGATCGGCGATGACAATCACCGGCTGCTCACCCTCCTCAGCGAATCCAACCCCGAATTCCCGTGACATCTCTCCGGCCGCATCGGCGAGGATCGGGAATCGAATCCCCATCTCATCGGTCCGACTCCGAACCGTGCGTGCGGCCTCCTTGACCACACCCAGGATCTGGGAGCGTTCCGACCCAAAGTCGGACAGATGCTCATTGAGGTCTTCGAGAAGGGAGACATTCACGTCACTCTCGAGGTCGGAAAATAAGACGAAGACGACAGGCATCTTTCCTCGAAACGAATCCGTCGTGAGAGTCTGGCCGGTCGATGCGGGCAGACCGTAATCAGGTAGGTGCTGGCCGGATTTCAGGGAAATGCTCATCTCATCTTCTTACCCGTGGGCGAAGAGGCGAAAACGGCGCTACTCGCACGGGTTTTGACGGCCGGGGGCCGCGGGTATCCAACACTCGTGGAAAGGAGCGACAGATGCCGGTTCACAGAGGCAAGGACGGAGACGGCCCCTACTACCAATGGGGCGACGCCGGTAAGAAATACCACTACACGGCCGGGGACAAGAAGAGCCGGGAAGCGGCCAAGGACAAGGCCACCAAACAGGGCAAAGCGATCAGGGCGTCCGGCTACCGGGATTGAAACAGCCCTGATCCAACTCAGGTAAGGGTGAGCGCCACACCAGCGGCGACGAAGGCAAGCAGCCAGCTGGCCAATGACCCGATCAGGACGTATTCGGGGTCGATGGTCGCCGGCTTCGAGCTGATCTCCGGGAAACGGAGAATGCTCTTGGCTGCCACCACGAGCCCCGCCGCCGCCGCCGATCCCATCAGGACCAGTACGTAGATCAGGAGACGCTCGAGAGCTCCTATCCATCGACCGGCGCGGTTCAGGTCGGCCGGCGATCTCATCCGCGCCATCCCCAACAGCCATCGGACCAAGACGTTGGATGGCCATGTCAGGAGGACGGCTCCAACGACCCACACGAGCCACCGGCTCAATTGATGGCTCATGCCGGGCCCTCCAGGGGCAGCCGGTCGGGAACGGAGAGAAGGAGAGACTGAATCCCATGACCCTGCACCCTTCTGCTTATCGAGCTCTTGTTCAGGCCGAGTTCGGCGGCCAGTTCGATCTGTCTCTTCCCGGATGCGAGTCCCTTCAGGATTTGGCCGTCCAAGGCATCCAATTCGGAGACGATGTGATCCCTCACCGTGAGATACCCTCCGATGAGGTCGTCAGCTGTGGTCCCCGTGAGACATGCCGTCCTTCGGCTCTGCGGGACCCCATGTCTCCCGGCTCGTTCCCCCAGTGAATCGAGGGCGTCTCTCGCTCGCCACCAGCATGGGCCGTCCTGGTCGAGTGGTGTCCGCTCGTCGCCAAAGTAGAGCTCCCCCCAACCGATCCCGATCTTCAGGTCCGCCGTCCCCTTCAGGGTCGCCTGCAGGAGCAGCGTGGCGCGGAGAGCCCTTCCCATCGTCGGATAAGCTCCCTGGAACTCGTCGCCCAGGGTCACCGACAGGGGCTGGACCGCTTCGACCATCTCGTTCACGCCCGCCAGGCAGATTCGAAGCGATTGCTGCAGCTGCTCACGGTCCTCAGCTTGCCGGGACCCTATGACATCTCCGATGACCGCAGCCCGCAACATCGTATCTTGTTGCATTGCTGCAGCAACTCTAGCTTAGATGCGCCCATCGGGCAACTATTCGGGGGTGTCGACCACCACGGCAGTCACATCGAACTCCCCCTCGACATACGTCACCCGACCCACGCGAGCCGCCGCACGCAGATCGTCCTCTCCCTGTCGAAGCAAACCGAGATCTGTGTCACTACCCGCCACGGTCAAGCTCTCCAACTCGGCTCGCATCGACAGCCTGGCGTCCGACTTCGCTCGACGGACTGCAGTGAGCACCTCACCCAGGAGAGCCAGGGTCCTCGGATCGCCACCATGCTCTTCGAGCTCACTCGTCTGCGGCCACGACGATCGATGCACCGACCCCTCCCTCCACCATGACCACACCTCTTCGGTGACAAAGGGCAGGAATGGTGCAAAGAGACGGAGATACACCGACAGCGACAGCTGTAGCGCCGCATGGGCGGAGGCGCCCGACTCACCCCCCTCGTAGGCCCTCGACTTCACCAATTCGACATAGTCGTCCGTCCAGGTCCAAAACGAGCGCTCGGCGACTTCGAGGGCGCGGGCGTAGTCGAAGTCCTCGAATGCGGCGGTGGCCTCGCGAACCACCAAGGCCAGTGCGGCCAGCATCGAACGATCCACCTCGTTGCTTATCGCTCCCGGGCCTTCGTCGCCCCCGAACCCCAAGGCAAAACGGGATGCGTTCAAGATCTTCGTCGCAAGACGACGCCCGATCTTGAGAACTCCCAGGTCGAACGCGGTGTCCACCCCGGGGCGACCATTGCACGCCCAGTAGCGGATCGCCTCGGCCCCATACTCCTCGATCAGCGGGATGGGAGTGAGCACGTTGCCCCTGGACTTCGACATCTTCTTGCGATCGGGGTCGAGGATCCACCCGTTGATCGTCGCGTGCTCCCATGGCAGCACACCATGCTCATAGTGCGATCGAAGCAGTGTGGAAAACAACCAAGTCCTGATGATCTCGGGGCCTTGGGGACGCATGTCCATGGGAAACACGCGGGAAAAGAGATCAGGGTCGTCATCCCAGTGACCGGCGATCTGCGGTGTGAGTGACGACGTCGCCCACGTGTCCATGACGTCTGGATCACCGACGAAACCACCCGGCTCTCCCCGCTGGGCCTCTTCGTAGCCGGGGGCGGTGTCCGAGGTCGGATCTACCGGCAAGTCATCGAGGGTGGGCAAGATCGGATGGTCATAGTCGATCTCGCCGTCTCTATCGATCCGATACCAGATCGGAAGAGGGACACCGAAGAAGCGCTGCCTGGATATCAACCAATCGCCATTCAGACCGTTGACCCAATGCTCGAAGCGAACGGCCATGAAATCCGGGATCCAATCCAGCTCCTTGCCCAGTCGCAACAGCTCATCCCTCAACTGGGGGTCACGCCCCCCGTTGCGGATGTACCACTGACGACTCGACACGATCTCCAGCGGCCGGTCTCCCTTCTCGTAGAACTTGACCGGATGTGTGATCGGCCGCGGCTCCCCCTCGAGATCCCCGGACTCACCCAGCATCTCGACCATCTTTCGTTGAGCCTGATTCGGGTGGAGACCAGCTATGGCGTCGTAGGCGGCCTGCGGAGCGCCCGATCCGAGCCATTCCGGCGTGTCATCACGGAAACGGCCGTTGTGCTGCAGCACAGGTCGTGTCGGAAGATCCAGCTCCCGCCACCATGTGACATCGGTCGTATCCCCCCAAGTGCAGACCATGGCGATGCCACTGCCTTTGTCGGGATCGGCGAGCTCATGACCCACGACCGGCAACTCGACATCGAACAGAGGCGATCTGACCGTGCTCCCAAAGAGATCCTGATACCGCTCGTCGTCCGGGTTAGCCACCAATGCCACACAGGCGGCGATCAGCTCCGGGCGGGTGGTCTCGACAAACACTCGGGCTCCGTCATCACCATGAAATGCGACCCGGTGATAGGCGCCCGGCCGATCGCGATCCTCCAACTCGGCCTGGGCGATGGCCGACTTGAAGTCGACGTCCCATAGGACCGGCGCCTCCTGTGAGTACGCCTCTCCCCGTTGCAGATTGGCCAGGAAGGCCTTCTGACTGATCCGCTGACTGTGCTCGTCGATGGTCGCGTAGCTCTGGGTCCAATCCACGGAGAGCCCGATGCTCCTCCACGTCTTCTCGAAGACCTGCTCGTCCTCTGCGGTCAGCCCGTGACAGAGTTCGACGAAGTTGCGCCGGCTGATCGGCGTCGGAGGTTCGGCAGGGGCGTCCGGCGGCTCGAAACCAGGGTCGTATGGAAGAGACGGATCGCATCTGACACCGTAGAAGTTCTGCACCCTGCGCTCGGTCGGGAGACCGTTGTCATCCCAACCCATCGGATAGAACAACTCCATCCCGGTCATACGTCGATATCTGGCCACTGCATCGGTCTGCACGTAGCCGAACACAGATCCCATGTGTAGCGATCCGGACACCGTGGGCGGGGGCGTGTCGATCGAGAAGATCTGCGATCGCTCCATGGAGCGGTCGAATCGATAGGTGCCCTCCGACTCCCAACGATCCATCCACTTGGCCTCGAGACCCTCGAGCTTCGGCTTTTCCGGGATGTTTCTCGTCATCGCGGCGAAGGGTAACCCGGCCCCCGTCGGGATCGGGAGTTGCGGACAGGGCCTCACGCCCTATGCTTCAGGGCACATGAACCCGACGTTCGCCCACCTCCACCATCATCACCACCCGTCACGGGTCGGCTGACGATGGGCTGAAGCGAACACTCAAACCATTCTGAACGCCGACCAACGAGGTCGGCGCTTCTGTTTCCCAGGGCTCCGACCGCATCGGCGGAGAGGAGCAACATGATCGATACGCCAACAATCCACATGGCCCTTCCCAAAGGACGCATGGAGTCGGGCGTCTTTGCCCTGTTCAGGGATGCCGGGATGGACCTCCGCGTCGGTCAGAGGGGGTATCGCCCGGTGCTCTCGGAATCCGGTTTCGAGGTCAAGCTCCTCAAGCCGCAGAACATCGTGGAGATGCTCGCATCCGGGACTCGCGACATCGGTTTTGCCGGTGCGGACTGGGTTGCAGAGAAGCAGGCCGACCTCGTCGAGTTGCTCGACACGGGTCTGGACCCGGTGCGAATCGTGGCTGCCGTGCCCGAAGGCCTCCTGGAGGGAGAGGCGCTCCCCGACCGGCGCCTGGTGGTGGCCAGCGAGTACGAGCGTCTCACCAGGCAGTGGATCGCCGACCGCGCCGTCTCGGCCCACTTCGTTCACTCTTACGGGGCGACAGAGGTCTTCCCACCCGAAGATGCCGACGTGATCATCGACAACACGGCCACGGGCGAGACGCTTGCCGCCAATGGCCTCGTCGTCGTCGACGTCTTGCTCACGTCCTCCACCCGGCTCTACGCCTCACAGCTCGCCATGACGGACCCCGCCAAGAAGGAGCCCATCGACGACCTCGTCCTCGGCCTTCGCTCCGTCCTCGAGGCGCGACAAAGGGTCATGCTGGAGTGCAACGTCCCGCTCGAGGATCTCGATGCGATCATCGCCAACGTCCCCGCGATGCGGGAGCCCACCGTCGCCCCACTCCACGGCGGCATGGGGATGGCGGTGAAGGCCGCAGTGCCTCGGGACGAGCTGCCCCGACTCATCCCTCTCCTGAAACAGCTCGGAGCCAGCGACATAGCCGTCACCCGACTCGACCAGATAGTGCCATGAGGGACGTATCTGCCTACGAAACACCGGCCTTCGACGCTCAGATCGACCTCGACCTGTCCCGAAACGAGGGGACCTCCCCGGCAGAAGACCTGATCGCCTCGCTCGACGACCCCGCCCGTCTCGTCCAGAGGTACCCGGACACCGGCACACTTCGCGAGCAGATAGCGGCCCTCCACGGGCTCGAGCCCGGCCGGGTCCTGGTGACTGCAGGCGGTGACGACGCCCTGCTCAGGTGCTTTCTGGCCTTCATTCGAGAAGGTGGCGAGGTTCTCAGCACCTACCCCACGTTCGAGATGATCTCCAGATATGCCGAACAGCGTGGGGCAAGGCTGTCGCAGGCTCAATGGTGGGATGGTGCTTTCCCTCTGGAAGCGTTGTTGGGTCTGGTGACCGACGACACCGACGCCGTCTTCGTGGTCTCACCGAACAATCCCACGGGCCAGGTGGCCACGGCGGACGACCTGGTTCAGCTCGCCGCCCGGGTTCCCCTCCTCGTCCTGGACGCCGCCTACGCCGAGTTCGCCGACCTCGATCTGACGCCCACGGCGCTCGGGCTGGAGAACGTGGTGGTGGTGAGGACCCTGTCCAAGGCCTACGGGCTGGCGGGACTCCGGGTCGGGTATCTCCTCGGCGCGGTCCCGCTCGTCTCGACCGTCGCCGCCTACGGGAGCCCGTATTCCGTGTCAGCTCTGTCGGCCGGCATCGCTTCGGCTCGTCTTCGACGGCCGAGAGTCGAGCTGACCCGCATCGTGGACGAGGTGCGGCAGGAGAGGAGCGACCTCACCTCGCGTCTCACCACTCTGGGTGCAGAAGTCCTGGGATCACAAGCGAACTTCATCCTGGCAAGGACACCTTCGACACCATGGGTGGCCGATGCGGCCGCGTCGCTCGGTGTGGCCCTGCGCACCTTTCCCGGGCGTGAAGGTCTGGAGCAATCGATCCGCATCACCTTGCCCGGGCATCGGGCGAGATTCGATCGTCTGCTCAGCACGCTGGAGGTCGCCATGGCGCCCCAAGCTCTGCTTTTCGACCTCGATGGCGTGTTGGCGGACGTCAGCAAATCACAGACGCGGGCGATCGTCGAAACCGCATTGGATTTCGGCGTCGAAGCGACGACAGAGCATGTCGCGGTGATGAAGGCGGCCGGCCACGCCAACGACGACTGGGCCCTCACACATCGGCTGATCACAGATCAGGGAATCGACGTCAGCCTGGATGAGGTCACGGCTTCATATGAGAGGCGATATCAGGGGGAGAACGGCCGTCCCGGTTTGAAGGCAGAAGAGTCCCTCCTCGTCGAGCCGGCCCGATGGCGACGCTGGCGGAGCGCCCTGCCCCTGGCCGTGGTGACCGGTCGCCCTCGCTCGGACGCCGAAGAGTTCCTCGATCGCTTTGGCCTACTCGAGACCTTGGATGCCCTGGTGACCCGCGAGGACGGACCTCTGAAGCCGGAGCCCGCCCCCCTCTCCAAGGCGCTCAGTCTGCTCGGAGTCTCCCGGGCGTGGATGATCGGCGACACCATCGACGACATCGTCGCCGCCCGTCGGGCCGGGGTGGTTCCGATCGGGGTGATCGCCCCTGGTGACGATCCGCTCGAGACCCGCAAGACACTGAAAGACGCAGCCCGCGTCCTCGACCATGTCAATGAACTGGAGGAGTTGCTCCCATGACCCGATCCGCAGATGTCAGACGAGAGACGAGTGAAGTAGATGTCCGGTGCCATCTCGACCTCGACGGCAGTGGGGCTCACCGAGTCGAGACGGGGCTGGGCTTCCTCGATCACATGGTGGGCACCCTGGCCAAACACGCCGGTTTCGATCTCGAGCTGGACGCCACGGGGGATGTCCGGGTCGATGACCACCACACGGTCGAGGATTGCGCCATCGCCCTGGGCAGGGCCCTCGACCGGGCCCTCGGCGATCGATCGGGCATCGAGCGATTTGGTTACGCATATGCACCACTGGACGAATCACTGGCACGTGCGGTAGTCGACCTCTCCGGCCGACCCTGGCCGCAGATCTCTATCCCCTTCGCTCGCCCCTCGGTCGGCGAGGTGGCGACCGAGAACCTGACCCACTTCCTTCGATCGCTGGCCATGGAGGGGAAGCTGGCGCTCCATGTCGACGTGCTGCGTGGTGACAACGACCACCACAGGGCCGAGGCGAGCTTCAAGGCCCTGGCCCTCGCCCTACGCATGGCGGTGAGGCCAAACGGCTCCGGAGTGCCGAGCACCAAGGGAAGCCTGGGATGACAGAGGTGGTCATCGTGCCCACCGGCACGGCCAACATTGCCAGTGTCCGCTCCGCATTTCGCCGTCTGGGGTCAACCACCCGTCTCGCGCGATCGCCTTGCGATGTGTCCGACGCCGATCACTTGGTCGTGCCTGGTGTCGGCTCCTTCGGTGCGGCGATGACGGCGGTCGACAGACTCCAACTGAGCCAGCCCATCCTCGATCGGGCCCGGGCCGGCTCCCCTACCCTCGCCGTGTGTGTCGGGATGCAGCTGCTGTGCCGGGACAGCACGGAGAGCCCCGGTGTCTTGGGTCTCGGTCTCCTCGATGAGAGCGTCACTCGATTCGGCGACAACGTGAGGGTTCCCCAGCTCGGGTGGAACACGGTCGAGGCCAACCCCAGCTCGCGCTACCTGGAGCCGGGCTGGGCCTACTTCGCCAACTCCTACCGACTCGTGGATGCCCCGAGGGGATGGGTCTCGTCGACGGCGGACCATGGCGGGCGATTCATCGCCGCGATCGAGCGCCAATCGGTGCTCGCCCTGCAATTCCACCCCGAGCTCTCAGGCGACTGGGGGGTGTCGATCATCGATCGCTGGCTGAGGGCATCGTGACCCTGGCAACCCGGGTGATCCCCTGTCTCGACATCAAGGACGGAAGGGTGGTGAAGGGTGTTCGCTTCCAGGACCTGCGCGACGCCGGTGATCCCGTGGAAGCCGCCGCCCTCTACCAGGGCCAGGGTGGCGACGAGATCGTGCTTCTCGACGTCTCGGCCACCCCGGAGGGCCGCTCACACGCAATCGAGACCGTGGAGAGGGTGCGCGCCGAGCTCTCCATCCCCCTCACCGTCGGCGGAGGCGTGCGCTCGACGGACGATGCCGGCCGGCTTCTCGAAGCCGGAGCCGACAAGGTCGGTGTCAACACCGCCGCCGTCCGTGACCCGAACCTCATCGAGCAAATCGCCACTCGCTTCGGGGCCCAGTGCACCGTCCTGGCCGTGGATGCGGCCTCCAACGAAACCAGCTGGGAGGTCGTGATAGAGAGCGGGGCGACCCGGACCGGCATCGACGTGGTCGAGTGGTGCCGGACCGCTGCCGACTTCGGCGCCGGGGAGATCCTCCTCACGAGCTGGGACCGCGATGGGACCAGAACCGGCTACGACACCGACCTCCTGACTCGTGTGAGCGATTCGGTGCCGGTGGCGGTGATCGCGTCGGGGGGAGCAGACAACGCCGAGCATCTGATCGAGGCCGTTCGTGCCGGTGCCTCGGCGGTGTTGGTCGCCTCGATCCTCCATGACGGCGACACGACGGTGGCTGACCTGAAAGCCGCGCTTGCTGATGCCGGCTTCGAGGTTCGACCGTGATAGTCCCTTCGATCGACATATCCGCCGGCCGGGCTCTCCAATTGATAGAGGGTGAGACCGAGGTGCTGGATGCCGGCGACCCACGCCCTCTCCTCGACAATTTCTCGGTCGTGGGCGAGGTGGCGGTGATCGACATCGATGCCGCTCGGGGCGAGGGCGACAATGAGGCGCTGATATCCGAGTTGTGCCATCGGGCGAGGATCAGAGTCGGTGGTGGTATCCGCGATATCGAGGCATGCCTGAGATGGCTCGACCGCGGGGCTTCGAAGATCATCATCGGGACGGCCGCCACCCCGGAGCTGTTGAGGCAACTGCCCAAGGAGAGGGTCATCGTGGCTCTCGATTCCCGAGGGGGGAGGGTTCTCAGCCATGGCTGGCGGCGCACGACCGAGTCTGGTCTGTTGGAGCGTGTCGAGGAGTTGAAAGACCTGTGCGGCGGCTTCCTCGTCACATTCGTGGAGCACGAAGGGCACATGGCCGGGACAGATCTCATCCGGGCGACGGAAGTCGTCGCCGCAGCCGGGCGAACACCGGTGACGATCGCCGGGGGCGTCAGCACGCCCGAAGAGCTGGAGATCCTGGATCGCATCGGTGCCGATGCCCAGGTCGGCATGGCCCTGTACACAGGGGAGCTGACTCTTGGCGACGCGATGTCAGCCATCTTGCGCTCCGACCGCGTCGACGGGCTGTGGCCCACTGTCGTAATCGACGAGAGTGGGGTGGCCTTGGGGATGGCCTTCTCCGATGCGGCGAGCCTCAACGATGCCATCGACACCCGGAGGGGGGTGTATCACAGCAGATCCCGAGGAATCTGGGTCAAAGGCGAGACTTCAGGCGCAGTGCAGGAGTTGCTGGCAGTCGACGTCGACTGCGATCGCGACACACTCCGGTTCATGGTCCATCAGCACGATGGCTTCTGTCACACGGGCACACGGACCTGCTGGGGAGAGGATCGTGGTGTGACCCGTCTCCAACGACGGCTGTCCGGGATCGGTTCGAGCCCATCACCGGCATCGAACACAGCCAAACTGCTTCGCGACCCGGACCTCCTGGCAGCCAAGCTGATCGAGGAGGCCGGAGAGCTGGCTGCGGCAACGGAGCCCGCCGATGTGGAAGAGGAGGCGGCCGATCTCCTCTACTTCCTACTGGTGAAGCTGACGGAGGCGGGCTCGTCGCTCGAGGCGGTCGAAGAAGTGCTCGATCGGAGAGAGCTGCGGGTGACACGCCGACCGATGGACAGGAAGCCCAAGGAATCATGACCCTCCTCGAGCGAATCGAAGCTGGTGAGGTGCAGCGACACACGAGGCCAGCCGTCGATGCCGAGGCCATGAAGACCGCGGTCGACATCGTCGAGAGCGTTCGCTCCGGTGGTGAGACCGCCCTACGACGTCACGGAGAGTCTTTGGGTGATATCGGGCCGGGTGACGAGCTGACGTATGACCGCGAATCCCTGGCGGCCGCGACGGAGGGTCTCGACTCCGCTCATCTCGCCACGCTCCATCGGACCCGGGACCGCATCGCGCGATTTGCCCGAGCCCAACTCGGTGGCCTCTCAGAGCTCGATGTGCCCGTTGAAGGGGGGCGGGCCGGGCACCGGTGGATCCCGGTGAGTCGAGTTGGTGCCTATGCCCCCGGTGGGCGGCATCCCCTCCCTTCTTCCGTCTTGATGACGGTCGTCCCGGCGGCCGTGGCCGGCGTCGACTCGATCTGGGTCGCCTCGCCACGCCCCACACCGGCCACTCTGGCCGCTGCTTCGGTTGCAGGTGCCGACGGGCTTCTGGCCGTGGGTGGCGCCCAGGCCATCGCCGCGCTCGCCTTTGGAGTGGTTACGCCTCCTTGCGACATGATCGTAGGCCCCGGCAACAAGTGGGTGACGGCTGCCAAGAAGCACCTCTTCGGCGAAGTCGGGATCGACGGCCTCGCCGGGCCCAGCGAGATCCTGGTCATCGCCGACGATGGCGCCGACCCCGACCTGGTGGCTGCCGACCTGCTGGCCCAGGCCGAACACGACGTCGATGCGATTCCGATCCTGGTCACGACCAGCGCCGCCCTCGCCGATGCCGTGGACATCCGGATCCGGGACCAACTGAGCGACCTGCCCACCTCGGCCACGGCCACCACTGCCCTGGGCAACGGGTTTGCCACCGTGGTCTCCGACCTGGCCGAAGCGACTGGAATCGCCGAGCGGTTGGCCCCCGAGCACCTCGCCTTGCACGTTGGCCCTGCAGAGGAGACGGCGATGCGGCTGCGCTCCTATGGGTCGTTGTTCATCGGCGCCGGGAGTGCGGAAGCGTTCGCCGACTACGGGGTCGGCCCCAACCATGTCCTGCCGACCGGCGGTGGAGCGAGGTACCAATCCGGGTTGTCGGTCATGACCTTTCTGCGGTCACCCACCTGGTCGCGTCTCGACGACCCGGCCACGATGGTGGAGGACACCGTGACGCTGGCCCGGATGGAAGGTCTGGAGGCCCACGCTCGGGCGGCGCTGAGGAGGCTCCCCTAGTTCGTCAGCCCCCCAGGGCTGCCACGGCCTCGGTGGCCAGCTCGGTGGTTGCATCGAGGACATTGCCAGGCCCGGACGGGATGTAAGACACCTGGAGGTAGAACCCGGGCACTTGCATCCCTGAGATGCTTCCTTCCTCGGTCGCATATGCCGCCGACGCCCCGGGAACGTCGATGTCGACGAGCGTGAACGCACTTGCCGCACCGTTCTTTGCCGTGTCGAAGACGCCACCGGCATCCGGAGCCAGATAGACCTGCGCCGTGGCGAACTCGGAGCCCGACGACGTCCAGTCGCAGATCGACTGGCTGTCGCTCGAGAGGGACTCGTTGAACACGCCTTCCCCAAAGGTGAGCCCGGTCGCCGCCTCGAGATCGGCGGGGGTGAGCAGCGCACAGGGGTCCGGGATCTCGGAAGCCGACACATCGCCAACGGTCGTGGTGGTTGGCTCCGTGGAGTCGCTAGAAGTCTGTGTCTCGGTCTGCCCCACTGTCGTGAGTGTGGTATCCCCCGATTCCCCACCGGAGCCGCACGAGGCGCAGATCAATGCGAGAGCCACTGCAGCGGTCGACACCGAACGGGCCCGTGTGTGTATCGATGGTCTCATGCTTGGCGCCTCCGTCACAACGTCTTGGTCTCTCGCACCGGACAGTCGACAAGATACCTGAGAAGACGAGAGGGCGCCTACGGACGCCACCCGTCCAAGAGCCCTCCAACCAGACTCTCGGCCCAATCCCCCTCACCACGGGGCGAATGGCCTGTCAACTTCCTGACCAGGATCGGCCCGATGAGCATGTCGACCGCCAATTCGACGTCGAGCTCGGAACGAAGCTCGCCTCGAGCGATGGCGCCCTCTATGAGTTCGACCACCATTCGCCGTCTGGGAGCAATCACCGCCTCGGCATAACGGCGGCCGATCTTGGTGCCGGCGGCCACCTCGCCTACCAGCCAGGGGAACACCGAGCCGGCAGGCATCTCATTTATGAACGAGCCCATCTGGCTCACGATCGAGATGAGATCCGCTCTGATCTCCCGTTTGAACGGGATGACCACCGAGTCGGCCAGACAAGCCACGGCGTCGATTACGAGATCTTCCTTGGAGTCCCATCGTCGGTAGATGCTCGCCTTGCTCACTCCGGCTCGGGCCGCCACCTCGTCGATACTGCAGCCACGCAGACCCTCGTCCTCGATCACGTCGAGAACGGAGCCCATCACGAGGGCATCCAGGGCACTGTCCCTGGGACGACCGGGTGATCGTCGTGAAGACATCAACCCAGCGCCGGGGCCTCGCCGGCGCCCATGGTCGTGTCGGCGGCCGTTGTCTCCCTGGGCCGCGCCGGCAAGAAGAGCCAGGTCAGGATCGCCCCGAGCAGTGCAACCGCAGCAGCAACCCAGACAGCCGTCTGCATCCCATCGATGAACGAGCTCATCGCCGCCCGTAAGAGGGCGGTGCCGGCGTCACCCAACTGTGCGGCCACCCCGACGGCGCCGCCGATGGAGTCCGATGCCTGAGCTGCCGCCTGCGGTGGCAGCGAGGCCACGACGGGTGCCATCGACGACGAATAGGACGAGGCGAGCACGCTGCCGAGGATGGCAACACCCAATGCGCCACCTATCTGACGGGTGGTGTCGTTCATGGCAGAGCCGACCCCGGCCTTCGCCAGCGGCAGTGATCCCATTATCGAGTCCGTCGCCGGTGCCATCGCCGTTCCCATCCCCGCACCGAGCAGAGAGATCGCCAAGGCGACATGGCCATAGCCCGAGTCGACGTTGATCAACGCCAGGATCGTCATTGCGCCGGCCACGATCACGAGGCCTGTGGTCACCACCCGCTTGGTGCCGAACCTCTCGGTGAATCGCGCTGACAGAGGGGCGGCCACGATCATCGTCGCCACCGGCATCACTCGGAACCCGGCTTCGAGCGGAGTGAACCCGAGCACGAACTGGAGGTACTGAGTGAGGAGGAACACGGTCCCGAACATCGCAAAGAAGACCAGGGTTATCGCCACACTGGCAGCACTGAACCTGGGGTTCTCGAAGAATTCGAGACGCAACATCGGATGGGCCACACGTGTCTCCCACCACAAGAAGACGCTGATCAGCACCACGGCCAGACCGAAACCGCCAAGGACCAGCCCATCCGTCCACCCCTTCGAGGGCGCCTCGATGATCGCATAGACCAGCGTCACCAGCCCTGCGACCGAGAGCACGGCGCCCACCGGGTCGAGGGGTGTCGCGTCCGGGTCCTTCGACTCGGGGACCAAGCCGATCCCCGCCACGATGGCCACGATTGCGATGAAGACATTGATCAGGAAGATCGATCCCCACCAGAAGTTCTCCAGCAGCCAACCACCGATCACAGGCCCGACGATGATCCCCAGACCGGCAACGGCGGCCCAGGCTGCGATGGCGCGTCCTCTCTCGGCGCCTTCGAAGATGTTGGTGATGATCGAGAGAGTCGACGGCATGATCAAGGCGCCCCCGACACCCATCATCGCCCTCGCCGCGATGAGCATGTTGGCCGAGTCGGCGAAAGCGGCACCTATCGAAGCCGCCCCGAAGATGACCAGACCCACATTCAATGCGAGTTTTCGCCCGAACCGATCGCCGAGCGCTCCCATGGTGAGCAGCAAACCGGCGAACACCAGGACATAGGCATCCACCATCCACTGCAACTGGCTGCCCGTTGCATTCAGTTCGCGCACCAGCGTCGGTAGGGCGACGTTGAGGATCGTGTTGTCCAGACCGATGATGACCAGGCTGAGTGAAAGCACACCCAAGGTCACCCAGCGTCTGCGATGAATCGTCTCGGCATCCACTTCTCTGACTCCGTTCTCTCTCTACCCGAGAATTACGAAACGATACCGTATCGTATCGTAAGTCGAAAGACAAGACGGAGATTCATCTCATCGATGAAGGCCCATCACATGTTGCGGCGATATTGCCCGCCGACTTGATATAGGGCATTGGAGAGTTGACCGAGTGAGGCGACTTTGGTGGTCTCCATCAGCTGGTGGAAGGTGTTTTGATTGGCGACGGCGACACGTTGGAGCTCGGCCAGGCTCGAGGCCGAAACCTCTCGATTACGGTCGACGAATGCCCTCAGATTGGCGATCTGACGCTCCTTGTCTTCACCACTGGAGCGAACCAGCTTCTCAGGAGTGACGAAAGGTGAGCCCTCCTTGGAGATGAAGGTGTTGACCCCGATGACGGGATAGGCGCCGGACTCCTTCCGTTGCTCGTAGTACAGCGACTCCTCTTGGATCTTGGTCCGCTGGTATTGACGCTCCATCGACCCCAGCACTCCCCCGCGACCGTTGAGACGCTCGAACTCGAGCAGGACAGCTTCTTCCACCAAGTCGGTCAACTCTTCGATTATGAAACTTCCCTGCAACGGGTTCTCGTTCTTGGCCAGCCCCAGTTCGCGATTGATGATGAGCTGGATCGCCAGGGCGCGACGCACCGATTCCTCGGTCGGCGTCGTTATCGCTTCGTCATAGGCATTGGTGTGCAGGCTGTTGCAGTTGTCGTAGATCGCATACAGGGCCTGAAGCGTGGTCCTGATGTCGTTGAAGCCGATCTCCTGGGCGTGAAGCGACCTGCCCGACGTCTGGATGTGATATTTCAGCTTCTGCGACCTCTCGTTCCCACCGTATCGGTGTTTGATCGCCTTGGCCCATATCCTCCTCGCTACCCGACCGATGACGGCATATTCGGCGTCGATCCCGTTCGAGAAGAAGAAGGACAGGTTGGGAGCGAAGTCATCGACCTCCATGCCTCTGGCCAGATAGTTCTCGACATAGGTGAACCCGTTGGCCAGCGTGAAGGCGAGTTGGGTTATCGGGTTGGCCCCGGCCTCGGCCATGTGATAGCCGCTGATCGAGACCGAATAGAAATTCCTGACATCGTTGTCGACGAAGTATTGCTGGATGTCACCCATCATCCGAAGGGCGAACTCGGTGGAGAAGATGCAGGTGTTTTGTGCCTGATCCTCCTTCAAGATGTCGGCCTGAACCGTGCCCCGCACCCGTGAGATCGTGTCTGACTTGATGCGCTCGTACACCTCGGGCGGGAGCACCTGATCGCCTGTCACACCGAGCAGCATCAGCCCAAGCCCATCGTTGCCAGGGGGCAATTCGCCGTGATACCGGGGCCGTGGCCGATCCCCGTATATCTCTGCGATCGTCGACTCCACCTCAGCCTGGAGACCGTTCTCGATGATGTGTTTCTCGCAGGCCTGATCAATGGCGGTGTTCAGGAAGAAGGCGAGGATCATGGGGGCCGGGCCGTTGATCGTCATCGAGACCGATGTGCTCGGATCGACGAGATCGAATCCCGAGTACAACTTCTTGGCGTCGTCGAGGGTGGCAACCGACACACCGGAGTTGCCGACCTTGCCGTAGATGTCGGGTCGCTCATCGGGCTCGTCCCCATAGAGGGTCACGGAGTCGAATGCCGTCGATAGGCGCTTGGAGGTCATCCCTGCGGCCAAGTAGTGGAACCGCCGATTGGTCTGCTCGGGCGGGCCTTCCCCGGCGAACATGCGGGCCGGCTCCTCCTCGCCACTCTTGAACGGGAACACTCCGGCGGTGAACGGATACTCACCGGGCACGTTCTCCTGTAGCAGCCATCTGAGGCGGTCGCCCCACGACCGGAAACGTGGCAGCGAGACCTTGGGGATAGAGGTGTGGCTCAGTGTCTCCTCGCGCAACGACACCGTGAATTCCCGGTCACGCACCCGATATGTGAGCTCGTCCCCCCCATATCGCTCGACGAGCTCGTCCCAATCATCCAGTGCCTGCAGGTTGGCGGGGTCCAATTCACTCGAGACCCGCTCGAGCCGATCGTCGACATCTGCACCCTCCTCGGATGCCCCGGCCAACCGATAGAGCCTCTCGGCCAACTCCGATTGGGCACCGGCCCATTTGTCGTATTCGCGTATCCGCTCCACGATCTCGGCGAGGTAGCGACTGCGTTCTGGAGGCACGACGTGCTGCTTGCTCGCGTCTCCGACCGGACGAGCCGGTATCGGTGGCATGTGAAGCCCTGCTCCGCCGAGGACATCGACCAGAGCGGCGTAGAACCTGTTGGTGCCGGGGTCGTTGAAGTCCGAGGCCACCGTCAGGTGGATCGGCAAATCGGCGTCCTCGGCACTGAATTCGAGCCGGTTTCGCTTGTACTGCTTGCGGACGTCCCGGAGAGCATCCTGGGCACCTGCCTTGTCGGCCTTGTTGATCGCGATCAGATCGGCGAAGTCGAGCATGTCGATCTTCTCCAATTGGGTCGCCGCGCCGTATTCGGGTGTCATCACATAGACCGCGACGTCGGAGAAGTCGACGATCTCGGTGTCGGACTGACCGATCCCTGAAGTTTCCAGCAACACCAAGTCGAAGCCTGCCGCCTTGACCACGTCGATCACATGGGGGATGTGGGGAGAGAGGGCGAGGTTGGACTGACGAGTCGCCAGCGAGCGCATGTAGGCACGCCGATGTGGGATGGCGTTCATCCTGATCCGGTCACCGAGGAGGGCGCCCCCGGACCTCCGCTTCGAGGGGTCGACCGAGATCACCGCGAGACTCAGCTCCGGGGCGTCCAGGAGCAGTCTGCGGATCATCTCGTCGACCAGACTCGACTTGCCCGATCCACCGGTCCCCGTGATGCCCACCACGGGCGCAGACGACGATGCGGCGAGCTGCTCCACCTCGGCGAACACGTCCGGGTACTTCTCCTGGTGGTTCTCGGCCGCCGAGATGAGCTTGGCGATCATCTGATGCTGGGTGGTGCTCAGATGGGCAGGGTCGAAACCGCTGTCCAGCTCACCCGAGGGAAAGTCTGACCGCTCGAGCATGTCATAGACCATCCCCTGCATACCCATCGTCCGACCGTCGTCAGGCGAGTAGATCCGTGTGATCCCATATTCGGCGAGCTCAGCGCCCTCTTCGGGAAGGATCGTGCCCCCTCCACCGCCGAAGATCCGGACATGCGGCGCTCCACGCTCCACCAACAGGTCGCGCAGGTACTTGTAGAACTCGAGATGACCACCCTGATACGACGTGACGGCAATGGCGTGAGCGTCTTCCTCGATGGCGGTTTCCACTATGTCCAACCCGGTCCGGTTGTGCCCGAGGTGGATGACCTCCGCACCCGAGGCTTGGAGAATTCGCCGGAAGATGTTGATCGAGGCGTCATGGCCGTCGAAGAGCGAGGTGGCAGTGACGAAGCGAATCTTGTTCGTCGGTTGATAGCCATCCATCGTCCTCACTAGTGTATGGTGAGATTACTTTGATGTCAAAGGATCTGGAAGGCCGGAGGTCATGACGAACGGATCACCGAGTGTGGGGTCAGCATGAAAGTGGACGATCCAGGAACACCTGAACGCGCCCTCGCCCTTCTCGACCCCATTGCCGAGGCGAGACGCCAATGGGTGGCACATGGCTGGCAGGAGGCGGCCGCTGGGATGGCGGCCGTCACCACGATCGTGAGGGTTCACCAGATCCTGGTGTCGAGGGTCGAGGAGGCGCTGGCCCCCGAGGGCCTGACCTTTGCCCGTTTCGAGATCCTTCGACTACTCGGGTTCACCCGCAATGGCCGGTTGCCCATGGGCAAGATCGGCCAACGCTTACAGGTCCACCCGGCCAGTGTGACGAGTGCGGTCAAGAGACTGGAGCGAGACGCCATGATCAGGAGGGAGACCGACGAGATCGACAATCGAGTCGTCCTGGCGGTGTTGCTCCAACGGGGCAGGGACACCCTGAGGTCGGCGACGGAGAGAGTGAATACGGTGTTTTCCTCGATTGGCCTCGATGACGACGAGCTGGATGGTCTCACCCGTCGACTCGGCCCCATCCGACGGATGGCAGGCGACGTGGTCGTCGATCCCCAAAGGGTGTGACACGAGGCGACTATTGATCTATCTCCCCTGTTCAGGGAGGATGAAAGCGACTAAGTTATGTGGCGGGATGGCTTATTACGAGGGGCGCTTACAGGGACATCGGCTCGAGCCGACTTCGGTCACGATCGAGATCGATGAAGGACGCCTGCGCATAACGGCAGGGAAGAGACACATGGGCTCGTGGTCGCTCCACCGTCTGGAGATCCAACGGACCTCGATCTATCGGTTCGCCTTCGACATCGAGGGTGACCACTTCGAGTTCTTCCCCGACGATCCGTCCGCCTTCTCGGATGCCGCCGGCGCCATCATCGACCTGACCGGAGCCAAGGGCCGATACGGGCTCAAAGCGAGGATCGAAGAAGCCACCAGCTGAATCGACCACAGGTGAATCGATGGTTACTGGTCTTCTCAAGAAGGGATTCACTGCCGGAGCGATCGTCGTAGGCGCCGAGGTCGCTTATGCGGTGCTGAGACCCGTTCCCGAGCTCCAGGAATTCGACCCGTCGGGCCGATTCGGCGATCCAATCCACCCAGAATTGCGGGTGGTCGTGCTCGGCGACTCCTCGGTGACGGCCCCCGGTGTCAACGGGCCAGAAGACATCTGGGTCTCCGTGCTGTGTCAACGACTCGCCGAGACTTGGCGCGTCGACCTTCGCTCCTACGCCGTCAGCGGATCCAAGGCATCCGATCTGATTCGCTCTCAGCTCGAACCGGCCCTGGCCTACGGACCGCACCTCGTGCTGGTCTCCGTCGGAGCCAATGACGCCATCAAAGGCGTCACCCACCGTGCCTTCGAAGAGAATCTGGACCATCTCTTGTCGGCCCTCGAGAGCACCGGAGCGTTGATCATCACCTCGGGCGTCGGCGACATGGGGACCATCCCCCGTTTGTATCCCCCGCTTCGGAACATGATGACCAGACGATCGGCCGCCTTCGACCGCATCCATCATGAAGTCGCGGGTCGCCATGGCGCCTATGTCGTCGACCAGCGCTCGGACAACCCGAGCCTGTGGTACCAGGATCCTGGGCTCTGGTCGGCAGATCTGTTCCATGTCAGCCCGGCCGGGCACCGCCGCTGGGCCGACTCGGCATGGCGGACTCTCGAGCCCCTGCTATCGGGCTTGCATGAACGAACCTGAGGCCCTCGAGCGTCTCGAGGCCGAACGCGTGGCCAGGTTCGCAACCATCACCAAGACCGGGTGGCCGCACGTCGTCCCCATCACGTTTGCGGTCGTCGATGGTCAGATCGTGCACATGGTCGATCACAAGCCCAAGGCGAGCAACGAGCTGAAGCGACTCGCCAATGTCCGGCTCAACCCTCGTGCCTCGGTGTTGGCAGATCATTACGAGGACGACTGGACGCAGCTGTGGTGGGTGCGGGTCGACGGGGCGGCGATCGTCGTGACCCGAGGCACGGAATGGGAGACTGCCCGCGTTGCCCTGGCCGGCAAGTACCACCACTATCGAGAACGGCCACCCTCTGGCCCTGCCGTCGTGTTGAAAGTCGATCGGATCACATACTGGGATGGCAGCGGATGACACCCTGCTCGGTCGCCAACCACCGAACCCGTTGGTCGTGCGGCTCGATCGGAACCTCTTCGACGACACGAGCCGCAGGGGCGATGCCGATGGTCTCGGCTCCGGAGCGAAGCCCCGATAGCACTCGGTCGTAATGACCGGCCCCGTTCCCGAGACGGTCACCGCGCAGGTCGAAGGCAAGCCCCGGCACCAGAAGGACGTCGATCTCGGCCACCGGGACGATCGGCCCTGAATCTGCCGGCTGTTCCATTCCGAAAGGGTGTCTCTCCCTGGGGGCATCGACATCACGAAATGTCAGCGAGCCATCTTCCTCGACCCGCGGAAGGATCCATCGCCAGCCGGGGAGACGCAATAGCAAGGGCTCGAGATCCACCTCTCCGGGCATCGCCAGATAACCGGAGATGGTGCCGGGCAGGCGACCGGACAGCCAGGCGAACAGGCCGTCGACGACCGCCGATTCGCTATCCGGGGGCAGGTCGTCGATCGCCCTCATCTCGGACCTGAGCGTTGTCTTTTCCATCACCCGCAAGGCTAGGGGCCAGAACTAGGCTCGAACGATGCGAATGATCATCGACGTGCCGCGGACGATCATCTGCGTCACGTGTGGGGTCGCGGCCACGATCGTCGCCGTGGCCGTCATTCTCGTCATCGCGCTCTTCGACGACACCTCACCGGTGATCGACGAGATAATCCGCAGCTGGAGCCGGATCTGGCTGTTCACATCCGGCACGAAGTTGATCGTCGAGGGCTCGGCCAACCTCGATCCGCAGCGATCCTATGTCGTGGTGGCCAACCATCAATCGGCCCTCGACATAATGGCCTGTCTCCTTGCCGTCCCGTTCCCGATCCGCTTTCTCGCCAAGAAGGAACTGTTCCGGATCCCGGTCCTGGCCCAGGGAATGCGCGCCGTTGGCATCGTCGAAGTCGACCGCGAGGCAAGGGGGGCGATACACGCCCGCGTCAACCAGCAAGCCAAGGATCTGATCGCCGCAGGTCGAAGCCTCATCATCTACCCCGAGGGCACCAGACCCAGAGATGGCGTTCTGAGGGGGTTCAAGAAGGGCGCCTTCACCATGGCCATCGCCGGGCAACTGCCCGTGCTCCCCCTGACCATCCACGGCTCGTTTCGAGCCTGGCCACCCGGTCAGCCGTGGCTGCACGGCGGAACCGTTACCGCCGTGATCGACAAGCCGATCGAGACCGAAGGCCTCACACACAGCGACACCGGAGCGCTTCGAGACGAGGTCTTCGATCAGATTGCCGGTCGGGTCGCCGCGCTCGGAGGCCAGGTAGGAGTCTGACCCCGGTCACCGGAAGACAGACGAGACGTCACCCGGGAGAGCTCACCGCAACGTCTCATCGGTGACAGTGCCGAAACCTATCGAGGAGTATCTGATGCGGAAGCCGATGACGGCTCTCACTTGCCTGGCCATGATCGTCGCTGCTTGTGGTGGCGTCGCATCGACTACCAGCACCACCGCGGTGGGCCCCGGTCAAACCACCATCCCTGGATCCACCTCGACTTCGATGTCGACGCCGAGCACCACCGCCCCCGCCCCCTCATCCAGCACCACCCCTACCACGACTGCGACCACCACGACGACGATCGCTGCCTCGACGACCACGACCACACAACCGGCGGGGCCGATCGAGCTCGGGGTCTATTTCTACATCGATGAGGCCGGCCATCCGGAACGCCCAGGGCCCTTCCTGGTCCCGGTGGCCAGAGTGGTGCCCCACACACTCGCCGTCGCCCGGGCTGCCATCGAGGAGCTTCTGGCCGGCCCATCGGCGGATACCGTCTCCGACATCCCGGAGATCTCGACACTCATACCCGAGGGTGTCGACGTGCTCGGTCTCGACATCGAGGACGGTCTTGCAACCATCGACCTCTCGTCGGAGTTCGAGGGAAGCGATGCATCAGCGGCCACCGCTCAGCGGCTCGCCCAGGTCGTGTTCACCCTCACACGCTTCGACACCGTTGACCGGGTCGAATTCCATCAGGACGGCCTGAAGATCCAGGCTCAAACCGGTGATGGGCAACTGGTGGATCGGCCAGTCACGCGGGACGACTATCTGGAATTCGCAGCGGCGCTCGACATAGAGCGCCCGGTGTACGGGGGTCGCGCCTCCAACCCGTTGCGTGTCACTGGGTTCGGCGCCGTCTTCGAAGCTGCATTTCTCTACAGACTGACCGATGCCGAGGACCATGTCCTCGCCGAAGGCCAGGCCATGACCGACCTCGGCACGGGATGGGGAAGTTTCGACTTCACGATCCCCTACACGGTCGATCGTCGGCAGATGGGTTCCCTCGTCGTCTGGGACGACTCGGCCAAGGACGGCTCGGCGATCGACATCCGCCAATATCCAGTCTTGCTGGAGCCTTGACGCAGCGGTAAGACGGAAGGGCGCCGAGCAGCCCGTCCGATCGGTCAGTCGTATATCCCGGCGAGATATGCCCTGCCTTCAGAAACCGTGCAGAGCAATGCCCCCACCGAGGTCACGAGTTGATAACGATCGACGTCCATCTCACCTGCCCACCAACGACCGCTGAGACGCCAGGGCCCGCTCCAGGTGAGAACCGGCTCCCATCTCGTCCCAAGCCTGATCCTGGTGGGCACACCGTCATCCCACTCGACCTCGAGTGGCTCGGGGCTCGAGGGAACCAGTGCCGGGGAGGGGGAAGGTGTGGAACCGGGCCATGGAGCAGACGGGTCCCTGTCTGCCGTCACCGGAGGCTCGCCCCATCGTGACCATGCAACGCGCTCTTGCGGCATTCGCCCCCCCTGAGCCCGACCCTGGAGGACACCATCGGGGCCGACGAGGGCTTGTGCCCGCGCCAGCGCCCGTCCAGCCTCGATCATTGGTGTCTCGTCCTGGAGCAGACCCAGCTGCCTCCCGTGATCCGACAGATCTGCCGGCTCGATGCGAAGACGAGCAATTCCACCCGGCACACCGCCAGACTCGACCCAAGCGCGCAATTGCCACCACACGCGATCTGAGAGTTGCCGCTCGGTGAAAGGATCGGCGGAGCGCCATACACGCTCTCTCTTCTCGCCAGATCCCGAAATGGCGACGATGACCACCCGATGCGGGGCGATTCCCTCCTTTCTCAAGGATTTGAGCAAACGCTCCGAGAGAGCCCGAGAGGCAAAGGCGACCGAGTCCAGATCGACGAGTGGCTCTTCGAAGACTGCATCTACCGCAAGATCCAAAGGCACTTGCCTTGGGTCGACCGCCCGGTCATCACCACTTGCGAGACGATGTGCCAGAAGCCCCGGGCTCCCGAAACGAGTGGCGAGTGCCTCCCTGGGAAGACGAGACAACTCGCCGAGAGTGGAGATCCCCAGCCATCGGAAAGTGTCGATCAGCTCATCTGCGTCGATGCTCTCACGAAGCGCCACCAGGTCGAGGCCCGAGAGGAAGCGGATGGTGTCCGAGACCACATTGGGCTCACCGACACGCGCCGTGGCCGCCGCCCACCTGGCGGCAAATGGCCCATCGGCGATCCCGATCATGGCTCCTCCACCCCGCATCTGGCCGGTGGCCTCTTCGAGCACATCTGCCACACGCCGGGCAAGGGCGGTCTCACCACCGTAGAAGCCAACCGCCCCACCGATGGGGATGAGCACTAGACCGGGGGAAACGACCTCGACCCTGGGGATGAGATCCTCGATCCTCTCGAGCACGGGCTCGAAGCGACGCGCCTCTTCGCCGGAGTCACGGATCATGACAGTGGCGAAAGGGGCGAGAGCCTCTGCTTCTCGACGAGCCATCCCCAGACTCACCCCTGACTCCATGACCTCGCCGGTAGCGCCGACGACACGGTCGTCGACGATGAGCACCGGCTCATCCTCAGGGGCGTCTGGCCTCCCCAAAGACCACATCGGAAACCACACGCACAGCGTCCGAACCTTCATCCTCCACCTCGAATCGACGGGTCGTGCCTGCCGCTCCCTTTCCTGATGCCTCCAAATGGAGACGACGTCTCTTCAACCGGCCATGACCTTGATCGGCGCCCTCCCAGGTGACCCCAATTGCACGGAGCCTCAGATGAGCCACACCCACAGGCAGGCCACTACCCATGGAACGCATGACGATCGAGACACGGCGAGCCCTGGCCAATGCCGCCAGACGACGCAGATCGTGATCTCTGACACCGACGGGAACTTCGGCATACAGGGCCCTGATCCCCTCGAGAAGGGCAGCCGTGACCTTCGGCCAAACACTCCTGTTGCCACAACGCACGATTATCAGGTTGTCGGATAGGACACCTGTCTCCCATGCAGCCTCCGGCGATATCCAACCCCTGGTGTCCAATGCAACGACAGGAGCTTGCTTCGAGGGCTCGGCGAGGAGTCTCAGACCCAGTCGTGTGAGCCCGGAGCCAGGTGCTCCGACCAGCTCGACGACCCTGCCCGGCTGAAGACGCAGATATCTCTCATCTCTCTCATCTCTCTCGTCTCTCTCATCGAGATCTAGAAACGACGCTGCATCTCGGAGCGCAACACCTTCGATGCCCAAACTGACTCCATTGCCGGGCAATCGAGCTTATCGAACATATGTTCGATAAGCAATATCGATCAGGCCTCTTCCATTTCTTCCAGTGTCTTGGGCCAGTCGTCCTTGAGTAGACGCGACAGCGAGCGATCGGCGAGGAGCTTGCCGTTGGTCTGACATGTGGCGCAATAGTTCGTCTCGTTGCTGGCGTAGACGATGCGTTGCACCTTGGACCCACAGCGCGGGCACGGGACCCCGTACTTCCCGTGGACTGCCATCTCATCCCGGAAGGCGGTCACCTTCGACGGCCATCCTTCCCCCACTTCTGCCCTCAACAGGGCGGTCCACTCGGTCAGTGAGACCATGACCGCCTCGTGAAGCCTCCGGATCTCATCGTCACTCAGTTGACCTGTCCTCTTGACCGGTGAGAGCATCGCCCTCCAGAGGATCTCATCCGAGTATGCGTTGCCGATGCCGGAGAAGATCCGGGGATCGGTCAGTGCCCTCTTCAGGGTGCGATTCTCCCTTCTCAGTGCCATCCCGAACTCCGCGGTGTCGATGTCGAGTGGCTCCACTCCCCCACGATCCAGTCTGGCGACATCCTCCCAACTTCCAACGACCCAGATCCCGGCCCGCTTCTTGGTTCCCTGCTCGGTGAGGATCAAAGATCCGGGGTCGAAGTCGAGAGCCGCCAAACCAACCTTCTTCGGGATCGGCTTGCCAGTGGTCTCCCAACGAAGCCGCCCCGCCACCATGAGATGGATAACCATGTATGTCTCATCCGCGAACTCGAACACGATCCGCTTCCCGACGCGATGAATCGCCTCGACTCGCGAGCCAACCGCTGCGTCGAAGGGAGGGTCATAGGTGCGCAGCACCGAGGGGGATGCCACTCTCACACCGCGTAGCGTCTCACCGAGGACTCGGGTCTCCAATGCCTCGATGTAGACCGTGATGTCCGGGAGCTCAGGCACCGGGGGGACGGTAACGCCGCTCAGCCACCGTCGTTCAAGTTCTCGCTGAAGAGGACCGCAACGCCGACCACGATCCCCCCCGCCACGAAGCCGTAGGCGAGAAGGTGCTGGGTCGCCGGCGCAGAAGTCGAGGCGGCCACCCCGAAGAGGATCACGATCGCCACCATCACCACCCCGGCAACGAGCCGTGCCCAGCGAGAGCCACGGGCGAGCACGTAGCCAGTGGCCGCCATCGCCAGGCCGCCGATCACGAAAGCGAGCCAGAAGCGCCCGGAAGACTGCAAGCCTTCGACAACCGATCGATTGTCCGCCGTCAACTCCGGGTCCTGACGCAGGAAGAATCCCCCTGCGAGAATCAATGCACCTCCGAGGGCGAAGATGATCGGGCCGAGATTCGACCTGATCGGCATCGGCTCGGGTGAGGGGACCCTCTCCTCAGGGGGATGGGATGCGGCAAGACGTCTCGCCAGACGCGGCGAGGCCGCCATCATGCCGATCTCCTCGGCGATGCCGGGATCGTCATCTGTCTTCAGGATGATCTCCTCACCCTCGACCCTGAGCGAGAAACCGTCATTTAGAGCCTGGATGCCGATGTTCGACACGTCCCAGTCGCCGATCACGTCGTCGCCAGAGGCGACCCACAGGTGATGGTGGTCGGCGCGAACGGTCACGGGGACGCGTTTGGATGTGCCACGCAACTGCACGACTCCGCGAGTCTCAACCGCCATCCTGCCCCCAGATCACTTGGTGCGAGTCTATGACGCAAAAGCGAAAGGGACGGGCAAGCCCGTCCCTTTCACATCATTGGAATCCCTGGGTTCAGGATTCGCTCATCTCTTCGAATGCCTCGTCGAAGCTCTTGGCCACACGGCGCCGCTCGCCGCCACCGCTCTGCTGAGAGCCGGCCTCGCTGCTCGCGGGCTGCTTCTCTCGGTCCCTCGAACCGCCACCGCTGCGCTCACGGCCCCCGCGATCGCGACTGCCCCGATCACGGTCACGACCGCCGCCGTTGTCACGACCACGATCACCGCCACCCTGGCGAGCCGGCTCCGAGTCGGGGAGTGTCGCCCCTTCGAGGGCGTTGACCAGCTCGAGGCTGACCTTCCCCCGATCGATCTCACGAACCCGAACGTCGAGCTCCTGGCCATCGGTCAGATAGTCCTCGACGCGCTCGACGCGCTTCGAGCCGTCCAAACGCGAGATGTGAAGCAGACCGTCACGTCCGGGAAGGATGTTCACGAACGCCCCGAACTTGGTGATGTTGACCACCTTGCCGTGATAGACCTCGCCGAGCTCGACTTCTGGTGGGAATGCGATCTGTGTGATCTTCTCCCGAGCGGCGGCCAGGGCGGCACCATCGGAGGAGGCAATCCTCACGATTCCCTTGCCGTCGGCCTCTTCGATCTCGATCGCGGCACCGGTCACTTCCTCGAGCTCGCGGATGACGGCTCCCTTGGGACCGATCACCTCGCCGATCTTGTCCTTGGGGATCTCGATCGACTCGATGCGCGGTGCGTACTCGTTCATCTCCTTGCGTGGCTCGGAGATTGCCTCAGCCATCTTGTCGAGGATGATGAGACGAGCTGCCTTCGCCTGATCGAGCGCCTTGGCCAGCACCTCGGAGGGAAGACCTTCGAGCTTTGTGTCGAGTTGAAGGGCAGTGATGACGTCTCTCGTCCCGGCCACCTTGAAGTCCATGTCGCCCAGGGCGTCCTCGGCTCCCAAGATGTCGGTCAGAGTGACGTACTTTCCGTCCCTCTCGATGAGGCCCATTGCGATGCCGCCCACGGGGGCGGCAATCGGCACACCCGCATCCATCAGGGACAGGGAGGATGCGCACACGGAGGCCATCGAGGTCGAGCCGTTCGAGGACAGGACCTCGGAGACGAGCCTCAAGGCGTACGGGAAATCTTCCTCGGTGGGTATCACCGGGAGCACGGCCTTCTCGGCAAGAGCTCCGTGCCCGATCTCACGACGCTTCGGGCCTCTCATGAATCCGGCTTCGCCGGTCGAGAACGGCGGGAAGTTGTAGTGATGCATGTAACGCTTCGAGTCCTCGAGGGCGAGCGTGTCGAGCATCTGCTCCATCTTGAGCATCCCCAACGTGGTCAGGTTCAGCACCTGGGTCTCACCACGTGTGAAGAGCCCGGACCCATGGGTACGCGGCACCAGGCCAACCTCGGCCGAAATCGGCCGGATGTCGGTAGGGCCGCGACCATCGAGCCTGATCCCCTCTTCGACCACGCGCTTTCTCATCAGGTCCTTCAGGACCGACTTGAAGGCGCGACCAGCCTGAGTGCGACCTTCGTCGTCATCCTCTGCCAAGCCCAATTCGGAGATCGTGGCCTCGAGGGCCGCATCCTGAGCCGCATTGCGCTCCTGCTTGTCTGCGATGGACACGACCGATGCGAGCTTTGGCTCCGCGATCTGGCGGACCCGGTCGAACATCTCGTCGGTGTAGTCGAGGGCGATCGGCCACTCGACCTCCTTCTTCGTGACCTTGGCGGCCAACTCGTTCTGGAGATCGATTGCCTCGCCGATGTATTGCTTCGCCTCTTCGAGCCCACGGGCCACCGTGTCCTCGTCGGACGGGGCCTGCCCGTCTGCGATCAGGCGGAGACCGTTCGGAGTCGAACCGGCCTCGACCATGATGACGTCGATCCCACCTTCGTCGTTCCGGCCACCGGCGACGACCAATTCGAAGACGGACTCTTCGAGATCATCGTGGGTTGGGAATGGGATCCACTCCCCGTTCTTCAGACCGAGGCGCACCCCGCCGATCGGGCCTTGGAAGGGAATCGAGCTGACCGTCAGAGCGGCCGAGGCGCCGTTGAGGGCGACCACGTCGAACGGGTTCTCTTGATCGACTGCCAGCGATGTGACGACCACGTGGGTCTCACACCTGTAGCCGTCTGCGAACGATGGACGAAGTGGCCGGTCGATGAGTCGACAGGTCAAGATGGCCTGCTCGGAGGGACGACCCTCACGACGGAAGAACGACCCGGGGATCTTCCCCACCGAGTACATGCGCTCTTCGAAGTCGACCGTGAGGGGGAAGAAATCGACACCCTCTCGCAACTTCTTGTTTGCTGTGGCGGTAACCAACATTTGGGTTCCGCCGAGACGGGCGACAACGGCGCCGTCGGCCTGACCGGCAAGCTTGCCGGTGCTCAGGACGAACTCTTTGCCGCCGATGGTCCCCGTTACGGAGATTTCGGGCACTAAGTGCTCCTTGTGTTTGGGAGCCGCGCCCGTTGGCAGTGGTCATGCCTCCTGTCTCGTGAGGCATCGCCACTGACAACTGGCAGGGCTCATCTTTGGGCTCTGCTTGGGCAGTAGCCGTCTTGCTCCCGACTACCGGTCGGGTTCGGTTGGGGCATGAGCCCCATGAACGTGAGGAGCGGTCACCCGCCCTCACGAAATCTAATCAGCGTCGGAGTCCCAACTTGGAGATGAGACTTCGATATCGCTCCACATCCTGTCTACGCAAATAGTCGAGGAGGCGGCGGCGCTGGCCCACCATCATCAGCAGGCCACGCCGGCTGTGATGATCGTGCTTGTGTTCACGGAGATGCTCGGTCAGATGATTGATCCGCTCGCTGAGCAGGGCGACTTGCACTTCCGGCGAGCCGGTGTCGCTGTCATGAGTCCCGTACTCGGCGACTATCTCGGTGGTTGTCTTCATTACGCGTTAAACCTGAATTGATCCGGGGGAACAACGGCAAGTGTAGCAGTGCGGCTGGACCTAACCGCAACCTCAGCCCCGACAGCGATCATCGTGTCTGCCCGTCCCCGTACAGGACGTATCGCTCGCTGGTGAGTGACTCCAGGCCCATCGGCCCACGCACATGGAGCTTCTGCGTCGAGTTCCCGATCTCGGCGCCAAAACCGAACTCTTCCCCGTCGGTGAACCGGGTCGACGCATTCACCGCCACCACGGCTGTGTCGATCCCATCGATGAACCGCTGCGCCGTGGGAATGCTCTCTGTGACGATCGCCTCGGTGTGACCCGTGCCATGACGACGAACGTGCTCGATGGCGCCACCGACGTCATCGACTATCGCTATGGCGATGATCATGTCCAGGTACTCGGTCGACCAGTCCTGCTCACCCGCCTCCCCCACGGCCGGTGCTATCTCCCGCACCCGATGATCGCCGCGCATCTCGACCCCCTCGGCCTCGAGGGCTTTGACCATCGCTGGGAGGAATTCCTCGGCGATGGCCCCATGAACGAGGAGCTTCTCGGCGGCATTGCAGACACCGGGACGCTGGGTCTTGGCGTTCAGCACGATGGCGGTGGCCTTGGCCAGATCGGCGTCCACGTCGACGTAGACATGACAGTTGCCCGAGCCATCGATGACAGTTGGGACCGTTGCGTCCCTCCTCACGGCTTCGATCAGGCCCGGACCGCCACGAGGGACCAGGAGATCGACCCATTCGGTGGCTTGCATCAGGGCGCGCGCCCCCTCCCTCGTGGTGTCACCGAGGAGTTGGATGCCGTCCTCGGGCAAACCGGCTTCCCTCAATGCACGTCTGAGCGCATCGGTGATCGATCGATTGGATCGGAAGGCATACGACGAGCCCCTGAGGATCACCGCGTTGCCGGAGCGTATGCAGAGACCGGAAGCGTCAGCCGTGACGTTCGGGCGCGCCTCGTATATGACGGCCACCACTCCGAGGGGCACCCGGACGCGATGCAGCCTGATCCCGTTGTACAGCGACCAACCTCCCGTCTCCCGACCAACCGGGTCCGGAAGGGCGGCGACCTTTCGGAGGCTGGCGGCCATGCTCGAGAGCCGATCGTCGTTGAGTCGGAGTCGGTCAAGGAGAGCCCCGGCGATGCCTTCGACGCTTGCCTGGCCCATGTCTTGGGCGTTGGCTTCCAGGATCGAGGCCGAGTCTTCGATGATCGCGTCGGCCATCGCAATCAGAGCCGCGGCGCGGGCGGAGCCCGTGGAGCCCCGAAGCAGATGAGAGGCATCGCTAGCTCGCTTTCCAACCTCGTCGATCACGTCGGGAGCCTATCGGCGCTCAGGCGGGCTCCGGAAACCGGCGGTGGCGCCAATCGGACGAAGTCGTCGCGATGTATGAGGACCCCGACCTCAGAACTGTGTTTTCCCACCGCCTCTCGGGCCCCGGATGAGCCGAGCCCGATCACACCCTTTCCTATCGAGACACCCATCTCGTCCACGACGTCGACGGCGGCGCCCGCCTCGAATTCTCCTTCGACCGAAGTGACACCGACTGCGAGCAGAGACTTTCCCTGACCGATCAGGGCCTCGGCGGCGCCGGCGTCCACGATTATCCGGCCCTCGGAGCGCTGGCCAAACGCTATCCACAGCTTCCGGGCAGCCAGCCTCTCCGGGTGTGGGGCCACCCAGGTCCCGACCTCGTCGCCATTCACTGCCGATGCCACCACTCCTTCCTGGCCAGCATCGGCGATCACCGTCGGGATGCCCGACCAGGCGGCCATTCGCGCCGCTGCCACCTTCGTGGCCGCCCCACCGGAGCCAAACGGGCCAGACGCTCCCCCCGCCACTTCGTCGAGAGCGAGGTCGGTGGCGTGAACCGCCGTGAGGAGCTCGGGCTCCTCGACGACACGCGGGTCGGCGGAGTAGAGGCCTCGTGTGTCGGTGAGGATCACGAGGATGCCCGCATTCACCAGGTGCGAGACCACCGCTGCGAGCCGATCGTTGTCGCCGAGCCTCAACTCGTCGACGACGACCGTGTCGTTCTCATTGATGATCGGGACCACACCGAGGCTGAGCAGTCGCTGCAAGGCGTCGCGGGCGTGCAGGTATTGGAGACGGCTGGCCAGCAGGTCCTTGGTGAGCAGTATCTGCCCGACAACCATTTCCTCTTCGGCGAACAGGGTGGCGTACCGCTCCATCAGGAGCCCTTGACCCACAGCAGCCGCCGCCTGTAGCCCTGGGACGTCTGTCGGCCGATGTTCCAATCCGAGCGCCGGCATGCCCGCTGCGACGGCCCCGGAGGACACCAGGACCGGCTTGTAGCCTTCACGGGCGAGGCCGACGACATGTCCCACCGTCGTCCGCAACGCCTCGTCATCCAGACGACCGCCGGCCTTGACCAGACTCGACGTCCCGGCCTTCACCACGACCGGGCTTCCGGCCGCTATGCGATGACGTCTCTCCACGGACATCTCGGAATCACCCTTGCGCCGGCGTTTCGACGATTGCCCTGACCATCTCGACGTCCACCTTCATCTGCGAGATGAGATCGGCGACATCGTCGAATTTGAGCTCCGGGCGCAGCTTCTCGACGAATTCGAGTGTGAGGGCCTCTCCATACAGGTCCCGGTCGAAGTCGAGGATGTAGGCCTCGATGACCATCCCCGTCCCGTCGAACGTCGGGCGGACGCCGACGTTGATGGCGGCGGCGTGCCACCGACCATCGACACGCGCCTTGCCGGCATATATGCCGTGTCCGGGTATGACCTTCCGGTCCGGCGGATCCAGGTTTGCCGTCGGGAAGCCGAGCTCCCTCCCACGCCGGTCACCGGTCACGACGATGTTCGTGAGCGTGAAATCCGACCCGAGGAGATCGGCCGCCTCGGCCACCTCCCCTCCCTCGACGAGAGCGCGGATCCGACTCGACGAGATCACACCTCCATGGTCCTCGAGGTCGACGACATCCATCGTAAAGCCAAGACGCTCGCCGGCAGCCATGAGGAAACCGACGTCGCCTGCCCGGTCTCTTCCGAAGTGGAAATCGGTCCCCGTCACGAGATGGGACATCCCCAGCTTCTCGATGAGGACCTCGCCGACGAATCTCTCGGGCGGGAAGCTCCTGATCTCGGCCAGGTCGAGTACGCCCACGACCTCGATGCCCATGCTGCCGAGCAATTCGATCCTCTCGTCGACGGTTGTGAGCAGTCGGGGATGTGAGCCGGGTGCCAACACCTCTGCCGGATGGGGATCGAATGTCAGGACCACGGGTGTCAGCCCGGACTCGAGCACCGACTTGAGCAGGCTTCTATGCCCCAGGTGAACACCGTCGAAGACACCGATGGTGATCGCCGTGGAAGTCTGCACCGCGGGCCACTCGAGCCACGGTCCCGATAGGACTCTCATGGGCCGATCACCACCTCGGGCCTGGCCTGGTCGCCACGTCTCCGATAGACGGCCAACAGCGCTCCTGTCGCGTCGAGCACACGAACAGCGGAATCCTCGGGCATCCCGACCATCTCCCCACCGACGAAAGGCATGCCATTGCAGACTCCCCGCGTCGTCTCGGCGCCCACCGTCACCGCAGGTAGGTCTTCGAGGGCTTTGGCCGGCTCGATGATCCTGTCACGCCACTCCTCGAGAGACTGAAGCGAGATCCCGTCACGATCGATGGCGAACCCCCCGGTCCGAGTCCTGCGCAACTCAGTGAGATGAGCCGCCCCACCGAGAGCGCCGGCGAGGTCATCGGCCAGCGAGCGCACATAGGTGCCCTTGCCGCACACGACGCGGAACTTCACCTCCGGGTACGGCTCCGTGCCGACCGCCGATATCTCGAGCTCGTGGATCTCCACAGGACGGGCTTCGCGCTCGATCACCTCCCCCTGACGCGCCAGCTCATACAACCGGCGGCCCTGATGCTTCAAAGCGGAGACCATCGGGGGCACCTGATGGGTCGTCCCCACGAACCGCGCAGCCACTTCACGGAGCTCGGCGATGGTGAAACTCATGGGCTCTCGAGAGATCACGGCGCCGTCCGAATCCAGTGTGTCCGTGGCGACTCCGAACATCGCAGTGGCCAGATACTCCTTCGGTTGGTCCTGTATGTAGCGGATGAGCCGGGTTGCTCTTCCGAGTGCCACGACCAGCATCCCGGTCGCCATCGGATCGAGTGTGCCCGCATGGCCGACTTTCTTGGCCCCTGTGGCCCTCTTCACCCGCGTAACCACGGCGGTCGAGGTCATCCCGCCCGGCTTGTCGATCACGAGGAAGCCCCTCGTCACCTGTGGTCTCCGATCCGCTTCCTGACTTCGTCGAGGGCTGACTCGGCGGACCCGGCGTAGTTCACGCCGGCCGCCAATCGATGACCCCCGCCTCCCATCGCGGCGGCGAGACCGCCCACGTCCGTGGCACCTCGGGACCGCAGGCTCAACTTCACCCGGCCGTCGTTGTGGACCTTTATGACCAAGGCCACATCGGCCTCTTCTGCCAATCGAACCGTGTTGATCAAGTTGTCCATGTCGCCCCAGTCGATCCCGGCCTCGTCGAGCTCGCGTTCGGTGATGACGGTGGAGACCAGTCCGAGCTCACGATCCAGCGTCGCTCGGCTCAGAGCGGCACCGGCGGCCTTCAGGTACCCGAACGGAGCCTGTTCGTAGACTTTCTCGCCGATCTCCGAGGGACGGGCTCCTGCGCTCACCAGTCTGGCGGCGAGCTCGAAGACGTATGGGGTGGTGGCCTGGTATTGAAAGCGCCCTGTGTCGGTGACGATCGCGGTGTGGAGGCATGTGGCCACCTCGGGCGTGATGGGCCAGCCGAGCTCGTCCAGCAATCGAACCACGAGCACCCCGGTGGCTGCCGCCTCCGGCACGACCACGGCGATGTCGCCGAAGTCACTCCCGGTGGCGTGGTGATCCAGCACGATCAAGGTGCCGGCGCGCCCGGCAGCAGAGCCCAGCTCCCCGAGACGGTCCTTCACACCCGCATCGAAGACCACCATCGTCCGAGGCTCTTTGGGAAAATCGTCAGGATGAACCAGTAGGTCGGTGGGGAGGAACGAGAGGTTTCCGGGGACCTTGAATGGCGAGCCAAAGCCGGCCACGACGGTCTTTCCGGCATTTCTCGCCGCCATGCCGAACCCGATCATCGAGCCGAGCGCGTCTCCATCCGGCCCGACATGGCAGGCCAGTGCCAAGTCGTCGGCCGCCATGATCGCCTCGGCGGCCGCCTCCATCGCTCTCTGCTCATTCATCTTCGTCGTCTCTCCCCTGGTCGATCTCACGCAAGATCGACTCGATACGCTCCCCGGCTATGACTCCGGGATCCACCATGAACTCGAGAGTCGGCGTGAACTTCATCCTCACCTGCTTACCGATGGCGGACTGCAGACGTCTCGAGGCCTTCTTCAATGCCGCCAGGGCGTCGTCGGTCCGATCCGAGCCGAGAACGTCGATGAATACCATGGCATGTCGCAGATCCGGGCTGGTGTCTACCGCCGTCACCGACACCAGATCGAGCCTCGTGTCGTTGAGACGCTCGATCTCCTCGGCGAGGACCTGCTTGATGGTGGAGTTGACCTTGAGCATGCGTGGGCTTGCCCCACTCATTCCGGCTCCTCTATCTCGCTCATCAGGATCTCCAGGACGTCTGCCTCGGGCTGGGCATCAAGGTAGCGATGAAGCTTCGAGACCTGCATCGCCAGACTCCGCCCGTCGGGAGCGACGATGGCGATCCCGATGGCGGCACGCTGCCACGAATCGTGATGATCCACCTCGGCGACGCTGTAGGAGCCCAGTCGTTTCAGCCCCTCTACAAGTGGTCTCAGCACGGCCCGCTTCGCCTTGAGCGATCGAGGGTTCGGCAAGTGCAGCTCGACCTTCAAGGCCGCAGCTCGCATCAGGTGCGGGCCACCTCGCGAATCAGGTAGACCTCGATGCTGTCGCCTTCCTTGATGTCGTTGTAGTTCTCGAATCCCATGCCACACTCGAAGCCGGCAGCCACCTCACGCACGTCGTCCTTGAACCGCTTGAGCGACGAGATGATCCCATCGTGGATGACCACGCCATCCCGAAGCAGCCGGGCCTTGGCGCCGCGCTGCACGACACCCTCGACCACATAGCAGCCGGCGACCGTGCCGGCGCGTGGGACCTTGAAGATGGCTCGAACCTCCGCCGTGCCGAGCACCTGCTCTTCCTCATCGGGTGCCAGCTGGCCTACCAGCAGTTGCTCGATCTCGTCGAGGAGCTCATAGATGATGCCGTAGGTGCGGACCTGGACGCCAGCCGCTTCGGCAGCCTTCCTCGCCTTTGGCTCGGGTCTGACGTTGAAGCCGACGACGACCGAGTCGGTGACCTCGGCCAGAGTCACGTCGTTCTCGTTGATGCCACCGACCGCCCCGTGCACGATCTGGATCCGACCTCCCTCGCGCTCGATCTTGGCGATCGAATCACGTAACGCCTCGAGTGATCCCTGGGCGTCTGCCTTCACGATCACGTTCAGGGTCGCCTCCTCGGAGCGAAGCTGCTCGAGCAGGGATTCGAGACGATCACGAGCCGATGGCATCGCCTGGCTGGCCAGCTTCTCCTCCTCCTGACGCTCGGCGGCGATCCGTCGGGCCTCACGATCGTCTTCGACCACTTCCAGGAAATCGCCGGCGCTGGGGACCTCGTCCCAACCCATTATCTGAACCGGTGATGACGGGCCGGCACTCTTTATCTGGTCACCGTCCTCGTTCATCAAGGCTCGGGCCCGCCCTGAAGCTGCGCCGGCGACGAACGAGTCGCCTTGCCTCAAGGTGCCACGCTGAACGATGGCAGTTGCCACGGCTCCCTTGCCCTTCTCCAACTGGGCCTCGACTATCACTCCCGACGCATTGGCGTCCGGATTTGCCCGGAAGTCCTCGAGTTGGGAGATCAGATCGATCACATCGAGCAAGTCATCCACCCCATTGCCGTTGATGGCCGAGATCTCGACGCTGGGGATGTCACCGCCGAGCTCCTCGGTGATGACGTCGTGCTCGGTCAGCTCGGTACGCACCCTCAAGGGGTCGGCGCCCGGCATGTCCATCTTGTTGATGGCGACGATCATCTTGACGCCTGCGGCCTTGGCGTGCGAGATGGCCTCCACCGTTTGCGGCTTCACACCGTCGTTGGCAGCGACGACGAGGACGACGATGTCCGTGATGTTGGCACCGCGGGCGCGGAGGGCGGTGAACGCCTCGTGCCCCGGAGTGTCGATGAAGGTGATCGGGTGGCCGTTGACCTCGACCTGGTATGCCCCGATGTGCTGTGTGATGCCACCTTGCTCGCCCTGGGCGACGCTTGCCTTGCGAATCGTGTCGAGAAGCGTCGTCTTGCCATGATCGACATGACCCATCACGGTGACAACTGGTGGACGCCCGACCAGGGTGGAATCTTCATCTTCGAATACCGGCTGTTCGGCGACCGCCGGAGCCGGTGGCGGAGCCTCCACGTCCACCATGTAACCAAAGGATTCTGCAACGGGCTCGACAAGGGACGCCGGCATCGGCTGGCCAACCCCTACCGGTTGTCCCCGCATGAGGAGCTCGGTCACGACGTCGGTCGGCGATATCCCGATGGCCTCGGCGAACTCGGCGACCGTGGCCCCGGGCGGTATCGAGACGATCTTCACATCCGCCGGCTTCTCCACCGCCGGGGGCGGCGATGACGGCGCTGCCACCTTCTCCTCCACCGCCTGCGGCTGCGACTCCGGCTCGGGCTCGGGCGCTTCCGTTTCGGCGGACACGGCCTCGTCACCGGCCACTGCCAGCTTCAGCAACTCGGCGGCCTCATCATCCAAGCCCGAAGATGCCGTCTTTACTTCGATGCCCAGGTCCTGGGCCTGTTGAAGGAGATCCTTCGAGTCCAGGCCAAGCTCACGGGCCAGTTCATAAACCCTCACGCTTCAAAAACCCTCATTCGCTCTCGTCGTCATCCTGGCCGGCCTCGATCGTCTCGTCTTCGCCGCCCACATCCTCCACGTTCTCCGCTTCCTGTGCCACATCCGAGAGGCCCTCGCCGGCATCGTCTTCGGCGAGCGCCGGCTCTGCCGTCTCGATCTCGTCGACACTTTCGGCGGTGGCGGCCCCCTCGGCGTCATCAGACTCGGGCGTCGGGTCCCCGGCGGTTGTGGTCTCCTCCACGGGGCTCTCCGGAGAAGCTCCATCATCTGCCGGCGACTCGGTTGGGGCCGAATCTCCCGCGGGCTCGGTGGTCTCGGCGGCCGCCGGCTCCTCGGGCACCTCGACTGTCTCTGGCTGGTCCGATCGAATGTCGACCTTGTATCCGGAGAGACGCGCCGCCAATCTCGCATTCTGACCTTCCTTGCCGATGGCAAGGGAGAGCTGATGCTCGGACACGACGACGTCGGCGGTCTTCGTCTCCTCGTCGATGTGGACTTCTTTCACCTTGGCCGGGCCGAGGGCTTCGGCGATGAACTGGCCGATGTCGTCACGCCATTGCACCACGTCGACCTTCTCGCCCCGGAGCTCGTTGACCACCTGACGGACCCGTGATCCCCTGCCGCCGACACAGGCGCCCTTGGGGTCGACGTTGGGATCGTTGGAAATCACCGCGATCTTGGTCCGATGCCCGGGCTCACGGGCGATGTTGACGATTTCGACCGTCCCGTCGGTCAACTCGGGGACTTCGAGCTCGAGCAGCCGCCGGACCAGGTCGGGGTGGGAACGGGACACGACTATCTGAGCGCCTTTCGGCTCGTTTCGCACCTCGAGGATCAGCGCCTTGACACGGTTGCCACGCTCGAGACGCTCGAATGGGATCCGCTCCGATCCGGGGAGTATCGCTTCGGCGTCACCCAGGTCGAGGATGACCGATCGGTAATCCACCTGCTGGACCAGACCCGTCACGAGATCGCCCTCCCGCCCTTCGTACATCTCGTATACGTGCTCTCGCTTCGCCTCGCGAAGCTTGTGCTGCATGACCTGCTTGAAAGACTGCGCCGCAATGCGCCCGAAGGCCTCACCCTCGGGGGTGTCTTCCCACTCCGAGGTCACGTTGCCATCCTCGTCGAGCTCCTGCGCGTAAACGATCACCTCGCCCGAGTCGGGATCGATGGTGACCCTGGCCTCCTCGGCCGCGCCGGGGCTCCGCTTGTAGGCGGCAACCAGGGCATTGGCGAACGCATCGAGGATGGTGTCGACCGCGACACCACGCTCGCGTGCGAGCACCTCAATGGCCTCCATCATCGTGTCGAGCTGCATGATTCTCCTTCAGTGGCCCGGCTTCGGGGCCTTCTCCCACCGGAACACCGTCTTGGCGGTGAGCACGTCCTCATAATCGACTGTGACCGGCTCACCGTCGGCCTCGACGACGAAGAAGTCGTCGCCTGCGTCGGTCACCGTCCCACGCAGAGTGGTCTTCAGGTCACCGTCGGCGATCTTGACCACCACTTCACGGCCAAGTGACTTGCGATAATGGGCCGGGCGACGCAGATTCCTCTCCAACCCGGGTGATGTCACCTCGAGCTGATAGGACTCGGCCAACTCGATCTCGTTGTCGAGCAACCTCGAGATGCCCCTTGATACGTCGGCGAGACGATCGATGTTCACACCCTCACCATCGACGACCACTCTGAGTAGTTGACCAGGCCCGCGACCCAGCATCTCGAGGTCATCCAGCTCGAGGTGCTCGGCGGCGAGATACGGCTCCACCACCGTCCAAATGTCCGTAACAGTCGTCATTTCTCGGTCACTCCACAACAATTCAGGTGGGTGCCAAAGGCGCCCACCTGGTTAAAAGCGTCCTGTTGTCCGACCGAGTATAAGCGTTACCCGGTCTGAAGGCCCAACACCTCCGACACACCAATTGTTCCAATTCACCGGTAGCGTTGGGTTTGTGAGGTTTCTCTCGTTCTTCGCCCTCGTCGCCATCGCCGAGATGCTGACCTTCTTCTTGGTCGGATCCTGGATAGGTCTGGGCTGGGCGCTTGGGCTCGCAGTCGCCACCGCCCTGATCGGGTCCTATCTGGTGCGGAGGGCGGGGATCTCCGTGCTGAGTCGTATCCAGGGCAAATGGAGCCAGGGGAGACTGCCGGGCCGGGAGCTGGTCGATGGCGCCTCGATCCTCGTTGCCGGAGCATTTCTCATCTCACCCGGATTCATCACCGATACCTTGGGGTTCTTGCTGTTGGTTCCCTTCGTGCGCGGCTATGTCTATGACTTCGTCACCAAGCGCTTTTCCAACCGGGTGACCGTTTTCACCACCGCCCGGGGGCCGACCGAATACCCGGGAGACGTGATCGATGTCGAGGAGATCGATTAGCCGCGTTGAGGCTCGCCAAAATCCGTAGCCCCGAGCCCACGGCGTCCTCGCCCCGCCGAAGCAGGCAGAATCGCGAAATGACCCCTCTCATCCTCGATCGCTCCCGGATCCTCGCCTTCCGTCGCCGGGCGGGCACCTTGGACACTCGTATGCAACAGGGAGGTCCCTCACTTCACCAGGCGGCGTGGGCCGGGCTGCAGGACAGCATGCCGCGTGCGGCACTGTTGTCGATACATGCTCGAGTCGAGGGGACCCGGCCCACCGCGTGGGAAGACCCGGAGTTGACACAGCTCTGGGGACCGCGATTCAGCGCCTATGTGGTGTCGAAGCGCGACTTCGGGATCTTCTCTCTGGGACGGCTCTCCGACGACCCTGCGAAACGGCGTCTCTCGGAAGACCTGGCCACACGTCTGAGTCGACTACTCGATGGCCGAAGCATGACCTATGCCCAGGCCGGCCGCGCATTGGGTGAGCATCCCAACTACCTCAGGAACGCAGCACCCACGGGCACGATCGCCATCCGCTGGGAGGGCGCCCGACAGCCCACCATTCACACGGTGCCGGCACCATCGATCGACCCAAAGGACGCCCGTCTCGAGCTGGCTCGCCGATACCTGCACGTATTCGGCCCGAGCACCGCCATTTCCTTCGCAAAGTGGGCCGGGATCAAGACACCGTCGGGCATGGATGCGTTCGAGGCGCTCGGGAGCGAGCTGACACAGGTCCGAACCCCCATCGGCGAAGCCTGGCTGCTCACCAGCGATGTCGAGACGGTCCTCGCCCCAGCGGGACCACCGTCTACCCCTCGCCTGTTGCCGAGTGGCGACTCATATTTTCTCTGCTGGGGTGACGACCGCGAGCTCCTGGTGCCGGATGCTCGAAACCGGCCCCTGCTGTGGACTCCTCGGGTCTGGCCGGGCGCCATCCTCGCCGAGGGTGAGATAGTGGGGACATGGCGTCGAGCCAACCACTCGGTCACATTGGAGAGCTGGAGCAAGCTCGGTCGAAAGACCCGAGATGCAATCGCCGAGGAAGCCACCTCACTGCCCATTCCCAATCTCCAACGCGAGATCGTCGTTCGCTGGTCGGGTTAGATGCCCTCGGTCAGCTACCGCTGACACTCAACGGCGTCGAAGTCACCGATCGACATGCCCCCAGACCCCGGGGGGCTCAATCCCTTCGCACCAGCTGTGGGCGACGGGCCAAGTCGAAACCTGCAGGAAGGAGGCTGGTCTCTCGTGTGTGCCACCTCGCCCATTGTCTTTGGGGCCGTCCGGCCTGTTGTTCGAGTTGGTGGGTGAGTGTGTGGTGGTAGCGGCAGAGGAGCCGACAGTTGTGGAGGCTGGTTTCTCCTCCGTCGGCCCAATGCTGGTCGTGGTGGATGTCACACCAGCGGGCGGGACGGTCGCAGCCACCCTGCCAGGTGCAATGGCCATCCCGGATGATGATGGCCCGTCTTAGGGCGGTGGGGATCACCCGGGTTTTCCGTCCGATGTCGATGATCTCCGAGTCTGGGTTGAGGACGATCCGGCTCACCGACGAGTCACAGGCAAGTGCCCGGATTTGAGAGACGGTGAGCACCTGTCCGGTTTCGGTCTCATGTAACCCGCCGGCCACACCCTGGAGGGCGTCGAGATCGGCCACCACGCTGAGATGGGGTTTCTCCCCAC
>JBAULI010000016.1:0-21780 GCA_049578105.1 Acidimicrobiia bacterium | reverse complement strand
GCTCGTGACTGTCGTTGTGGCGTCTTTGGCGCCCGCTTCACCGGCCAGTGTCGAGCCACTGGTCCCGCCGCCGCACGATGCGACGAGGAGAACCATGACCACCGTGACTGTGATGAGTCTTCCCTGGTTCTTCATATTGCCCTCTCCGTGTCCGCTCCTCGAAGCGACCCCTTCAAGTCACGCACGGGGCCTCCTCGGGAACTGCGTTGCGTCTCACGAGCGAAAGTACGGTGAGACGTGAGATCTCGCTTGAGTAATCGACTACTCAAACGGCGGGTAGATGAATCGACTCGTTGAAGGAGTCAGCTCTCGGGGATGAGGACGCCCGACAGCTCCGATCTTCCGGCGACGCCGAGCTTGGCGTACGCCCTGGACAGGTGGTTGTCGACACTGCGAACCGATATGTAGAGCCGGTCGGCGATGTCCTTGCTGCTCATGCCGCCGGCGGCCAGGAGTGCCACTTCCCGTTCCCGTTTGGTGAGCGAAACCAGATCGGGCAACTCGGCGAATGGGGGAGTTCGTGCCCCCGAGCCCTCCGGGAGCATCTCTCGAGCGAGGGCGGCAGCCCGCCGAGCGAGCGTCTCCTCCTGCCGACGTCGCCGGATACCCGCAATTTGACACGCCACCTCGGCGGCGAACAAGTTGAACCCGGCGTGGCTGAAGTCTCGCATCACCCCGTCGAGAGCATCCGCGTCCTCCGCATCGAGAGCCTCGGCGTGAGAGGCGTACAGTGAAGCCACCGTCCCCGGCCGATCGGATGCGGTGGTAACGAGGCGACGGACCACGAGATCCGGTCTGCCAAGCCTGACCGCCAGATGCCATGCCTCGACCGCCCAAAGCAGGTGAGCATCCTCGGCCGCCAGGTCTCCGGCGGTCACAGCTGCAGATGCCCCGGCGGTGAGTCCTTCTTCCAGTGACACCAGAAGGGCTTGAACATGGCCCACTCTCGATCTGACCCTTGGCACGGCACGCATCTCAGGGGTCAACTCCTCGATCTGCTCGCGGGCGTCGTCGGTGTTGGCCATGAGGGCGGCGGCATGAGCGGCTCCCACCCGTGCCAGCGGTGTGGAGAGCCACGAGTCGTATCGATCCAGAAGCAGGAGGGCCTCGAGTTGGGCGTCGTAGCTTCTCCGGGCGTGTCCCTCGTAGAGAAGGACCAGGGCATCGAACATCGTCCAGAATCCGGGCAGATCGCCCCGGTCGGTCTCAACGGCGAGCTCGAGCCGCACGTCGACCGTCCTTCGAGCGGCATGGAGGTCGGCGGCGGCCAGTTCGGCGGCACAGACGGCGGCATGAAGGATGTCCTCGGCGTTGGCGAATCGATGGAGGTTTTCTTCAACCAGTGGCATGGCTGCCTCGACACCGGCATGGACTTCTCCCGGTCTGAGGTTCAGACCGTCGGCCGACGTGGAGGCCACCAGCGCCATGAATCGCGCCGTTGGCGACGCGTCGGGCCGTTCCAGCACGTCACGGGAAAGTTCGACTACCTCCTGGATGTTGCCGTACATCATCAAATTGATGGCCAGGGCACTGCTCACCTCGTCTCGAATCCCGGGGTCGGTGGTCTGTGCCAGCTCCTTCCGAACCAACTCCAGCGCATCCTCCATGCGTCCGCCGTGATAGAACCAGACGTCGGCAAGTGAGATCGTGTTCCAAGCCAGCATCGACGGATCTTCGACGAGCTCGCGGGCGGCCAAGAGATGGGCCTCCGCCTTCTCGGCGTCCCCGAGCTCGGCCAGGGCGGCCGCCGAGCAACCGTGGCCCATGTACGACGGAGCCAGCTCCAGGGAGGCTGTTGCGAATCGCAAGGTGAGATCCCACGCCATACGGCGGACCGCGTCGATCGCGGCATTCTCCAGCTCCTCGGCCCCGGCCTCTCCCGACTCGAGACGCCACGTCGCCACCCGGAGCGGGTCAGGTGCGTGCACGCCCTCGTTCGTGCTGGCTTGCGCCAGAGCCCCGGCGAGGGCGGACCTCCTCGTCGCAGGAAGTGTGGCGCGCAGTACTTCTCCATAGAGAGGGTGGGCCAATGTTGCTTGGGTGACCGTTGCAGTGCTCATGACCCTGATCACACCGGACCGCTCCAGACGCTCGATGACGGCAGGATCCACAGCCGTGGCGAGCAGTCTGACGTCGAGCGGTTCCCCATATGCCAGGGTCTCGGCCGCCGCCCGCTCCTCACCCTCCAGGCGGCCGAGCCGATCTTCGACCAGTTCCACGAGGCGGGAGGTGGCGCTGAATGCACCGTTGATCGTCCATACACCTTCGACCGGCGTCAGCGTCCCAGATTCTCTGGCGGAAAGGATCAACTCCCTCATCTCGAGAGGATGACCTCGTGACATCTTCCAAATCTCGGTGAGCGTCCGAACGTCTGCGCCGCCTCCGAGCAGACGCACGGCGAGCGTGTCGGCATCCGCCCGTCGAAGCGGGCGCAGCTCCATGCGCGTCAAGCCGGCGTCTTTCCACAACGCAGTGATCGCCCCCGGGACCGTCTCGCCATCTCTGACGGTGGCGACGACGCTGGTCTTCCCACCAAGAGCGATGGCATGCACCGTTGCCGCCGAGGGTTGGTCCAGCAGCTGCGCGTCGTCAACGACCAGGAGGGACGGGGAGTCTCCGTCGGACAGCCTCTTGCGGATGAGCGAAGATGCCGGAGTGGGAGCGCCCGAGACGAGCTCAGTGGCCAGCTCGGGCAGGAGATGGCCAAAGGGGCCATACGGGATCGATGCCGCGTCGAGGGTCACCGGCATCCACCAAACGGTGCGGCGCGATGCGTTGGCAGCCTCCGTGACCAGCCGCGTCTTTCCGATGCCGGCGGGTCCGGTGACCACGGCCCCGTGTCCGTTCTCGATGGCCTGGATCAGGGCGCCGAGTTCGTGGTCCCTACCGACCAGCTCCGCCTCCATCCCCTCGAACCTACACCGAGGTCCCGGCGACTTGAGGCGCAGTCACGACAGATCGGCTGCCGAGTGATTGGGCCGCCCGTGGCGGCAATCGTGGATCGGATGTGGAGTTTCGGTGAACCTATTCGCCGAATAGCTTCTTCACGACGCCGAAGTTCGGTGCCCAGCCAACCCCCCAAACCTTGCCGGAGAGCAGCGGGCCTTCCGGATTCCAGTAGGTGGCGCGCACCCTTTCGACCGTCGGCATGCGGAAGTCGTAGGGAACCAAGTCGGCCACTTTGCCCTGCCAGGTTCTCTCGTCGGCCGGCTTCTGCAACTCTTGGACGACTGCGATGACACCGATGATCGCCAGGAGCAGTCGCCAAATGTCACGAGCGGTGAAGCGCTTCTTCGCCTTCTTCTCAGGTTCTTCACTCATCACCCGAAGGGTAACCAGGGTGTGTCGCAAGACGGCAGGCGCTCCACGGCCCGGTTAGGTGTGAGTGGCGAGACGGCGGTAGCTAGGACGTCAGGCTGTCACGAGAACGGAGTGTCGTCGTCGCCAAGGCCCCTGAGGAAGGTCTCGATCTCATCGGTGAGATTGGAGCCGTCCTCAGGATTCAAACCCGAAGCGCGTTCTCCTAGCTCTTCGATCATCTGTTGCGCTTCGGGACGATTTGCCAGAGCCTCGTCGAGACGCGAGCGCATCTCGGTGGCCTCCCGGTGAACACCCGCCAGGTCGATCCGCAGTCCGAGGAACGCCGATAGGTGGTTCAAGAGAGTTTCTACCCCAGGCCAATACGACCCGGAGACATAGTGGGGCACCTGCGCCCAAAAACCGACCTGCGGGATGCCGTTCCTTTCGGAGACTTCATGGGATAGGACATTGACCAAGGCCGCTGGGACCACGAGTCGGCCGAGTGGTACCCCCATAGGTGTGAGGTCGGGATCGGTCGAGCTGACGATGATCGGTGTCTCCTGGGTGTGCGCCACCATCGCCGGGATGGCTCCAACGGCCACCACCTTGCTGACCCGGGCGGTGTGAGCGAAGCCGACCAACTCCTCGGCGATCTCCTGCCACATCGCATTGGGCTCGTTCCCGGTCATTACGAGTATGTCGGGCCCATGCCCGGTGAGCGCATCGATGGTGAGGGACGGCCAATGGATGCTGGTGCCTGCTCCATCGACGAGCTCGAAGGATGGCCTGTTGGACTGGTAGTCGAAGACGTCGTCCGGTCGGAACCCGGCGACCAGTCTCCCATTCGCTTTGAGACGCTCGCCAACCCTGGTCGCCACCATTCCTCCGTCTACCCAGCCGCTGATCGCAATCACCAACGCCGGATCGTTCAGTTCGATGGGGCCTTTGATCTCCAGAATTGGCATTCGAATCGGACGCTCCTGAGGGTATTCGCGAGAGGTTCACCCGTCGCGGACGCGATGCTAATTCTGGTTTTGAATGCAACCCATCCGTGTCGCGGTCATGGGTCGGGCGACCCGGGCCGTCCGGCCCATGGAGGACTAGTCCGTTGGGGCCGATGAAGTAGTCATGGAAACGAGGAGACCGAGAGGCGACAAAGGTGCCAGCCTCATCGAATATGCCCTGATAGTGGCGCTGATCGCGATGGTGGCCCTGTACGCGGTGGCCAATGTGGGGACATCGGTTTCCGACTCTTTCTCCGACATAGGTGACTCTGTGACCGCCGCCGATGCCGGGGACGCGGGCATGACCCCGTCCGAGATATGGCAGCAGGCGAAAGAGGATTACGCCCAGGCAATCGATGACGCCAAGTCCAAGAAGACGGCCGACGTCGACCAGGCCAAGGCCGATTACGACTCCAAGCTCGCCAGCAACAGCACATTGCCGAAAGCAGAGAAGAAGGCCGCCAACAAGCAAGCGAAGAACGAGTTCAACGCGGCCAAGACCCAGGCCAACAACGCTTACAAGTCGACTGTTGCCACGGCCAAGGCCGAGCTCGCCGCCGCAAAGACCGCATACCAGGCTTCGAAGTAGCGGATCTCCTCTTTCGGTCGCCAGACGGCCGACACACTCCTTCATCCTCGATCTGGGCCAAATCCTGCACATCTGACATGGCCCTAGTTGGATTGGAGCCGTGTCTGAAGCGGCCAAATCGGACGGAGGCAAACGAGGCATAGGTCTCTGGGGCGCTGTCGCGATCGGCATCGGCGGGATGGTGGGCGGTGGGATCTTCGCCGTGTTAGGGGTGGTGGCACAAGACGCCGGGAGTGGTGCACCAATGGCGTTTCTCCTGGCCGGTGTCGTTGCACTTCTCACGGCCAGGTCTTACAGCAAGCTTTCCGTGGAATATCCGTCGCGTGGTGGCAGTGTCGTGTTCGTCGACCGGGTGTTCGGAGTCCGTCTCGCCACGGGGGCGCTCAACAATCTGCTCTGGTTTGGATACCTGGTCACCCTCGCCCTGTACGCGGTCGCATTCGCCAACTACGCCGAAACCTTCACCGGCACGGGGCACCCCTCGGCGTGGCTCCACCATCTCCTGATAACCGCGGCCATCCTGATCCCGACCGGGCTCAACCTGCTCAGTGCTGCCCGGGTGGCCGAGGCCGAGACCGCGATTGTCGGTCTCAAGCTCGCAATGTTGGCGATAGTCGGGATCGCCGGGACTACGACCGTCGATGCATCGAAGCTTGCGGTGTCTACCTGGCCCGCCATACCTGCCATCGCCGCCGCCGGCATGCTGGTATTCGTCGCATACGAGGGTTTCGAGCTCATCGCCAATTCTGCCGAAGACGTCCGCCGACCGGACAGGAACCTGAAGAGTGCGTTCTTCATCTCCGTGGGAGTGGTGATCCTCATTTATGTGGCAGTTGCCGCGGTCACTGTCGGATCGCTGAGCCCAGACCAGATCAAGTCGTCGTCGGACTTCGCCCTTGCCGAAGCGGCCAAGCCCAGCCTCGGACAGGCAGGTTTCATGCTCGTCGCCGTATCAGCTGTCCTGGCCACGCTGTCGGCGATCAATGCCACTCTCTATGGAACAGCCCGCTTGAGCTACTCCATCGCCGACGAGGGAGAACTCCCGCCACTACTGGAGCGAAGTGTTTGGACGGAGCCGGTGGGACTGCTCATCACGGCCGGGGTCTCGCTGGTGCTGGCCAACCTCCTCGTCGTCACCGACATCTCTTCCATCGCCAGCGCGGTCTTCCTCGTCGTGTTCGGTGTCGTGAACGTTGCCGCATTCAAAGGGGCGACGGACGGTCGGATGGGTCGCGCCCTGTCCGGGCTGGGAATCGCCGGGTGCGCCACCGCCCTGATCGTGCTCTCGATCGACACCGGGACGAAGCGGCCGGTAGGTCTGGTCGTCTTTGCCGGGATGGTCCTCACCTCCCTCGTGGCCGAGCTCACCTGGCTGCGCCGACGACGTCGCATCGCTTTGGACCCCGAGTCTGATCCCCCTCGAGCGGCAGAGGGATCTGCCGACGGCTAGAAAGAGCAGTGCTGCAGCCCAAGAACAGCCAGGAGCCAATGTGAGCCCGGTCTCATCAATCGCCAGCGATCTCGAGATCGCTCGTACCGCCAAGCTGAAGCCAATCTTCGACCTGGCCGAAGAACTGGGTCTCGAGCCAGACGAGGTGATTCCATACGGAGCCACCAAGGCCAAGATCCATCTGAATACGCTGCGCCGGATCGGCTCACGCCCGTTCGGCAAGTACGTCGATGTCACGGCGATCACCCCAACCCCGCTCGGTGAGGGCAAGACGACTACCACGGTCGGGCTGGTGCAAGGTCTCGGGCTGCTGGGACACAAATCGATCGCCTGTATCCGCCAACCGTCGATGGGCCCGACCTTCGGGATAAAGGGTGGTGCGGCCGGTGGCGGATACAGCCAGGTCGTTCCCATGGACGAGTTCAACCTCCATCTCACCGGTGACATGCACGCAATCTCGGTCGCGCACAATCTGGTGGCGGCTGCGATCGATGCCCGCTGGTATCACGAGGGGCGCTTCACCGATCCCGAGTTGGAGTCGTTGGGGCTGAAGCGGCTCGCCATCGATCCCAACCGGATCAGTTGGCGTCGGGTCGTGGACGTCAACGATCGCGCCCTACGCAACATGGTCATCGGGCTCGGTGGAGCTGCCGACGGTCGTCCCCGGGAGACCGGCTTCGACATAGCCGTGGCGTCCGAGCTCATGGCCATCCTCGCCCTGGTGGATGGGGCCGACTATCCCTCAGCCCTGCGAAACCTGCGTGAGCGGTGCGGTCGGGTGGTTATCGGCTCCTCGAAGGACGGGACGCCGATCACATTGGAGGACCTCGGTGTGGCGGGTGCGGTGGCGGTTCTGATGAAGGAGACCCTCCATCCCAATCTGATGCAGACACTCGAGGGACAGCCGGCCTTCGTCCATGCCGGGCCCTTCGCCAACATCGCCCACGGGAACTCGTCGATCCTGGCCGACCGGGTCGCACTCCATCTCGGGGACTATGTCGTGACCGAGTCCGGATTTGGCGCCGACATGGGTATGGAGAAGTTCTTCGACATCAAGTGTCGGGTGTCCGGGCTCAAGCCGGATTGTGTCGTCCTCGTGGCCACGGTTCGTGCCCTGAAGACCCACGGCGGCGGTCCCAAGGTCGTGGCCGGTCGTCCCCTGGATTCGGCTTACACCCAGGAGAATCTCCCGCTGCTCAGGGCAGGAATGGCCAACCTGGAAGCACACCTGGCGACGGTGGCCCGGTTCGGCGTGCCGGTGGTGGTCGCGATCAATCGGTTCCCGACCGACACTCAGCACGAGCTCGATCTCATCAGGAAGGCGGCCCTCGACGCCGGGGCGCGGGCCGCTGTTACCACGGAACATCACGCCCATGGTGGGGAAGGGGCGAGGGCGCTCGCCGAGGCCGTGGTCGAGGCATGCGAGGAGCCGAGCCGCTTTGAGTTCCTCTATCCGCTAGACCGGTCGATCAAAGAGAAGATCGAGGCGATCGCCACCAAGGTCTATGGGGCGGGGTCGGTGGAATACTCAGCGCTCGCAGACAGCCAGATCGCCGGCTTCGAACGCTCCGGTTTCGGGTATCTCCCCATCTGCATGGCCAAGACACATTTGTCGATCAGCCATGATCCAGCCTTGAAAGGTGCCCCCAAGGACTTCGTGGTCCCGGTGAGAGAGGTTCGGGCCTCGGTCGGGGCCGGGTTCATATCACCACTCCTCGGCGAGATGAGGACGATGCCCGGTCTGGGCGCCACCCCGGCATTCATGAAGGTGGACGTCGACTACGACGGCGAGGTGGTCGGGCTGTTCTGAGGTCGGCGCGTCGAGCCCTCTCACGTGGGGAAGCTGTCGCCGCCACCTTTGGCGCGACATTTGAGATCGGCATTCGAGCGAGGTCGAACGACAAGGACGAGCAGTATCCTGCGGGAGTTGTGAAACAAGTTGCAGCTTTCGAGTGTCGACCCAAGGAGAAGTCGTGAACATCGGTGGTCTTGGGGCGCTCATAGCCCTCTTGATGCTGGGTGGCCTGGTTCTTTTGATCGTTGCGCTGGTGGATCTGGTCAGGAGGCCGGCAGCCGTATGGGCTTCGAGTGGGCAGAACCAACTCGTCTGGGCGCTCATCGTCGTATTCATTTGGTTCATCGGCCCGATCCTCTATCTGGCGATCGGCAGACCAGCTCTCATCGGTGCCGGATCGGGTTCATAAACGGCCGGTCGCTAAGACCTCGTCAACCGGTCGTGGGGTGGAGGCGGTCAGTCCCTGCCTCTTCATCGAGTCACCCGTCTCAGCTCAGCCCGCGGATCCGCTGCTCGCCGCAGTAGACGGTGAATCCTCCCTGCCGCACGAATCCGACCACGGTCATCCCCATCTCCTCGGCGAGGTCGATGGCGAGCGTGGATGCCGCCGACACACCTGCAACGATGCCGACCCCGGCCACAGCCGCCTTCTGGGTGATCTCAAAGGAGATCCGACCCGAGACCATGAAAGCCATCGGGGCAAGAGGCCACCCTTGCCTTGCCAAATGCCCGACCAGCTTGTCCACCGCGTTGTGGCGCCCTACGTCCTCACGCACCGCCACGAGTCGCCCGTCAGATTCGAAGGCCGCCGCGGCATGGATGCCCCCGGTCGAGTGGAATGCGTGTTGCTCGGCGATCAACTTCTCCGGAAGAGCGAGCAGGGTGTCCTGATCGAAGACGGGCCCCGGTGGGGGAGTCCCCCCGGTCACCCTGATGGCATCGATCGACGCCTTGCCGCAGACTCCGCACGATGAGGTCGAGTAGAAGTTGCGTTGGAACTGCTTGGCCTCGACGGTGACCCCTTTGGCCAAGCGGAGCTCCCATCGGCCCTCACCCAGTGAGTCGATGGCCACGATGTCGGAGGGACGCGACACGATCCCCTCGGTGATGGCGAAGCCAAGGGCGAGGTCTTCTTCGTTGCCCGGAGTTCTCATCACGACGGCGAGCGACTCGCCATTGACCCGAATCTCGAGCGGCTCTTCGACGACGACCCAGTCGTCGAGATGCTTGGCATCCTGCCGAACTCGAATCACCGATCTGCTGTCTACGCCCTCAGTCATCGATGCCGCTGGCGACGTATTGCCACCCAAAGCGCCCCTTGATACACAGATTGCCCAGTGTGACGTCGTGGTCGTGGGGAGATGTGACCTTCACGATCCTGCCTTCCTGAGTGTGCAGGTCGAGGTTGCACCCCACACCACAGTACGAACAGACCGTACGCGTGACTTCTTGTCGCTCTTCGGCCCAGGTGCCGCTCTCACGCATGTCGTACTCGGTCTTCCCAACCAATGCTCCGGTCGGGCACACAGCGATGCAGTTCCCGCAATAGACACAAGCCGAGTCGGGTAGGGGGGCATCGAACTCCGTGGAGATCCGCGCGTCGAAGCCGCGGCCCACGACGGAGATGGCGTACGTGTTCTGATGCTCGACACCACAGGCGTCGACACAGCGATAGCACAGGATGCATCTGGAGTAATCCCTGACGTAGAGATCGTCCTCGACCTTCACCGGTTCGGCCACCGATGCGGCGCCGTCGGCATCAGGAGGCTCGTGATGTCCAGGGTGCGGGTCACGGCGCGGGGTCTCCCCGGAGGGTGGGCCAAACCGGCGCGGATCGGCGCCTGCCTGACGCATCCATTCCTCGAGAGGCCGATCGGACCGGTCGATCTCGGAAGCCGACCCCAGCAACTCCATGACCAGACGCCGGCTGTGCTGGGCTCGATCACTGCTCGTTCGGATCTTCATCCCCTCTTCGAGACGGCGTGAGCACGACGGTATGAGGGTTCTGGAGCCTTCCAACTCGACGACACACACCCGACATGCATTGGCGGGGGTCATGTTGGGCCCATGACAGAGGGTCGGTATGTCCGCTCCCGACTCGCGACAGGCATCCAGCACACTCGACCCGGGCTCCATCAGGACCTTCCTGCCATCCACTTCGACGGTGATGGTGGGCGTTATCGACTCGACCGTCATGCCGTGACTCCACTCAGACCCAGGTTGAAGCCAGATTGGATGGCCGATGCCGCAGTCTGGCCAAGACCGCAGATCGAGGCGTCGGTCATCACACGGGCGATGTCGTCCAGGCGAAGGCGCTCGTCTGATGTCGAGCCCATCGGGTGACCGGACAGGAGCCGTGCCAGCGCCTCCTCCTGACGCACTGTCCCGATTCGACACGGGGCGCACTGCCCACACGACTCGTCCCTGAAGAATCGGGCGATCCGCCGGAGCACGGGGCCAAAGTCGGTTTCATCGTCGAACACGATCACCGCACCGGAGCCCAACGTGGCGCCTCCAGCAGTGGAGCCTTCGAAGCTCAACTCGAGATCCATCGAGTCAGGCCCGACGAAGACCCCGGCCGCCCCTCCCATCAACACGGCCCCTATGGATGCGTCATCAGCGACGCCGCCGGCCAGGTCGAGCAGGTCACCCAATGTGGTCCCAAACGGGACTTCGTACACGCCGGGGCTCCTCACGTCACCCGATACACAGAAGAGCTTCGGCCCTTTCGATCGCTCGGTGCCGATCGTGGAGAAGGCCTCGGCGCCCATCTCCAAGACCACCAGGACGGTGATGAGGGTCTCGATGTTGTTGATGGCCGTCGGCAAACCGAACACACCGCTCTCAGTGGGAAAGGGTGGTTTCTGACGTGGCTCGCCCCGATGCCCCTCGATCGACGCGAACAACGCCGTCTCCTCACCACAGATGTAGGCGCCTGCACCTCTTCGGACCTCGATCGTGAATGAGAAACCATGGCCCCCGACATCGTCTCCGAGCAGTCCCTCTGCCGTGGCGTGGTTCACCGCATGACGGAGACGACGCTCGGCTGTGGGGTACTCCCCACGGACGTAGACGATCCCGTGGGTGGCACCGGTGGCGAAACCCCCGATGGTGAGGGCCTCGATCACTGCAAATGGGTCCGCCTCCATGAGGATCCGGTCTTTGAAGGTTCCCGGCTCCGATTCGTCTCCGTTGGCGATGATGTACTTGTCCGGCCCTTCGGCGGCGGCGACCCCGCGCCACTTGGCCCCGATGGGAAAGGCGGCTCCGCCCCGACCCCGCAGGCCGGATCGATCGAGTGTCTCCAGCACGCCATCCCGTCCCATCTCGATCGCGGTGGCCAGGGACCGATATCCACCAGCCGCGCGGTAGGACTCCAGGCTGAGGGGGTCCACCACGCCGATCCGCGACAGGAGCCGCAGGTCATCGCGTGGCTGGTTGACGAGGTTGTGGGGGAGCTCCTCGAAAGACAGGTCGGTTACGCCGTGCGGGTCGACAGGCGCCACGGCCGAATAGCCGATGCCGGCCGTGTGCGACAGAACGGCCGGGGCCCTGTCGCATTGGCCGAGACACGGCGACGCCGACCACCCGACGTCGAGATTGGAGGACCCGGCTGGTCCGAGCTCCTCCTCGAGTGACTGTTTCAGAGCCGCAGCGCCGCGCCCGCCACACACCAGATCGTCACAGACGTGGATCATCGTGCGGGAACGCGGGGTCGTGGCGAAGAGGGAGTAGAAGGTGGCAACCCCATAGGCCTCGGCGGGCGGGACGGTGAGACGATCGCATATGTAGGCGAGGGCGCCGCGGCTGACGGTGCCGGTGGCATCCTGGACGGCGTGGAGAGCGGGCAGGAGCAGGTGTCGTCTGGCTCTGGCACGGTGCCCGCCGATCGCCATCCGCCCGTCATCGACGGAGAAATCGCCGCCCTCCCATCCGGAGGGCGAGCCGCCGATCACCTCGTCGACCGCCGTGCGTTCTCGATCGGTGGGCCTGTCGAGAAGTGCTCGGATGTCCATCAGACTCGGACCTTCGTCTCGATTCGGACGGCCGTCGCCTTGAACTCGGCGGTCCCGGACTTCGGGTCCCATGCGTCGATCGTGAGCATGTTGACGTCGGTGTCGTCGGGGAAGTGAACCGCCATGAAGACCAGGCCGGACCGCAGGGAGCGGTCGATCCTCACCGGCGCATCGATAGCCCCGCGCCGGGAAGCGATCCTGACCATGTCTCCGTCTTCGACACCCAGGGAGGAGGCGTCTTCGGGGCTGATGTCGAGCACCCCCCCTATGCGACGCGGTGAGGGGTAGCGGCCGCTCTGCACTCCGGTGTTGTATGAGTCCAGACGTCGGCCGGTGGTGAGGCGGTAGGGGAATTCCTCGGTCAGGGGATCGATCGGGGGAACCCATTCCACCGGGAAGAACGGCGCTTTCGGCCCGGTGTCCTCGGCCCAGAGACGTCCGTGGAGGAACAGCGATCCCGGGTCGCTCTCGTCCGGGCAAGGCCATTGCAACCCACCCAATTCCTCGAGCCGCCGATAGCTCATCCCGCCATGAAGGGGAGACAGGGCTCGCATCTCGTCCCACGCTTGTTCGGCGGTCGGCGTGGGCCACTCGTGGCCCATGGCTCGTGCCACCATCGAGAGGAGCTCTATGTCATCACGGGACTCACCTGGTGGGTCTAAGGCCTTCCGAACCCGTTGCACTCGCCGCTCGCTGGAGGTGAAGGTGCCTTCGGTCTCGGCCCAGCCGGCGGCGGGGAGTACCACGTCGGCCAGCTCCGCCGTGGCCGTGAGAAACAGGTCCTGCACCACGAGGAAGTCGAGCCCGCGTAGACGCCGCTCCATCCCCTGGCGGTCCGCCTCCGATTGGAGGGGGTTCTCGCCGATGATGTACAAGGCTCGCAACGTCCCCTCGTCCATCGCTTCGTGCATCAGAGAGATGTGCTTGCCCGCCTTGGATGGGATCGAAGCGCCCCAGGAGGCCTCGAACCTGGCTCGCGCCACGGGGTCTTCGACGTTTTGGAACCCGGGCAGCTTGTTGGGCAGGGCGCCCATGTCGCCTCCCCCTTGGACGTTGTTCTGTCCCCGGACCGGGACGAGGCCCGAGCCGAACCGGCCGACGTGCCCGGTGAGAAGGGCGAGGTTGATGAGTGCCAGGACGTTGTCGGTGGCGTTGTGGTGCTCGGTGATCCCCAAGGTCCAGCACAGCTGGGCGGTTTCGGCGGTCCCGTAGGCATGGGCGAGCGAGCGAATGGCTTCGCCGGGGACACCTGTGACCTCTTCGGCATGCTCGATGGTGTACGACTGAACCGATTCTGCATATGCATCGAAGCCCTCGGTGGCATGCTCGATGAACCGGTCGTTCTGCAGTCCGGCCGCGATGATCTCCCGACCGACCGCGTTGGCGAGCGCGATGTCAGAGCCCACATCGATTCCCAGCCAGACATCGGCCCACTGTGCCGAGCTCGTCCTTCGCGGGTCGACGGCGTACATCCGAGCGCCGTTGTTTATCCCCTTGAGAATGTGATGGAAAAAGATCGGGTGCGCCTCGCGCGCGTTGGAGCCCCACATGACGATGAGGTCGGTCTCCTCTATCTCCTTGTAGGAGCTGGTGCCGCCACCCGCTCCGAACACAGCCGCCAGACCGGCGACAGAAGGGGCGTGTCAGGTGCGGTTGCAGCTGTCGATGTTGTTGCTCCCCATTACCACTCGAGAGAACTTCTGAGCGACGTAGTTCATCTCATTGGTTCCCTTCGAGCAGCTGAAGAGCCCAAACTCATTCCCGGGGTGTGCCGCCAGGCCGGTGGCGATCCGGTCGACGGCTTCGGCCGATGTCGTCTCACGGAGGGATCCGTCGTCACGGACGAGGGGCCGGGTGAGTCGGACGTAGCTTCTCTTCACATTCACCTCCTTCCTCCATGCGATCGAGAGTACATCGCCGGTCGCGTCCGTCGACGCGCCAGGGGGGAAGGTGATGTCAATTCACAGCGGCCGGGCGCCGATAACCTGACCACCGATGTCTCGCCGACCCTTCCTCGCCTGCCTGCTCACCGTTGTCCTGGTCGCTTGCACCAGCACCGGATCGGGCGACACGTCCACGACCGCCACTCCCGGGGCGTCGACATCGGTGACCGAGAGCACGACGACGACCACCATCGAGGCCACTACCACTTCCACGCTTCCGGAGCCGACATGGACCGAGCTGCCCGGAGTGGACAGTCTTCCGCAGGCGGTTCAGGACGAGTTGCTCGGCCTGGTGCGCAAGGCCGAGGAAATACGTGGTCTGCGCTTCCAGGAGCCGCCCAGCATCAAGGTGGTGTCCGACTCCGAGTTGGAGCAGTTGGTCCGGGACCAGATTGCGGAGAGCTCCGATGACTTTCCGGCCGATGAAGCCCTCTACAAGCTGCTTGGCCTCCTCGACCAGGACATCGACCTCGAATCCCTGTTTGCCGATCTATACGGGGAGCAGGTGGCAGGGTTCTATGACGGGGAGACCAAGGAGCTGGTGGTCCCCATGCGATCCGAAGGATTCACCGCCGTGCAGAGAACCACTCTCGTCCACGAGCTCACACACGCCCTGACCGACCAGCTCTTCGGGTTCGACGAGCCTTACCGAGCACTCATCGACGACGACAAGCTCGATCAGGCGTCTGCCTACCAGGCCCTGATCGAGGGGGACGCTTCTCTCGCCGAGCTGCAATATGTGCAGGGCTTCAGCCAAAAGGAGTTGGGCCAGTTCTTTGCGGAGGCGCTCAACGTGGACAGCTCGACTCTCGAGTCGGCACCGCAGTTCCTCCAGGATTCCCTCCTATTCCCCTACGACTCCGGTTTGGCGTGGGTCCAGGCCGAGTACCTACAAGACGGGTGGCAGGCGATCAACGATGCGTATTCGCTGTTCCTCACTCTTCCGGGATCGACAGAGCAGATCATCACCCCCGACGACTATCAGCGCGATCTGCCCCAGGTGATCCAGGGAAATCCGCCGACACTGGCCGGGTACAACCTCGAACGTGAGTCCGTCTGGGGCGAGCTGGGTTTCAGGATCATGCTCGACCAGGTCTTGGGTGAGAGCGTCGGCATCGAAGCCAGCGATGGCTGGGGCGGTGACTACTACGCCCAGTGGTACGACGGCCAAAATGCGGCGATCATGATCCTCGCCAAGGGTGATACCGAAAGGGACACCGAGGAGCTGAGACAGGCACTTCTCGATTTCGCGTTGACTTCGGTCCCCGACGCCGCCTACGTGTGGGTCGAGGTGATCGACGGGGACGTCGTCTTCATCGCTGCGGACGAGCCACCGGTCGGAGAGACCATCCTCGCTTCGCTGGGTGGCTGAGGCTCTTCCGTACCGACCCCCCTTCGCGTACCGTCGCCACAATGGACACCATCAGTGTCGGTTGGGGCGAGGAGCGTGTCGAGGCCCTTTACGCCTCGTCGTTTCGCCAGCGACTCTCGGGCCTGCGGGGAACAATCGAAGGTCGTCTGCTGATCCGGGGCTCCAGCGTCCACACCTTCGGGCTCTCCGAGCCCATCGATGTCGTGGCAATCGACGATCGGATGCGGGTGACCGCTACGGTCCGGGTGCCTCCCAACAGGATCGCCGTCATACCCGGCGCCCGAATCATCCTCGAGCAGCCTGCCGGGGACCCGGTCCCGAGGCATGGAGATCAGATGACCTTCACACATGTCTGAGCCCGGTCGGCTCCTCGTCTGTGCCACCCCAATCGGGAATCTCAGCGACATCTCCGATCGGCTGCGAGAGGTCCTGGGGAGCGTCGACGTCGTATTCGCCGAGGACACCCGGCGCACGGCCAAACTCCTCCAACACATCGGGGCGAGCCCCCGTGTCAGGTCCCTCTTCGTGGGCAACGAGCATGCTCGGACAGAGGAGGTGCTTACGGCACTCGAGGCTGGGGAGATGGTGGCCCTCGTATCCGACGCCGGAATGCCCACCGTCTCCGATCCTGGAGCGAGTGTCGTGCGGGCCGCATCGTCGGCGGGCCACCACGTGTCCGTCATACCCGGCCCTAGCGCGGTCACGAGTGCGGTGGCCGTGGCGGGTTTCGGTGCCGACCGGTTCTCCTTCGAGGGCTTTCTCCCTCGAAAGGGCAAGGAGAGAGCCAGCCGTCTCGACTCGATCGCGGGCGAGGACCGGCCCGTGGTCCTGTTCGCCAGTCCCCATCGTTTGCCTCGCGACCTGGCCGACATGGCTGCGGTCGTCAATGCGGATCGAGAGCTGGCGGTGATGCGGGAGTTGACGAAGCTCCACGAAGAGATCTGGGTCGGCACCATCAGCGAGGCGGTCGAGTATTGGTCGGATCGGGAGATCCGAGGCGAGATCACGATCGTGCTGGCACCGGGCGTCGTGGAGGGTGTGTCATCCGAAGCCGCGATCGAGGAGGCGCGGTCCCTCGTGGCCCGGGGATCTACGGCCTCCGAGGCGTCCCGCCAAGTGGCGTCATCTACCGGTGTGTCGAGGCGAGTGGTCTACGAGGCCCTGATTCGAGACAAGTCGTGACCGTAGGTCAGGACCGCAGTTGGGCCCGACAGGAAGCGCACAGGCCCTTGTCCTTGAACTGGGTGACCTTGACATTCGAGCCGCAGAAGGTGCAGGTATCGGTCATCTTGCGGAGAACGATCGATCCGCCCTCTACCGAGATGAACAGGTGGTCGCCCTCCCGTATGTTGAACAAACGTCGTGTCTCGGCCGGTATGACTATCCGACCCAGGTCGTCGATCTTCCGGGCTATTCCAGTTTCCATAAGCACCTCAGAGTCCCGCTTGCGAGCCTACCCGCGGGCATTCAGACCATGCCGGTTACCGTCCTGACACATGGGTTGGGTGGACACGCATTGCCATTTGCAACTGGACCAGCGCGATCCGGCTGCATTGCTCGAACGGGCACCCCATGTCGACTGGGTGGTGGCTCCCGGCGTCGACCTGGCGAGCTCGAAAGCGTCACTCGAGCTGGCCTCGGACCATCCTGATCGCATCCTCCCCACGGTGGGCCTCCACCCACATGAGGCCGAGGCATGGCCCGACATCGAGGAGGAGATCGGCGAGCTGGCCACAGTCGCCACGGCGATCGGCGAGACCGGGCTCGACTACTACCGAGATCTGGCACCTCGGGAAAGCCAGAGGGTCTCGTTCCAAGCTCAAATCGAACTTGCGTTGACGCTCGACAAGCCACTCATCGTCCATTGTCGAGATGCCTTCAGAGACGTGTTTGACATGATCGAGGGCGCGGGGGCGGGCGGAAACACGGTGCTCCACTGTTGGACCGGCGGGCCAAGATGGACCAAGCGATTCCTCGATCTCGGCGTCACATTCTCCTTCGCAGGCCCTTTGGCCTTCGAGACGGGGGAGACCGTTCGATTAGGTGCGGCGCAGGTTCCCCCGGGGAGAGCGATGGTCGAGACCGACACCCCATATCTCGCCCCTCCTCCCCACCGAGGGGAGCCGAACGAGCCAGGTTGGGTTTCCCTGGTGGGTGACGCTCTGGCGGCCATCTGGGGCATCACTTCCCAAGAGACGGCAACGATCACGTCGTCGACCGCCTCCCGGGTCTTTGGCCGATGACCGCCCAAAACCGGACACAAATATCCGAATTGCTCGCACGACACGGTCTGGTTCCGATCCATCGATTGGGCCAGCACTTTCTCGCCGACGCCAATATCACTCGCAAAGTGGTCCGCTTGGCCGGGGTCGTCCCGGGCGACCAGGTCCTCGAGGTCGGGGCGGGGACCGGCACATTGACCAGAGCGCTTGGAGAAGCCGGTGGTCGTATCCTCGCATTTGAGATCGATCGCCGGCTCGGCCCGATCCTGGAGGAGGCCACCGCCGGCATGACAGTGGAGACGAGGCTCGAAGATGTGACCAAGATCGACCTCGCCACCACGCTGGGCAACGGCCCCTGGAAGATGGTCTCGAACTTGCCCTACAACGTGGGCACGCCGCTTTTGCTCGACACTTTGCGTCATGTGCCCCAGATCGACCGCTTCGTGGTGATGGTCCAGCATGAGGTGGCCGAGCGTCTCGTCGCTCCGCCTGGAGGTGCCGCCTATGGCCTCCCGTCGGTCGTGGTCGGCATCCACGCCGAGGGCTCCATCGCTATGGAGGTGCCTCCCCAGGTGTTCGTTCCCCCCCCAAAGGTGAGCTCGGCAGTGGTAGTTCTCGACCGGATCGTGGCTCCTCCCAGCTCGGAGCGGGCAATCGAGCTGGCCTCGGCCGCGTTCAACCAGCGGAGGAAGATGATCAGACGATCATTGCGGGATGCATTCGAGGATGTCGGCGAAGCCCTACTGGCGGCCGACTTGAGCCCGACGGCCCGTGCCGAAGACCTGTCTCCGTCCGACTACGTGCGTTTGGCGGCGGTGTGAGACGTTATGTCGCTCCTGCCAAGGTGAATCTCTCCCTCCATGTGTCGCCGCCCAGAGACGACGGCTATCACCCGATCGAGTCACTGGTGCAGACGGTCGATCTCCTGGACCATCTCGAGTTGGAGTCTTCCGACGAGGATCGATTCGAAGTCGTCGGCGACCACCAGATCGATCCGGACGATGATCTCGTGATGCGCTCGCTTCGGCTGGTGCGTGCCGAGCACAGCGTCCCGCCCGTCAGCCTGCGTCTGCAGAAGGTGATCCCGTCAGAGGCAGGACTCGGTGGTGGCAGCTCTGACGCCGCCGCCACCCTGATGGCGTTGGCCGAGGTGGCACAGCTCGAATCTGGGCTGCCTGCCCGTCTGGCGCCGTCACTCGGTGCGGACGTCAGGCTGTTCCTCCTCGGAGGGACTCTCCTGATGACCGGAATCGGGGAGACCCTCGAGAGAGTTCCACCTCCAACGGATTTCGCCGTGGCACTGGCCGTGCCCCAGTTCGGTTTGGCCACGTCCGACGTGTATCGCAGATGGGACGAGATGGAAGGCCCGACCGACAACGCCGTTCAACCGGGAAGGCTGCCGCCTTCGCTGAGGGACGGCATGCCGATCAGGAATGACCTGCTCCCTGCCGCCTTGGACCTCGAGCCCCGTCTCGGAGATTTCATGGCCGATCTCCGCGGTGCCTGGGGCACCGCAGTGCTGATGACCGGTTCGGGATCGGCCTGTTTCTCCCTCTTTGCCGATGTCGGAGAAGCCGATGGGGCGGCCCAGGCGGTTTCGGCCGTATGCCGCTTTTCGGCCGGAGTGACGCTTCGCTCGACCGGTGTCGGTAGGGAGGGGCTCGGCGATCAGTAGCGCCGTGGGGGTGTGATCGGTGGCCCCGTGGTTGTTGTGGTCCTGCCGGAGCGGGTTTCCTTGGCGTGGGTTTGTGGTGGTCTCGCCGTTATTCTCTTGGGTGAAACCCGTTATTGGGGGGTGGTGTAACCGGGAGCACCGTGGTCGTTGTGGTCCTGTCGGAGCGAGGTTTCCTTCGCGTGAGCTTGATGTTGTGGTCCTGCCGGAGCGAGGTTTCCTTCGCGTGGGTTTGATGTGGTCTCGCCGTTATTCTTTAGGTGAAACCCGTATTGGGGGGTGGTGTAACCGGTAGCACAGCAGGTTTTGGTCCTGCCGGAGCGGGTTCGAGTCCTGCCCCCCCAGCGTCAGCGACCGGAAGGGTCATCACTTGTCCACCCATGTCGTCGTCCTCGCCGCAGGCGAGGGCAAGCGGATGAAGTCAGAGCTTCCCAAGGTGGCGCATCTGGCCGCCGGCCGCCCGCTTCTCGGTTGGGTCCTCGAAGCACTGCGATCCCTCGACCCGGCGAACGTGGTCGTGGTGTTGGGTCACAAATCGGAGCTCGTGGAGCCCATCCTCGCCGTGGGCGAGTCGATCGCCCTCCAACCGGAACAACTCGGGACGGGGCACGCCACTCGAATCGGTCTCGACGCCCTCACCGACGTGGCACCCGACGACACCGTCCTTGTCCTCTACGGAGACATGCCGCTGATGACCTCCGGTCTGCTCGCCGAGTTGGCCGACCGCGCAGACGACGTCGCGGCCAGGATGGTCACGACCGTTTTGGAGGACCCGAACGGATATGGCCGGGTGATCCGAGACGACTCGGGGTTCGTTGTCGAGGTCGTCGAGGATCGAGATTGCACGGCCGAGCAGCGGCTGGTCGATGAGATAAATGCCGGCGCCTATGCCTTCCGGGCGAAGGACTTGATCGATGCGTTGGCGCGCGTCTCCAACCAGAATGCTCAAGGCGAGTACTACCTGACCGATGTGGTCGGCATCCTGGTCGACGACGGTCAGAGACTCGAGCCCGTGAAGGCTTCACCCGAGGAGGTGGTGGGCATCAACTCCCAAGATCAGCTTTCGGACGCGACACGTCTGCTTCACGCCCGGACCAATCGACGATTGATGGAGGAGGGGGTTTGGATCCTCGATCCCGACCGCACTTACATCGACGAGTCGGTGGTCGTCGAGGCCGGCGCCAGGATCTATCCGGGGGTGCACCTCGAAGGGACGACGACGGTCGCCGCCGGTGCGCGTGTCGGGCCGGACGTGTTCGCCGTCGACTCGAAGATCGGGGCCGACTCCACGGTTTGGTATGCCGTTCTGCGCGAAGCGGAGGTGGGAGCCGGGTGCGAGGTGGGCCCATATGCGTCGCTTCGCAAGGGAACCGTCCTGGAAAGCGGTGCCAAGGTCGGGACTTTTGTCGAGACCAAGAACACCATTTTGGGACCGGGCGCCAAGGCTCCCCACCTCTCCTATCTGGGTGATGCCAGCATCGGCGCTCGCACCAACATCGGCGCCGGAGCGATCACCTGTAATTACGACGGATACGAGAAGCATCGAACCGAAATCGGCGAAGGCAGCTTCATCGGCTCGGACACGATGTTGGTGGCACCGCTCAAGATCGGCGACGGGGCGGTCACCGGCGCCGGCTCGGTGATCACCGAGGACGTGCCGGATGGCGCCCTGGCGGTGGAGCGCAGTGAGCAGCGGGAAATACCCGGCTACTCTCAACGGAGAGCAGAGAGGCAGGCCAAGACGGAAGCCGAGGACTGAATTTGGACATCGTCTCGCGCAATCGACTGATGCTGTTCACGGGCGGAGCCAACATCGAGCTCGCCGACGAGGTGGGGGAATTCCTCGGTGTAGCCCTCGGTGAGTTGGAGCGATCCCGCTTCGCAAATGGTGAGATCTACGTTCGCCCCGCCGAGAGCGTTCGCGGTGCCGATTGCTACGTCATGCAGAGTCACTGCGAGCCCATGAATGACAATCTCATGGAGCAGCTCATCACCATCGATGCCCTCAAACGGGCATCGGCCCGTCGCATCACGGCCGTGATGCCCTTCTTCGGGTATTCACGCCAGGACAAGAAGGTGCGGCCCAGGGAGCCGATCACGGCCCGTCTGGTCGGGGATCTGTTCATGACCGCCGGAGCGGATCGATTGGTTTCGGTCGACCTCCACACCGGACAGCTGCAGGGTTTCATCCACAAGCCTTTCGATCATCTCACCGCACTCCCGATCATCACCGACTACCTGGCCGACAAACTCGAAGGCCCGGTCACAGTTCTGTCTCCCGATGCGGGCTGTGTGAAGCGGGCGGAGCGGTATGCACGGTTCCTCGGAGCGTCGGTCGCATTCGTCTACAAGCGGCGTGACCCGACCCAGCACAACGTCTCCACCGCACTGGAGATGGCGGGGTCGGTGGCCGGACG
>JBAULI010000015.1:0-11997 GCA_049578105.1 Acidimicrobiia bacterium | reverse complement strand
CCTCGGCTACGAATGGGGTGACAAGGACTGGATGGGCGAAAGGGGGAATCGGAACTCGCTGGGCGCACCGGTCAGCGTCTACGAGATGCACCTCGGATCGTGGCGCAGAGGCGAGGCGGGTCGTCATCTCACATATCTCGAGCTGGCCGACCAACTTCCGCGGTATCTGAGCGGGCTCGGGTTCACCCACGTGGAGTTCCTCCCCGTCATGGAGCATCCGTTCTACGGCTCGTGGGGGTATCAGACGACCGGGTACTTCGCCCCGACCAGTCGTTACGGGACACCACAGGACTTCATGACCCTGGTCGACGAATTACATCAGGCTGGAGTGGGAGTGATCCTGGACTGGGTCCCATCTCATTTCCCCAACGACGAGCACGGGCTTGGGTTGTTCGACGGGACTCATCTCTACGAGCACGACGACCCCCGTCTCGGCTTTCACCCCGACTGGAACACGTATGTCTACAACTACGGCCGGGTCGAGATACCGGCGTTTCTGATCTCGAACGCCCTCTTCTGGCTCGATCGCTATCACGCCGACGGTCTCCGGGTCGATGCCGTCGCCTCCATGCTCTACCTCGACTATTCGAGGAAGGAAGGCGAGTGGATACCGAATCGACACGGCGGCCGGGAGAACCTCGAGGCGATCGGGTTTCTCCGGAGGCTCAACGAGGTCGTCTACGCCAATTACCCGGAGGTCCAGACGATCGCCGAGGAGTCAACCGCATGGCCGATGGTTTCACGACCCACTTTCCTCGGTGGCCTCGGGTTTGGGTTGAAGTGGGACATGGGTTGGATGCACGACACGCTGGCCTATCTCGCCAGAGAGCCGATTCACCGCAGCTTCCACCACCACGAGCTCACCTTCCGGGGGGTGTATGCGTTCACGGAGAATTTCATGCTCCCGCTGTCACACGACGAGGTCGTGTACGGGAAGAGATCTCTCCTCGAGAAGGCACCCGGCGACGACTGGCAGAAGTTCGCGACTCTGAGATTGCTCTACGCCTACATGTTCACCCAACCCGGGAAGAAGCTGCTCTTCATGGGTGGGGAGATAGCCCAACGATCGGAGTGGGCACACGATGGCCAGCTGGAGTGGGGCCTGACCGAATACGAGCCACACACAGGGGTTTCCCGTCTCGTCGGTGACCTCAATCGGATCTACCGGGACGAGCCTGCCCTTCACCTCTACGACTGTGACCCCCAGGGTTTCGAGTGGTGTGTGCCCAACGACTCGGCCAACAGCGTGCTCGGCTACTTTCGCACCGATGGTGAGGACACGTTGCTCGTCATGGCCAATCTGACACCGGTGCCACGTCACAGCTACCGGGTCGGCGTGCCCGAGCCAGGGTCATGGGTCGAGATCCTCAACACCGACGCCGAGATCTATGGTGGCAGCGGCCAGGGCAACCTGGGAGGGGTGGGCACGGGCCCGCTGGCGGTGCCCCATCACGGCAAGCCACACTCGATCGACCTGACACTGCCCCCACTCGGAGTGGTCATCCTCAAACATCAATCATCGGGGGAAACCCCCCGATAGAAGGCGGGTAGCTCTAACTTTGTCCCCCACTTTGCGTCCATGAACCACGTCTGCATCCACGGGCACTTCTATCAGCCCCCGCGCGAGAACCCGTTCACGGGAGAGGTCGAACCTCAACCGTCGGCGGCTCCTTGGCGCGACTGGAACGAGAAGATCAATGGTGAGTGCTACACCCCGAACACGGCCGCACCCATCCTCGACGCCGAGGGGCAGGTCATCAAGACGGTCAACACGTATGAGGGGATCAGCTTCGACTTCGGCCCCACGTTGCTGAGCTGGCTGGAGGCCAAGGCACCGCTCACCTATCGATCGATCATCGAATCAGATCGAAAGTCGGCAGAGAGGTTCGGCGGTCATGGATCGGCCATGGCCCAGGGCTACAACCACACCATCCTCCCCCTGAGCAACGCGAGGGACAAGCTCACCCAGGTGCGTTGGGGCATCGCCGACTTCGTGGAGCGTTTTGGCCGCTTTCCTGCCGGCCTCTGGCTTCCCGAGACGGCGGTGGACACCGAGACACTCGGGATCCTGGCGGCCGAGGGCATCAAGTTCACGGTCCTGTCACCATTCCAGGCGGCAGCGGTCCGTGACCCGGGCGGGGACTGGGTCGAAACCGAATTCGGGACGGTCGACACCAGAGTGCCCTATCGAGTGGAACTCCCCGATGGGAGGGAGATCGCCGTCTTCTTCTACAACGGCCACCTGTCCCAGGAGATCGCATTCAACGGGCTCCTGGAAGACGGTCGGATCCTGGCCAGACGTCTCATCGAATCGCTGGGGGAGCCTCGAGGTGAGGCGCTGTTGGCCCATGTGGCCACCGACGGTGAGACTTACGGCCACCATCATCGCCACGGTGAGATGGCCTTGGCCGCGGCCCTGGAGGAGATCGATCACCACCCCGAGGTGGCCCTCACCAACTACGAGGAGTTCCTCGAGATGAGCCCGCCGACCCGTGAGGCGCGTGTGGTCGAGTCGAGCTCATGGAGCTGCATGCACGGTGTGGCCCGGTGGCGGTCGGATTGCGGATGCTCGACCGGACAGCACCCCGACTGGCACCAGAGCTGGCGTGGGCCGCTCCGGGACGCTCTCGACTGGCTTCGCGATCAGATGACCCAACCATTCGAGACGCTCGGCTCGAAGTTCTTCCACGATCCGTGGGCCGCGCGGGACGCCTACATCTCGGTGATACTGGGTGGTTCGGTCGACGATCTCCTCGGCCGGCACGCCCGGGTCTCACTCGACGAGAACGATCGAAGAATCGCCCTCGGTCTCTTGGAGATACAGCATCACGCCCTGCTCATGTACACCTCGTGTGGGTGGTTCTTCGACGACATCTCCGGTCTCGAGGCCATTTTCGTGCTTCGTCATGCCGGGAGAGTCCTCGATCTGGCGCGTCAAGTGATCGGCTCCGACCTGGAGTCGGAGTTCCTCCGTCGCATCGAATTGGCCCCGTCGAACATCGACGGCAAGAACGGGCGAGATGTGTTCGACTCGGAAGTGCGCCCATACATGGCCGGACAGAACGTCTAAACCTCTGCAGCTAGATTCGAGAGCGATGGCCAGGATCCCAACAACCAGCAGTCGCGTGGTCATCGAGTCGATCTCCCCCCAGGTGGACTGTGGGCGCTTCCCGGTGAAGCGAGTCGTCGGCGACGTCATCGTGGTGGAGGCCGACGTCTTCTCCGACGGGCATGACGTGGTCCGCTCCCTTCTCCGATATCACAGGGTCGGGTCTCGATCGTGGCATGAGTCTGAGATGGAGGAGCTCGGCAACGATCGGTGGAGGGGCTCCTTCCTCCTCGATGAGATCGGGAACTGGGGCTTCGAGATCGAGGGCTGGGTGGACCATTTCGCCACCTGGGTCGATGGCCTTCGCAAGAAGGTCGATGCCAACCTCGATGTAACCGTCGATCTGCTGATCGGCGCCGGGTTGGTCAGCTCGGCGGTGGATCGGGCGAAAGGCAAGAGCGCCAAGGACCTGAAACGCAACGCCGCAGCGCTCGCAGACGACGAGGCCCCGGTGGACGACCGGATCGACCTGGCATTCTCGAGCGAGCTGGGGCATCTGATGACGACTCATCCCGACCGCACCTCGGCAACGCGCTCCCAACCGGAGCTCGGCGTCTCGGTGGACAGGGAGAGGGCTCGTTTCTCGACGTGGTACGAGTTGTTCCCCCGGTCCTGGTCGGGGACGGGTGAGCATGGCTCGTTCTCCGACGTCGAGCGAAACCTCGACTATGTGGCCGCCATGGGATTCGACGTGCTCTACCTGCCGCCCATCCACCCGATCGGGACCACGCATCGAAAAGGTCCGAACAACACCCTCAAACCGGGCAAGAAAGACCCCGGTGTGCCTTGGGCGATCGGCTCTGCGGAAGGCGGGCACACCGAGATCCTCTCGGACCTGGGCACCATCGATGACTTCCGCTCGCTGCGTGACGCTGCCTCGTCTCATGGTCTGGAGATCGCCCTCGACGTGGCCTTCCAATGCTCACCGGATCACCCATGGGTCCAGGAGCACCCGGAGTGGTTCCGTCATCGCCCCGACGGTTCGGTCCAATACGCCGAGAACCCGCCAAAGAAGTATGAGGACATCTATCCCATCGACTTCGAGACAGACGATGCCCAGGGACTTTGGAAGGCGCTGAAGGGGGTGTTCGATCACTGGATCGATGAGGAGATCCGGATCTTCCGCGTCGACAACCCCCATACGAAGGCGTTCCCGTTCTGGGAGTGGGTCATAGGCGAGATCAAGTCCAAGCACCCGGACGTGATCTTCCTCGCCGAGGCCTTTACCCGGCCCAAGGTGATGTATCGCCTGGCCAAGCTGGGGTTCACCCAGTCCTACACCTACTTCGCCTGGCGAAACACACGTCACGAGATCATGGAGTACATGGGCGATCTCACTCGCGTCGCCGAGTTCTTTCGTCCCAACTTCTGGCCCAACACCCCCGACATCCTCACGGAGCCGCTGCAGACGGGAGGAAGACCGGTGTTCATGACCCGCTATGTGCTCGCAGCGACTCTCAGCCCCAGCTGCGGCATTTACGGGCCTGCATACGAGCTGATGGAGCACACACCCCTCAAGGCCGGCTCGGAGGAGTATCGGGACTCGGAGAAGTACGAGATTCGCACCTGGGACCTCGATCGCCCCGACTCGCTGTCACGACTCATCACACAGGTCAACAAGGCTCGGAACACCCATCCCGCCTTGCAGAGGGCCGAGAATCTCACCTTCCATCCTGCCGATAACGACATGATCATCTCCTACTCGAAGCGTCACGACGACGACGTGGTCCTGGTCGTGGTCAATCTCGACCCCAACTACCAGCAGTCGGGCTGGATCTATCTCAATACCGAGGCCCTCGGTCTGGAGAAGGGGCAGCATTTTCAGGTTCACGACCTGTTGACCGATCGGCGCTATCTGTGGGAGGGGGAGCGCGCCTTCGTCCAATTGGATCCCACGGGTGTCCCGGCTCACGTCTTCTCGGTCAGGACTCGCATGCGGACGGAGCGGAGCTTTGACTACTTCGCATGATCGGTCCCCGGATGGGGCCTGGTACCAGGATGCCATCATCTACGAGGTCCACGTCCGGGCATTCTCGGATGCCAACGCCGACGGCGTCGGTGACTTCAGGGGATTGACCTCGAAGCTCGACTATCTGCGTGATCTGGGTGTGACGGCGATCTGGCTGCTTCCGTTCTACCCCTCACCACTTCGTGACGACGGTTACGACATCGCCGACTACATGTCGATCAACCCCTCCTACGGGACCATGGCCGACTTTCGCCGGTTTCTCCGCGAGGCACATCAGCGGGAGTTGAAGGTCATAACCGAGTTGGTGATCAACCACACTTCCGATCAGCACCCCTGGTTTCAGCGAGCTCGCAAGGCACCACCGGGAAGCCCGGAACGAGACTTCTACGTCTGGTCGGACACCACCGATCTCTATCAGGACGCTCGAGTCATCTTCCAGGACACCGAGACCTCCAACTGGTCCTGGGATCCGGTGGCGAACGCCTACTACTGGCACCGCTTCTTCTCACATCAGCCCGATCTCAACTTCGAGAGCCCCGCAGTCCAGGAAGCGATCTTCGAGGTCCTCGACTTCTGGTTGGACGCCGGTGTGGACGGTCTGAGACTCGATGCCGTTCCCTACCTCTTCGAGCGGGATGGGACGATGTGCGAGAACCTCCCCGAGACCCACGACTTTCTCAAGAAGCTCAGGGCCAGGATGGATGCCAGGTACGACGACCGGATGTTCCTGGCCGAGGCCAATCAATGGCCTGAGGACTCGGTTGCCTACTTCGGTGACGGAGACGAGTGCCATGTCGCCTTCCATTTCCCGCTGATGCCACGACTCTTCATGTCCCTGCGCATGGAGAACCGATTCCCCATCATCGACATCCTCGAACAGACCCCGGAGATCCCGGAGTCGACCGCCTGGGCGATCTTCCTCCGCAACCACGACGAGTTGACCCTGGAGATGGTGACCGACGAAGAGCGCGATTACATGTACCGGGTCTACGCCTCCGACCCACAGGCGCGGATCAATGTCGGGATCAGGAGGCGCCTCGCCCCCCTCCTGGGCAACAATCGCCGTGAGATCGAGCTGATGAACGGGCTCCTGCTCTCCCTCCCGGGGACACCGGTCCTCTACTACGGCGACGAGATCGGCATGGGCGACAACATGTACCTCGGTGACCGCAACGGGGTGCGCACACCGATGCAGTGGTCCGGCGACCGGAATGCCGGTTTCTCGGAGGCCAACCCGCAGCGTCTCTACTTCCCGGTCGTCACCGATCCCGAGTATCACTATGAGACGGTCAATGTCGCCGTCCAACGTGAGAACCCGAACTCCCTGTGGTGGTGGACCAAGCGGGCGTTGGCCCTCCGCCGTGCCACACCTGAGCTGTCGCGGGGCACCGTCGAGTTCATCGCGAGCGAGAATCCCAAGGTCCTGACGTTCCTCCGCACACTGGGAGAGCGGTCGGTATTGGTCCTGGTGAACCTGTCCCGTCACGTCCAGCCGGTCGAGCTCGACCTCAGCCGTTTCGAGGGTGTCGGCCCGATCGAGCTTTTCGGACGCACCCGTTTCCCCGAGATCGGCTCGACCCCCTACTCCTTGACGATCGGGCCACACGAGTTCTACTGGTTCTCTCTCGACCTGACCGCACAGACCGAGCCCGCGGTCGAGACTCCCCGGATAAATCTCCGTGGGGAGTTGAGCACCGTGTTCAGGGCTCGGGCCCAGCTGGAGAGGGTCCTCCGAGCCGACATGCAGACGAGACGGTGGTTCCGCTCCAAGGCCGAGCGGGTCAGCTCGGTCAGCCTGGTAGATCGCCTCGACCTCCCCGGGACGGAATCGGTCATCGTCTTCGTTCGCGTCGAGTACCTGGGGCGAGAGGCGGAGACATATGTGATTCCGCTCGCCCTGGCCACCGGCATCGAGGCGGGACGTTTGGCGGGGGAGAGCCCCGGTTCGGTCATCGCCGAGGTGCGCTCGGGGAGTGAGTCGGGTCTCCTATACGACGCCACCATCGATCCCGATTTCGTCAAGGCCCTGGTCGGGCTCTCCTCGGGGCGGAAGAAGGTCAAGGGCCGCGTTCTCACCATCAGCGCAAACGGGACGCGCGGTGGCCGTGCCATGGCAGCCGAGGTGATCGATGAGGCGGTCCGGGTCGGTGACGCCGAGCAGACCAACACCTCGATCGTCATCGGCGAGCGATACATCATCAAGATGATCAGGAAGCTCGAGCCCGGGGCCAATCCCGAGGTCGAGCTGGGAGAGTTCCTGCGCGACCGCGCCGGCTTCGAGCACACCTCCCGGATCAGGGGCGTGGTAGAGGTCGCCGACTCCTCGTCCAGAGCCTTGCTCGCCTTGATCCAGGACTTCGTGCCCAACGAAGGGGACGCCTGGTCACACACCTCCAACAGCATCATCCTGGCCCTGGAGCACATCTCGGCGCAGAGGAACGAGTTGGGTAGCCCTCCACGCCCGCGGCATCCCCTCGACGTGACAGAGCGTGAGTTGGAGACGGCACGCAACGTCCTCGGGCCTCTCTACCACGAGGCTGCCCTCCTCGGCCGGCGCACAGCCGAGATGCACCTCGCTCTCGCTTCGGACCCTGATGACCCGGTGTTCAAGCCCGAGAGGCTGACCACCCTCTATCAGCGGTCCCTGTACCAGTCGGTGAGGTCGTCGGTGAGGTCGTCGTTCGCCTTGCTCCGAAAGCAACGCTCACGGCTGACACCCGGTCAACTGGAGCTGGCCGACCTTGCCCTGGAGAAGGAGATGGCGCTCCTGCAGGATCTCCGCTCGATCACCAGAGAGAAGATCGACGCGAGGAGGATCAGAGTTCACGGTGACTATCACCTCGGCCAGGTCTTGTTCACCGGCAACGATTTCGTGATCATCGACTTCGAGGGGGAGCCGATGAGAGCGCTGTCCGAGCGTCGGATCAAGCGTCTCGGGCTTCGCGATGTGGCGGGGATGCTGCGCAGCTATCAGTACACGTCGTTGATGTCGCTCCGCACGATGATCGAGGCGGGGGCGGGAGAGCCCGGAGACGAGGAGTGGCTGGCCGAATGGGCCGACGCGATCAACAGGTGGCTCGCCGCGGCGTTCCTGCATGGCTACCTCGACACCGCCGAAGGGCATTCGATCGTTCCCGCCAACGAGATTCACCTTCGCTGGCTGCTCGACGCCCTTCTGGTGGAGAAGGCTGCCTATGAGCTCGAGTACGAATTGAACAACAGACCCGACTGGGTGGACATCCCCCTCCGCGGGATCCTGGCCGCCGCCACCTCCCTCGAGTAGGTCCATCGATCTCGACGTGGCGTCAGGCCGAGCGACTGCCCTGACGACCCTCGAGCCACGACGAGACTCTCTTCCAGGCGCGTCTCGCCAGTCTCCACATGAGGACGGTGATCGTGGTGGCGGCCACAATCAGGATCCCGACCACGATCGTGGTGATGACGGGGAAGTTGATGGCAAGGATGACCAAACCGGCCACCCCCAGGTCTTCGGCGACGGAGACGGCGATGTTGCTCACCGGCTCCGGTGAGGTGTTGACCACCAGCCTCGTCGAGGCCTTGGCGGCGTGGGCGTCCAGTGCGAGGGCCCCAGCCACGATCGCGCCCAGGGCGGTGCCGATGCTGTCCGACTGGCCGGCCAGCACGGCCCCGACAGCGGCAGCGCCGAGTGGCCGGATCACGGTGTGTACCGCATCCCAGACATTGTCGACATAGGGAATCTTGTCCGCCACGAACTCGATGACGAACAATGTCCCTGCCACCACCATGACATCGGTCCTGGCCAACGCCGAGGGGATATCGGCCCAGCCCAGCCGTCCCGCCACCCCCAGTAGGAGCGTGACGAGATAGAGGTTGATCCCGGCGGCCCAACCAGAGCCGAGCACCATCCCGATGACGTTCACCACGTCAGTCAACCAGGAAGACTCGGACGGCCCGACCTACTCGAGTAGGTATCGACCGGACGCCCAGCGGACGTCGATCCGGTCGATGTCCTTGAAGAATTGGGCGAAGTGGGCCGACTCACGATGTGCTTCGAATGCCTCGAGGTCCTCGTACACCTCGTAGATCATGCCCTTGCCCGGCTCGTCGACCGAAGTGATGACGTCATATCTCTCGCATCCCGGCTCACCGGCGGCGACCTCCGCTGCGATTCGGCCGGCGGCCTCCATGAAGCCGGGCAAAGCATCACGGGTGACCTGGAACTCGGCAACGATCACATACTTGGGCATTCGGCTCCCCGACTGGCTGGCCCCGAAGCTAGACGACCGGGCGGGGGCGTACCATCCCCGAGGGTGATCCCACTTCGAGATCCAAGCACGACCCGTGTCAAGCCGGTGATCACCGTGCTACTCATCGTCGTCAATCTCGGCGTCTTCTTCCTCATCCAATCTCGGGGAACGTCGGCCGATCAGCGGGCCCTCATCTACGAGCGGGCGGCGATCGCGTGTGAGGTGACCAAGGGGTCACCGCTCAATGTCGAGGAGATCGTGACCGAGAGGTGCCCCCTACCCGACTCCACGTCGGAGGTCCCGTTTCCCGACAAGAACGTTCTCCTTGCAGTGTTGATCTCGATGTTCCTCCACGGGGGCGTCACCCATGTCTTGTTCAACATGTGGTTTCTGTGGATATTCGGGAACAACGTCGAGGAGGCGTTCGGTCACCTCGGATATCTGTCCCTCTATCTCCTGGGCGGGCTGGCCGGGACCGTCGCCTACGTGTTGGGCAACCCCGATTCGACCATCCCATTGGTGGGCGCCTCCGGTGCGATCGCCGTGACGATGGGCGCATACACCGTGCTGTTCCCGGGCAATCGCATCATCTCGCTGGTCGGCTGGTTGGTTCTCCCCGTGCCTGCCGTCATCTTTCTGGTCCTTTGGTTTCTCACCCAATTCGGCCTGGGAGGAACCAGTGTCGCTTGGGAAGCCCATGTCGGCGGGTTTGTCTTCGGCGCGCTGGTCAGCCTCCTCTTTCGACGAACCTTGCTGCGTCGCAGTGCGGCGGTGTCCGGCTGATCGAAACCGGTCAGGCGAGGGAGTCGGTTCGGCGAAGGGCCGGCAGATAGATCCCGTCCTGGTACTCCGCCAACATCCGGGCTGCCGTCACCCGTGGCCCGAGAGTTCGCCAGGCGTGCCTGATCCTCTCGTGGAAGTCGTGGCGTGCCCCGAAGTACTCGTCGCGTATCGCCTCGACCATGTCGAGCAGTGATGCTGCTTCTTCTCGATCCCGCATCTCCGGATCGCCCTGCTCCGACGCTTCGATGGCCCAACCGTTCTTACCGTCGTACATCTCCGCCCACCAGCCATCGAGGATGGAGCAGTTGAGCGCCCCGTTGAGCGCAGCCTTCTCCCCGCTGGTGCCGGATGCCTCCCGTGGCCGTATCGGGTTGTTGAGCCAGATGTCACAGCCTTCGACCATGGCTGCCCCGACTTCCATGTCGTAGGCGGGGATGAACGTGAATCGACGATGCGCATCAGGCGACATGCTCTGCGCGACTATCTCGGCGACGAGCTCCTTGCCCATGCCATCACGTGGGTGTGCCTTGCCCGCGAACACGAAATGGATTGGCCGCTCGTCGTCATTAAGCAGTGCCATGAGTCTCTCGGGATCGTGGAGCAGCAATGTCGCTCGCTTGTATGGGGCGAAACGGCGGGCGAACCCGATGACCAACGAGCGGGGGTCCAGATCGCGTCCGGTGCGCCGTGCCATGAGAGTCGCCAGATGCCCGGCCGATCGAGCCCTGATTTCGCCAAGGAGGGTGTCGTCGATCGATCCGACGCGATCCCACGCCTCGGGATCACCGTCGGACCATGTGGGGCCGAGCACCCGATCGAAGACCTCTTGAGCGGCGTCCCCGACCCATGTTCTCGCATGGACACCATTGGTCACCGACCCGATCTCGGAGCCGATCCCCACACCATCGAAGAGCCGGCGGCTCACCTCCCCGTGGAGACGCGACACCCCGTTGGCCGCACTGGCATTGCGCAAGGTGAGCGCCGCCATGTTGAACTGCCCGGGGTCTTCGGGATCCTCTCCCAGTGACCATATGTCGTCGACCGGGACCTGCCAGCGTGTGGCCCAGGTCTCGAGATAGGGGGTGATCAGGCCGCGGTCGAATCGATCGATGCCTGCCGGAACCGGTGTGTGCGTGGTGAACACGAGACCCGGTCTCACCCGCTCGATGGCGCCGGCGAGGTCGCCACCGTCGATCTCGTCATCGATGAGGTCGAGCAGGATGAACCCGGCGTGACCCTCGTTCAGGTGATGAACCGGCACCTCCCACCCCAATGCCCTCACGGCCCGTGCCCCGCCCACACCGAGGACCATTTCCTGATCGAGCCGGTGCTGGCGATCGCCGCCGTAGAGCCGGTCGCAGATGAGGCGGTCTTGCTCGCTGTTGGCCTCGACATCGGTGTCGAGCAGCAGGAGGTTGATGCGACCCACCATCATCCGCCATATGCGAGCCACCACCTCCCTGCCCGGGAATGGGATCGAGACGGTCGACCCTGTGTCCTCGGCGCCGATGTGGCCGGCTTCGAAGTCGAGGTAAGTCTCGGTCTGGGCGCCGTCCACTATCACCTGCTTGAAGTACCCATGGCGGTAGAACAGGCCCACACCCACTAGGGGCAGATCCATCTCACTGGCTGCTTTGAGGTGATCACCTGCCAGGATCCCGAGACCGCCTGAGTACTGGGGGACCAGTGCGCTGATCCCGAACTCTGGAGAGCAGTAGGCAATGAGCGGTGGGCGAGGATCACCAACGGCGCGTTCGAGGTCTTCGATTTCCTCGGAGTATCTGGTCATGAAGGTGGTGTCGGCCAGCAATACATCGAGCTGGTCTGCGCTGAGACGGGAGACGATCACGACCGGGTGCACATCGGGGATGGCCCCGGGCAGGGAGAGCAGGAGCTCGCGACAGGAG
>JBAULI010000014.1:0-13817 GCA_049578105.1 Acidimicrobiia bacterium | reverse complement strand
GTGAGTCACCCCTTTGCGGTCATCGACATCGCGCCCGGGACGCTAATCGACACGACGAACACAGAAGAACACATGGTGAGATCGGGTTTGTTGGAGCCGGTGGCAGCTGGAAGTGTCGCTCGATCACCGATCAGAAGTGGAGATCCCATCCTTGCCAGTGATGTCACCACTGATCGAGAAGTGGTCCCGTCCGGGTGGTATCAAATCGAGTTGAGGCTCCCCCGAGCAGCCAGGGCCGGTGACGAGGCCAGGCTGGTGCTCGTGGATACGGGGGTGATGGCCGATGCAGTGGTCACATCGGCCGCCGACGACGATCCTCTCGGCACCCATCTCGGCACGGTTGCCGTGGAGCCCGAGCTCGCCGATCAGGTGGCCATAGCGGCGTCCGGAGACCGGGTGACGGTCCTCATCGTGACGCCCTGACGGCAGTCGCAGAGGATCGATACCACGGCTCTCCCGGTTACCGTGCTCCGGTGCTCGAAGTAGTCATCTGGGGCCTGGTCCAGGGTCTGACCGAATTCCTCCCCGTCTCCTCATCCGGACACCTGGTGATCGTGCCGGACGCTCTCGCCCGATTGGGCGTCGACATCGCTCCTCCGTCGTTGTCCGTCTCCGCCGTGCTCCATTTGGGAACCCTCATCGCCGTCCTGATCTACTTCAGGAAAGATGTGGTCAAGGTCCTGCGCATGCGCCGCGATCTCGAGGGTCGCAAGATCGCGTTCCTCGTGGCAGTGGGCACCATCCCGGCCCTCATCGGCCTCCCGCTCGCCGGACGGCTCGACAAGTTTCAGGACACGGCTGCCAACGTGGGCTGGGCACTCATGGCCACCGGCCTGGTCCTCATCGTGGGTCAACGCATGGCAACGGGGGTCAGACGCATGATCGACGGTCGCGTACCGGACGCCGTGGTCGTCGGGGTGGCCCAGGCCTTCGCCCTGATCCCCGGCATATCTCGTTCCGGGATGACCATCTCGGCGGGTGAGACCCGGCGGTTCACACCGTCGGAAGCGGCGCGGTTCGCCTTCCTGCTCGGTATTCCCGCCATCGCCGGCGGTGGCCTGAGCCAGGTGCTGTCCTTGGAGGAGAGTGGCGGCCTGGGAATCGAGTTGCTGGTCGGGCTGGTGGTGGCAGCGGTGTCCGGATACATCGCGATCGCCGTGACGCTGGCAACGGTTCGTCGAGCCGGGCTCACCCCGTTCGCGATCTATTGCCTGGTCGTGGGGCTGGCCACCATCGTTTTCCTCTGACCTCGTTTAGGCTCGCCGACGGACAGCGGAGGTGACATGACACACACCCTGATACAGGAATCGTTGGACAAACGGGACCACGTTCGTGATCTGCTCGCCATGGTGCCGGATGACTACGCCCTCGTGAGGGATCTTTGGAAGTCACATTCGCTGGCCGAAGACGCCCGTGACATCGACGGTCTTATGGCGACCCTGACCGACGACTGCGTGTACGAGCTGGTCCAAACCGGTCATCGCTGGGAGAACCACGAGGGGGCCACCCGGTTCTATGTGGAGCTCCTGACCGCCTTCCCCGACATCGACTTCGCACTGACTTCGATCGTGGTGGGACCACAGGGCGTTTGCGAGGAGGCCGTCGTAAATGGGACGTTCACCTCACCCTGGCTCGGTGTCGAGCCCAACGGGGAGAAGATGGTGTGGCGAAACGTGATCTTCTTTCCCTGGGACCCCGAGAAGCAACTCTTCAAGGGTGAGCGGGTCTACTCGTTCTTCCCCGACCTCCCCGTCGGGTCGATGGCCGGAGTTTGAGAAGACCCTCCCGGGGACCTTCAAAGCACCTCGTCCAAACCGAGGTGGACCCCCGGGCTCAGCGACGAGATACCCCTGACCGCCGTGATTGCCCCGGCGGCGAAGGACTGGTAGCTGGTCGACAGATGCTCTATGGAGAGCACTTCTCCGGGGTTGCTGAGAGCGACCTCCTGTTGTGAGATCAGCCCTGGAAGTCTGAGGGAGTGGACGCGAATTCCCTCGACCTGCCCACCCCGGGCACCGGGCACCAACTCCGACGACTCCTCGGCCGAGGACCCACCGGCCCCGGCCAGCCCAATGGCGGTTGCCAGGGCGGTTCCCGATGGCGCATCGGGCTTCGTGGAGTGATGGCGCTCGATGACTTCGACGGCATCGAAATAGGGTGCAGCCTCCGTGGCGAAGCGCATCATGAGCACCGCACCGATCGAGAAGTTCGGCACAACAAGAGCCGGCGGGCCATCCTCACCCCACAACCGGCGGAGCTGATCGAGTCGCTCGGGAGTGAATCCCGAAGTCCCGACAACGGTGGGAAGCGATGCAGCCCTCCATGCCTCGAGATTGGTGAACACCACGTCGGGATGAGCCGTCTCGACCATCACATCGGCCACCACCTCACCCGGATCGCCCACGACCTCGACCCCGTGGAGCACCGACCCGGCCCGATTTGGGTTGTAGAGGGAGCTGAGACCCAAGTCCTCGGTCTCGAGAACTGCCTCGGCTATCGGCGTGGCGAGATGTCCCCCCGCCCCAGAGATGGCTACACGTATCACCGGGCCACCTTATCTTTGGGCGGCGGGCTGTTCTGTCACCTGGATCTTCACCGCACGCTCCTCACCTGCAGAAGGTGAGATCACCCAGAACTGGGGGACCAACGATCCCCATTGCTCGAGGAGATCCACCGCTATCGGGCTCGACGTGCGGTCGGCGTGATCTTCGAGCAACGTCCTCATCGAGGCGAGGTCGGCGTCGTTTGGCCGACGGGCGGCAGGTGAGCTCTCGGCGAGCATGGCCTTCAATGACAGATCGGGGTCCCACACATAGGCGGTGCCACCGGTCATGCCGGCGGCGAAGTTGCGCCCGACTTCGCCCAAGACCAGAACCTTCCCGCCGGTCATGTACTCACACCCATGGTCCGAGCATCCCTCGATCACAGCGGTGGCGCCAGAGTTCCGCACGGCAAACCGTTGTCCCACCCGTCCGGCCAGATAGATCGCCCCACCCGTGGCCCCGTATAGAACTGCGTTTCCGGCGGCGTGAGGGCGGCTGCCACCTGCCCGCCGCGGAGAGACGGAGATAGAGCCGCCGCCCATCCCTTTGCCCAGGTAGTCGTTTGCGGTGCCCTCCAGGTGCATCCTCACCCCGGGCGCGAGCCAAGCGCCGAAGCTCTGGCCGGCAGTGCCGGAGAGCAGAACCCGAACCGTGTCCTCGGGCAGACCGTCCACGCCATGGTGCGCCGTGATCTCCCCCGAAAGTCGAGCCCCGATGGCCCGATCGACGTTCCGAATCGGATAGACCAGCTCGATCGGTTGGCGCGACACGATCGACGCCTTGGCATCGGCGACCAGGCGAACCTCTAGGCTGGAGAGGGGGATTCTCCGATATCCCTCGTGCTTCTTGCCTCCCTGCGAGCTGACCAGCATCGCGACGAGGTCGGCCGAAAGGGGATGACCGGGGTCCACCGGTCTCAGCAGATCGGCCCGGCCCACCACCTCGGCCAACGAACGGAAGCCGAGGTTCGCTATGTACCTCCTGGTCTCTTCGGCAAGACGGCGGAACATCAACACGACCTGATCGGCTGATCCGGCGAACTTCGCTCGGAGATCCTCACGTTGCGTGGCGATGCCCACGGGACAGGTGTTGAGATGACACTGTCGCACCATCTTGCAGCCGAGCGCCAGCAACGGGAGCGTGCCAAAGCCGAATCTCTCGGCCCCGAGCAGAGCCGCCACGATCACATCGCGCCCGGTTCGGAGACCGCCGTCTGTCTCCAGCGTGACTCGCGAGCGCTGGCCGTTGGCTACCAGGACCTGGTGTGCCTCGGCGAGGCCAAGCTCCCATGGCGAGCCGGCGTGCTTTATCGAAACGAGTGGCGACGCCCCCGTCCCACCCTCAGATCCGGAGAGGACGATCACATCGGCATCTGCCTTGGCCACGCCGACGGCAATGGTGCCCACACCGGGCTCACTCACCAATTTGACCGATACCCGGGCCGAAGGCTTGAAGGCCTTGAGGTCATAGATCAGCTCGGCCAGATCCTCGATGGAGTAGATGTCGTGGTGGGGAGGTGGTGAGATCAGTGTGACCCCCGGCTCGGTGTGCCGCAGCCTGGCGATCTCCTCCGACACCTTGTGACCGGGCAGTTGGCCCCCTTCGCCCGGCTTGGAGCCCTGAGCCATCTTGATCTGGAGCTCGTCGGCGGAGTGGAGATAGGCAGGAGTGACGCCAAAGCGCCCGGAAGCGACCTGCTTTATCGCCGAGTTCTTCGGAGTGCCGAACCGGGCCGGGTCCTCACCCCCCTCACCGGAATTCGAGTGGGCGCCAATCAGATTCATCGCTTCGGCCAACGCCTGGTGAGCCTCTGCGGACAGGGCACCCTGGGACATTGCCGAGGTCGTGAAACGCCGCATTATCTGCTCCACCGGCTCCACCTCGTCGATCGGCACAGGATCCCTCTGCACGAAAGTGAGGAGATCGCGGATCAGGGCGGGCTCACGGTCCGAGATCATCTCCACGTATCGGTCCCAGTCCTCTGGGTCGCCGGAGCGGACGGCCTTCTGCAACGCCAGCACGACGATCGGGCTGGTCAGGTGCCGGTCGGATCCCCGGCGATGCTTGTAGAAGCCTCCGGGGTCGACCTCACCTTCGGCGAAGAGCTCGTGTTGGGCCAGCGCTCGCCTGGCGATCTCCTGCATGCCGATCCCACGCAGGCGTCGCGGGGCGTTGCTGAAGGCACGACGACAGACACTCTCGGAGATGCCGATCACCTCGAACAATTCCGAGCCCCGATAGGCCGAGAGGGTGCATATACCCATCTTCGACATGATCTTGAGCAGACCGTCCTCCAGGGCACGCCGATAGTTCTCCTGGGCCGCCACCGGGTCGACGTCGACGGCACCCGAAGCGGCGAGGTCCCGAGCATGCTCGATGGCCAGATAGGGGTTGACCGCCGACGCCCCGAACCCGATGAGGCAGGCCAGGTCGTGTGGGTCGCGGGGCTCGCCGGACACCACGACCAAGGACACCGAGCCTCTGACCCCCTCTTCGATCAGGTGGTGATGCACCGCCCCCAAGGCGAGAAGTGGTGGCACCGGAGCGCGGAGCCGGTCTGTCTCCCGATCTGATAGCACCAGGATGGTGGCGCCGAGCCGGACGGCCTGTGCTGCCTCATCGCAGATCTCGTCGATTCGCGTCTTCATCCCATCAGGTCCCTCTGATGCCTCCCAGGTGGTCGATATCCAGTGGGAGAAGAATCTCGGGTCTCCGGAGCGAACGATCGACTCCAACTCCGCATCGGAGAGGACCGGGCTCCAGAGCTCGATGAGGTGGGCCTGCTGCGGAGCGTCCTCGAGCAAGGGGCCGCGGCGACCGAGCTGAATGCGCAAGGACATGACGAGCTTCTCCCGGATGGGGTCCATGGGTGGGTTGGTCACCTGGGCGAATTGCTCGTGCATGTACTGGGTGAGACGCCTGGGACGGGTCGAGAGCACGGCCAGGCCCGTGTCGTCGCCCATGGAGCCGATCGGGTTGTTGCCGCGGGCCATGTCTGAGATGACCAGCCGCCTTTCCTCCGATGTGTAGCCGAAGACACGGCTCAGGGCCGCTGCGTCGAACCGGGTGTCGGCAAGTGGGTCGAACGAGGCCTGGATCCGGAGTGTCTCGGTGTTGACCCAATCGGAGTAGGGACGGGCCGTGGCCAGGGATTCCTTGACCTCATCCGAGTGGTGGACCGTTCCCGTGGTTCCGTCGAACAAGAGGACCTCACCCGGGCCCAGCTGGCCGGTGGCCCGGGCACGTGACTCCTCCTCGGGGCAGACGCCCGCCTCCGAGGCGACCAGCACCACCTCCGGGGTGATGGCCCAGCGGGCTGGGCGGAGCCCGTTCCTGTCCATGCCCATCAGAAGAGACATTCCATCGGTGGCCGCCACCGCCGCCGGCCCATCCCAGGGCTCGGTGAGGAAGGCGTGATACTCGTAGAAGGCCGCCAGCTCCGGACGGAGATCGGGCACGTTTTCCCAGGCGGCCGGCATCAACATCTCCTTGACGTGGGCCAGTGAGCGACCGGATTGCATCAGCAGCTCGAAGACGTTGTCGAGGCTCCCCGAGTCCGAGACACCTGGCTGGAGAAACGGGAAGACGTCGGGCAGTCGGTCTCCCCAGACCCCGGGCGTGGCGGCCCTTTCCCTGGCGACCATCCACGACCTGTTGGATTGAATGGTGTTTATCTCACCGTTGTGCGCCAACGAGCGGAACGGCTGGGCGTTGTCCCAGGAAGGGAAGGTGTTGGTCGAGTACCTCTGATGAAAGATGGCAAAGGGCGTCTCATAGTCGGGATCGCGCAGGTCCCAATAGAAGTCGGAGATCCTCGAGGCGGTGAACAGCCCTTTGTATACGACCGTCCGGTGCGATGCCGAAGAGATGGACACCCCGGTCATGGCGTTCCTCTCCACGCGCTTTCGCGCCAGGTAGAGGCTCCGCTCGAATTCGGCCCCGTCCAGGTCACCGGTGACGATGGCCTGCTCGATAACCGGCAAGACCCGGCGTGCGTGGTCGCCAAGCACCGAGGGGTCGATGGGGACCGATCGCCAAAAAAGCACCTTCATCCTCTCGGACTCGACCGCCTCTGCGATGGCGGATCTGGCCGCGACGGCCTCCGTTGGCGGAAAGAAGCACATGATCAGGCCAAGCCGCCCCTCAGGTATGTCCAGTCCATGAGCACTCAGCTCGCGGTCGATCAATCGTCTGGGGAGACCGGTGAGGATCCCCGCCCCGTCGCCAGTGCCGTCGGCGGCCTTGGCGCCACGATGGTCGAGCCTCTGCAGACACTCGACCGCGAGCCGGGTCATGCGATAAGTCGGATTCCGATCGAGAGCCGCGATGAAACCGACGCCACAGGCGTCGCGCCCAATGCCAGGATCGAAGAATGAAGCCGTGGTCGCTCCCGTTGACCTAGGGGAGCAATCGAGTTTAAACCCGCTGCAAGCCGGTTCCGTCGGGTGCGGGCACCATCGGGATCAGTCGGCACGGTGTGCCCTCCCTATCCTGCCGAGCGTGAACGGACGACCCGAGACCAAATACTGCGAGACGCCAAATGGCTTCATCGGGTACCAGATGTTCGGGGAAGGCCCGGACATCGTGTACGTCACCAATTGGCTGACCAACGTCGAGACCATCTGGGAAGAGCCATCGGCCCGTCGCTATCTCGAGCGGCTGGGCTCGATCGGTCGCGTGATGTTCGCCGACAAGCGCGGCACCGGGATCTCCGACCCGCACGGGGTGGGACGCGTCCTGCCCGTGGAGGAGCATGTCGACGACATCATTTCCGTCCTCGATTCGCTGGGCGTCGAGAGCGGAGCTCTGATCGGTGACACGGAAGGTGGCATGCTCGCTCTGGTTCTCGCTGCCACATATCCAGAGCGCTTTCCCACACTGGTGTTGGTCAACAGCTTCGCCCGCCTCAGACGAGACGCCGACTACCCGATCGGGGCACCGGACAGTGTCATCGAGTCGTTTTCCACAGACTGGCGCGAGATGTACGGGAGGTCAGCCGAGCCATTGCGACTGACGGCGCCATCGATGGCAGACGACAAGCGCTTCAGAGAGTCCTGGCTCCATCAAATACGGTTGTCGATGCCGCCCGGGGTGGCCGGCGAGGCCGTCTCGTGGATCAGCGACACGGACGTGAGAGGAGTTCTCCCCTCCGTCCAGGCACGCACCCTCGTGGTGGCTAGAAAGGATGCCCGATTCCATCGTGCCTCTTTTGGCGAGTACCTGGCCGACCACATCGAGGACGCCGTCTATCGAGAGCTCGACGGTTCCGACACCCTTCCCTTCTATGCCGGCGATTTCGGACCGGTGCTGGACGAGATAGAGGAGTTCGTGACCGGCGAGCGAACCTCGGTCGACACGAACCGGATGCTGGCCACCGTCCTGTTCACGGACATCGTGGGCTCCACTTCGATGGCCGCTCGACTGGGTGATGATCGGTGGCTGGACTTGGTCTCGACCCACGATCGAATAGTCGCCGACAACCTGCAACGTCATCGCGGGGTTGCGATCAAGAGCACCGGCGACGGTGTGCTCGCCACCTTCGATGGGCCTCACCGTGCGATCCGGTGCGCCCTCTCCATGAACGAGGAGCTGGCGGCGATCGGGGTTCCGATCAGGGCCGGCCTACACACCGGGGAGATCGAGATTCGGGGGGACGACGTGGCGGGAATCGCTGTGCACATCGCAAGCCGGGTGATGGACGTGGCAGAGGCCGGCGGCGTTGTCGTGAGCCGGACCGTGAAGGACCTGGTAACCGGTTCGGCCCTCGAGTTCAGGCAATGCGGGGCTCACGAGCTGAAGGGCGTCCCCGGCGAGTGGGACCTCTTTGAAGTGATCGCCACCTGAAAGGGATCGCTTACCCTCGTGGGCATGAGATTCGGAGCATTCGTACCACAGGGTTGGCGTCTCGATCTGACAGGAATCGACCAAGCCGAGCACTGGCCCACCATGAGCCGGGTCGCCACGGCGATCGAGGAAGGAGGATTCGAGTCGGCGTGGGTGTTCGACCACTTCCACACCGTCCCGTCGCCCACCCAGGAGGTCACCTACGAGGCGTGGACCCTCATGGCCTCCCTGGCTGCTGTCACGAAGACCTTGCGTCTCGGTCAGATGTGCACCTGTAACACCTATCGGCCGCCCTCCTATCTGGCCAAAATGGCCGCCTCGATCGATGTCATCTCCGGCGGGCGGTTGGAGATGGGAATCGGTGCCGGCTGGTACGAGCACGAGCACCTTGGCTACGGCTATCCCTTTCTCGAGCCTGCGAAGCGAATCGGGATGCTGCGCGAGGGCGTCGAGATCATGCGCGCCATGTGGACCGAAGACGTGGTCGACTTCGAAGGAAAGCACTATGAGCTGAGAGGTGCGATCTGCCAACCCAAGCCGGCCCAGAAGCCCCACATCCCCTTCTGGATCGCCGGTGGAGGCGAGCAACTGACGCTCAATGTCGCCGCCCGGTATGCCCAGTACACCAATTTCGGTGAAAGCCTCGACCAATTCGCCCACAAGTCCGAGGTGCTCGAGCGGCATTGCGTGGATGTCGGGAGGGACTTCGAATCGATCGTGCGAACCAGCGACTTCAACATCGTTTGCGCCGAGACCGAGAAAGAGGTGCGAGACAAGATCGCATGGGTCAGGTCCCACATGCTCGAGCACGTCTCCGAGGAACGCGCAGAGAGACAGGCGGCCCTCTACCAACGTGCTTCGGGGACACCGGAGCAGATCGTCGAATACCTCGACAGTTGGCGTGAGAAGGGCCTCGAATATGCGATCGTCTACTTCCCGGACACGGCCTACGACCTGAGCAGCCTCGAGTTATTCAGCAAAGAGGTGATCCCGGCTATGAGCTGAGCGGTCAGAGGCTTCCCAAACGCCTCACGGCTTCACGAAGGGTCTCGTCGTCTTTGCAGAGAGCAAACAGGCTTTTACATCTCCGTTAAGCGCATTTAACAGCTGACGGGCAGAGTGGATTCCATGGCATCGAACGGAGCCAGTACCACCACCCAACTTCATCTAATCGCCCGGGATGTTCGCCTCCAAACGCCCACCGGAACCCTCGCCGGCACCCTGTCCTCCCCACCGAGCGAAACGGAGCATGTCGCATTCATCATCGCTGGATCGGGGCCAACCGACCGCGACGGCAACACCGCGAGTCTGCCGGGAAGAAACGACAGCCTCAAACTGGTCGCCGCCGGGCTGAACACTGCAGGCATCGCCGCACTCCGAGTGGATAAGCGCGGGGTAGCGGAGAGCGCGGCCACACCGGAGCGCGAGCTGCGTTTTGAGACGTATGTCGACGACGCGGTTGCGTGGCTCAACCACCTCAAAGGGAAACTCGGATTTCGGCGGTTCACCATCATTGGCCACAGTGAAGGCTCCCTGGTGGGGGCGTTGGCGGCGACCCGATTCCCCGCAGATAGTTTCATTTCCTTGGAAGGAGCCGGCCGCACGGCCCAGGACACGATCCTGCGCCAGCTCAGGTCCCAACTTGCTGGACCTCCGATGGTCGCGGTCGAAACGATCGTCGATCGATTGGTGAGCGGTGAGACTGTCAACCCGCTTCCCAACGAGATCACAAGGTTCGCGGCCCTGGCAAGAATGTTTCGCCCGGACGTGCAGCCCTACCTGATGTCCTGGTTCTCCTACGACCCAGCCGACATTCTCGCCCGCCTACAGATCCCCATATTGATCGTGCAAGGCACAACCGACCTGCAGGTGGAGGTCACCGATGCCGAGCGTCTCGTCGCCGCCAACCATCGAGCGCTCTTCGCCCAGATCGACGGCATGAACCATGTGCTGAAGGTGGCTCCTCCAGATCCTGAGCGGAATCTGGCCACGTACAACAATCCCGATCTACCTCTGGCGCCCGCACTCATACCAGCCATCACGAGGTTTCTCGCCGAAACCGCAGGCATCATCGCCGACTAAGGAAAGGACTGAGGTCATGGTGAACATCACCGTCGAAGACGACAAACTGGCAGTTGACATGCAAGGTATTGACAAGCTGTGGACGCTACGGAGCCACATCGACATACCGCTCGCGAACGTCACCGGCATTCGACGCGACCCGGACGAGGGCCGTCGCTGGTGGGCCGGTTTGCGCGCACCCGGAACCGCCATCCCAGGAGGGATGAAGGCCGGCACCTTCCACCAGAACGGCAGACGGATCTTCTTCGATGTACATGACCCAGCCAACACGATCGTCATCGATCTCCAAGACGAGCATTTCGACGAGTTGGTACTCGAGGTCGACGATCCCGATGCCGTCATTTCCGCAGTTGAGGTCGGGCTCGCAGGCGACCGGTAGAGATCATTGACTCATTGAGGAAGTCATTGACCTCGATCAGCTGACGATTCGACCTCAGCCTTGAGCCTCGCCCTGGAGGCCCCTCAACCGTTCCAGAGCCTCGCGCAGCGTGTGGTCGTCTTTGCAGAAAGCGAATCGGATCAAGTCCTTGCCCTCGGATGGGTCGTGATAGAACACACTGGGGGGGATCGCAACCACTCCGGTTTGCTCCACCAGATGTCGGGCGAAAGCCCGATCATCGGGAAAGCCGAACCTCTCGATCCCCGCCATCATGAAATAGGTCCCCTCCGGCATATAGACCTCGAACCCACAGGTCTCGAGCCCCTTCGCCAACAGATCGCGCTTGGCGCGATAGGTCTCACGAAGGTCGTCATAGAACGACGGCGGGGCAGTCATCGCCGCAACCGCACCGTGCTGGACCGGTGTCGGTGTGGTGAAGGTGAGGAATTGGTGTGCGGCTCGAACTCCACTGCTCAGCTGAGGAGGTGCGATCGCCCAGCCCAGCTTCCATCCCGTCAGTGAGAAGGTCTTGCCTATCGACGACAGGGTCAGCGATCGATCCCACATCCCGTCCAGGGAAGCGAGATGGACGTGCTCGTGACCGTAGGTCATCTCCTCATAGACCTCGTCCACTATCGCCAGGGCGTCGAACTCGATGCACAGCGAGGCGATGGCCTCCAGTTCGGATCGGTCGAATACGTGCCCGGTCGGGTTGTGTGGGTTGTTGACCACGACGGCGCGTGTCCGCTCGGAGAACACAGCGCGCAGCTGGTCGATATCGAGCTCGAAGCTGGGGCGTCTCAGCGTGACATGGCGGGGCACTGCCCCTGCCATCGAGAGACCCGCCGGATAGGCGTCGTAGTACGGCTCGATCAGGATCACCTCGTCGCCGGGGTCGATCAATCCGAGGAAGGATGCCGCCAGGGCCTCTGTGCACCCACAGGTGACCGTCACCTCGCCGGCAGGGTCGATCTCGACCCCGATACCGGGCTGGTAACGCTTGGCGATCGCCTCCCGAAGTGGGGAGATCCCGTGACTGGGCGGGTATTGGTCGCTGCCCCCGGCCTCGATGGAAGCAATGGCGGCCTCCTTGACGAAGTCGGCGCCATCCCAGTTTGGGAAGCCCTGCCCGAGGTTGATGGCATCATGCTCGAGGGCGAGAGCGGTCATCTCGCTGAAGATCGTCACCCCGAATGAGGCAAGGCGGTCTGCGATCTCCATCGGGAATCAGCCGGCGGCGTCAGCTTTGGCGGCCGACCTCCGGGCACGGCGCCCGGCCGATTGGGATGGCTCCCACTTGAAGAGCCGCAGGGCGAGGATCCCACCGATCAGACCCCAAGCCACCATGATCCCCAGCTCCTTCCAGTGCCACTGGGCGCCGACAAGTGTCGGGTCGAACCCGTCCCTGAACGCCACGGCGAATGCCTTCAAGGGGAAGATGTCTCCCACGGTCGTCAGCCAACCCGGCGCCTGATCGAGGGGAATGAAGATGTCGGACACGAATGCGATCGGCAAGAGAGTGGCATTGGTTATCGCCGGTGTCGCATCACCGTTTGGCGATATCGCTGCCACGAGCATGCCGAGGGCGGAGAAGCACAGTGTCCCAACGAAGAACGTGACGATCACCGCCGGTAGCGTCCTGGCATACAGATGGACGCTATAGAAGGCGACGCCGACGGTCATCATGATCAGCGTCGCCAGCAGGGCGAGCCAGATCGATGAGGCAACCCTTCCGGTCATGTACGCCCACGGCGGGATCGGCGCACCCCGCACTCGCTTCAGGATGCCGTTGTCCCTGGCAATGGCCATGCCGATGGCGAGACCCGTGTAGGTGGCCGAGACCGCGGCGAAGGCGGCCAGACCCGGTGTGAAGAATTGGGCGGTGGTCACCCCCAGGCCCTCGATCTCGTTGTTCCCGAAGATGGCGGTGAACAGCAAGAGCAGCATGAGCGGGAAGACGAGGGTGAAGAAAACAGATATGGGGGTTCGCCAGATGATCTTGTTCTGGAATCGGAACTGTTCCCAGATCAAACGCCCAACCGACGGTGCCGAAACGGAGATCTCAGTCGTCACCGGTCAACTCCAGGTAGACGTCCTCCAAAGAGGGGCGCGACACCTCGACGTTCTCCAGCTCTATGCCGGAGTCGATCGCCCACGAGGTGAGCTCGTACAAGGCCCTGGTCGGAGACCCGGCCACGATCTGGAACGACCCGTCGCCAAGTGACTCGGCGGCCACGCTGAGGCCCTGAGGCCGGACACCTTCGGGAAGGCCGAACCTGACCATGGTCTGACCATCGTCCCGCCCTCCCAGGGTTTCGGGTGTCCCCTCGGCCACGATCTTCCCGCGGTCGATCACGGCGATGCGATCGGCCAAGTGCTGCGCCTCGTCCATGTAGTGGGTGGTGAGCAAGATTGTCTTGCCGAGATCGGTCAGGTTCTCCAGGATCTTCCATGCCTGTCGTCGCGCCGAGGGATCGAAACCGGTGGTGGGCTCATCGAGAAAGATCAGGTCCGGATCTCCGACCAGGCCGAGCGCCAGCTCCAAGCGACGTTGTTGCCCGCCGGACAGCGTCTTGATCCGGGCGTCTGCCTTTTCCTCCAAACCCACCAGCTCGATGAGATGACCCGGATCGAGGCGTTTGGGGTACATGCCGCCATACATGGTCAAGGCCTCACGGACCGAGAGCTCGCGCTCGACCGCCCCCTCCTGGAGCACGATTCCAATCCGTTCGCGAAAGGTGCGACCGCCGGATCCGGGGTCGTGGCCGAGCACCGACACCGATCCCGATGAAGCTGTGCGATGACCCTCGAGGATCTCGACCGTCGTGGTCTTGCCCGCCCCGTTTGGCCCGAGGAGTGCAAAAACCTCCCCAGTCTCGACAACGAGATCGATGCCGGCGACCGCCGTGAACTCCCCGTAATCCTTGACGAGGCCGGAGACTTCGATGGCGGGCATCGGGCGATGTTAG
>JBAULI010000013.1:0-4265 GCA_049578105.1 Acidimicrobiia bacterium | reverse complement strand
GAGACCAGGCGTCGTCGACCACTGATTGGCTCGGAGCGCCGACGGCGAGGGCGAGGTTTGCGTGCCCCTTGGTAGGAGATGATGTGAACGTCGATGTCGCCGGCGTTGCGAATCACTTTGGCGATGGGTGAGCCCCGCCGCAGCTCGTCGAAACGTGACCGGCGAGAAGCGCCGAGGACGATCTGAGTTGCGTTCTCATCACGCGCAAAGGCAACCAGAGCAGTTCCGATGTCGTCTCCTACCAGCTCGTGATATCGCCCACCGAGTTGCTGCAAGAGCTCGACCAGCTGGGTGACATCCGTATCGGACTGCTCTGCCAGGCCGTCCGTGGGGCGCACATAGACACCGAGGAGATCGGCCCTGGATCGCATCGCCAGCCTTGCGGCCCGCCTGACGACGTCATCACTTCCCTCGGCGCCGGCAAGCGCCACGACCACCCGCTCTTTGGTCTCCCATGGTTGGTCGATTCCGTGCATATCACGGTACTTCTCCACGGCTTCGTCCACCCGGTCGGCGGTCCAAGACAGGGCGAGCTCCCTCAGCGCACCCAAGTTCCCGGGACGGAAATAGTTGGCGAGGGCGGCGTCGATGCGCTCGGCCGGGTAGATCTTCCCGGCCGCCAGGCGGTCTCGCACTCCCTCCTGGGTCAGGTCCACCAACTCGATCTCGTCGGCGTTGCGCACCACCTCGTCAGGAATCGTCTCTCTCTGCACCACGTCGGTGATCTCGTGGATCACGTCGTTCAGGGAGTCGAGATGTTGGATGTTCATGGTCGATAGGACATCGATCCCGGCCTCGAGCAGCTCCTCGACGTCCATCCAGCGCTTGGCGTTCCTGGACCCCGGCACGTTGGTGTGGGCTAGCTCGTCGACCAGGGCAACGTCTGGGAGCCGGGTCATAACGGTCTCGAGGTCCATCTCCTCGAAGGTGGCCCCCCGGTACTCAGCCACGCGGCGCGGGATCACCTCGAGGTCACCGATCATGGCCGCGGTCTCGCTGCGCTCGTGAGGCTCGACGAAGCCGATAACCACGTTACGACCCTCGCTGCGGAGACGGTTGCCCTCCTCGAGCATGGCGTAGGTCTTGCCTACGCCAGGGGCGGCACCGAGGAACACCTTCAGCTTGCCGCGTGTCATGATGCCAAGCTACAGCGCGGTTGGGGCTTTGCCGGTCGGCCGCGCGTGGTCATCGCGTATCGTCGAGGGCGAGGTTAAGGGTGAGGACGTTGACCCCGGGCTCGCCCAGGAAGCCGAGATCCCGACCATCGGTGTGCTCGGTGATCAGCGGGAGGACATCATCGAGGTCCAGGCCCCTGGCCGCCGCCACGCGCGGTGCCTGCAGCCTGGCATTGGCGATCGAGATGTGAGGATCGAGCCCCGAGCTGGAGGCGGTCACCGCATCCACAGGGACGAGAGCATCGGAGGTCAGGCCGTTCAACGCCCTGTAGGCGTTGGCACGCCGTTCTATCTCAGCGAGAAGATCCGGATTGGTGGGTCCCAGGTTGCTCCCCGCGCTGGCCGAGCCGTCGTAGCCGTCCCCCGCCGCCGAAGGTCGGGGGTGGAAGTACTCGGGTCCCGTGAACCGTTGGCCGATGGCCTTCGAGCCAACCAGATGTCCATCGACCTCGAGCAGCGAGCCGTCCGCCTGATCCTTGAACACGGATTGGGCTATCCCGGTGACGACCATCGGGTACACCAGCCCGGTGAGGATCGTGAAGATCACGAGCATCCAGAAGGCCGGCAGCAGTTGTCGTCTCATCACGCCATTCCCAGCGCGCTGACGATGATGTCGAGCACCTTGATCCCGATGAAGGGCGCGATCAGGCCACCGACGGCGTAGATGGCGAGATTCCGTCTCAGCATGACCACCGCGCTGTCGGCGCGGAACTTCACTCCCCGCAGGGCGAGTGGGATCAGCGCCACGATGATCAAGGCATTGAAGATCACGGCGGAGAGGATCGCCGAGCGGGGGGTCTCCAGACCCATGATGTTGAGCCGGTCGAGCACCGGGAACACCCCGGAGAACATGGCCGGGATGATGGCGAAGTATTTGGCGACGTCATTGGAGATCGAGAACGTGGTGAGGGCTCCCCGGGTGATCAGAAGCTGCTTCCCGATCTCGACGATCTCGATCAGCTTGGTCGGGTTGGAGTCGAGGTCGACCATGTTCCCCGCCTCTTTGGCGGCCTGGGTGCCGGTGTTCATCGACACACCGACGTCGGCCTGAGCCAGGGCCGGGGCGTCGTTGGTGCCGTCACCGGTCATCGCCACCAGCCTGCCCCCGGCCTGCTCCCGACGAATCAGAGCCATCTTGTCTTCGGGGGTGGCCTCGGCAAGGAAGTCGTCGACTCCGGCCTCGGTGGCTATCGCCTGGGCGGTGAGCGGGTTGTCGCCAGTGATCATCACGGTGCGGATGCCCATCCTGCGCAGCTGGTCGAACCTGGTCCTGATCCCTTCCTTGACCACGTCTTTGAGGTGAACCACGCCCAGCACGTCTCTTCCCTCCGCCACCACCAAAGGGGTGCCACCCGAAGTGGCCACACCCTCGACCAGGGGGTCGAGCCCGCCGGGCACGCTCCCACCCCGATCGATCACCCATCGGCGGACAGAGTCGGCCGCCCCCTTACGCACCGATTGCCCGTCGAGGTCGACTCCGCTCATCCGGGTCTGAGCGCTGAAGGCCACGAGGTTGGCGTGGGAAAGGTCACGCTCACGCATGTTGAACCGCCGTTTGGCGAGAACCACGATCGACCTGCCTTCCGGGGTCTCGTCGGCAAGACTGGCGAGTTGGGCCGCCGCGGCAAGACGCTCCTCGGTGATGCCCGGCAGCGGCAGGAACTCTGCGGCTTGACGATTGCCCAGGGTGATGGTCCCGGTCTTGTCGAGTAGCAGCGTGGAGCAATCCCCTGCAGCCTCCACCGCTCGTCCGGACAGAGCCAGGACGTTGTGTTGCACCAGGCGGTCCATTCCGGCGATCCCGATCGCCGACAGCAGCGCACCGATCGTGGTCGGGATCAGGCAGACCAGGAGGGCGACCAGGACGATGACATCCTGTTCGGCACCCGAGTAGATGGCGAATGGCTGGAGGGTGACGGTGGCCAGCAAGAAGATGATGGTCAGGGCAGCGAGCAGGATGTTGAGGGCGATCTCGTTGGGGGTCTTCTGGCGACTCGCCCCCTCGACGAGGGAGATCATGCGGTCGAGGAACGTCTCTCCGGGACGTGCGGTTATCCGCACCACGATCTGATCGGAAAGGACACGCGTCCCACCCGTGACCGCCGAACGGTCACCTCCAGCCTCCCGGATCACCGGTGCCGACTCACCCGTGATGGCAGACTCATCCACCGAGGCGATGCCCTCGATGATGTCGCCGTCCGAGGGGATGATCTCGCCGGCCGATACCACCACCACGTCGTCCACGGTGAGAAACGACGAGGCGATCTGCTCTATCGATCCATCGGACATGCGTCGATTGGCCATCGTCGTGGCTCGGGTCTGACGAAGGGTGGCCGCCTGGGCCTTTCCCCGGCCCTCTGCCATCGCCTCGGCGAAGTTGGCGAACAGCACTGTGAACCAGAGCCACCCGGCGATCAGACCGGCAAACACGCTCTGCCGGCCCGAGGCATCCCCCAGGCCCTGGAGGAACAGCACCGTGGTGAGGGCACTTCCGACCAGGACCACGAACATCACCGGGTTACGCGCCTGAACCCGGGGGTCGAGCTTGCGCAAGCTGGCGAGGATGGCCGGTCCGGTGATCTCGCGGTCGAACAGAGACCTCTCGGTCACCCTTCGGGTCGAAGGGGGAGTTGTGTGGTGATCGACCGTGCTCGTGCGCAGCCTCCTAGAGGGACAGATGTTCGACGATGGGGCCTAACGCCAACGCCGGGAAGAAGGTGAGTCCGGCCACGACGACGACCACACCGATCACCAGACCGATGAACAACGGGGTATGTGTGGGGAAGGTTCCGGTGGTGGACGGCATCACTTGCTTACCGGCCATCGAGCCCGCGATCCCGAGCACGGGGATGATGGCGAAGAAGCGGCCGACCAGCATGGACAGGCCGATGGTCGTGTCGTACCAGTCGGTGGCTGCGTTGAAGCCGGCGAAGGCGGAACCGTTGTTGTTCGACCCCGATGCATAGGCGTAGAGAATCTCGGAGAGCCCGTGCGGGCCGGGATTGGCACGCGAGGCGAGGGCGGTTTCGATGAGGACCGCTGCCGCGGCAAAGCCCAACATGGCGAGGGGCATGGCCAGCACATAGAGGG
>JBAULI010000012.1:0-4866 GCA_049578105.1 Acidimicrobiia bacterium | reverse complement strand
GCGGCCGCCGTCGACTCCAGGGTGGGGGTGATCGCATTCCCATCGGCATTGATCATGTCGGCAACCGGGATGTCGTTCTCCATGGCGTATGACAACTCGATGTAGCCGATTGCGCCGGGGTTCTGCTGAATCTGGGCGGTGACACCGTCGTTCTTCTCACCGCCGACCGACGTGGGAGCGGGCCACTCGACCTCTTTGCCGGCTCCGGGGCCATTGGCCCAGTCCTCGGACACATCGCTGAGGTAGGTGGTGAAGATGCTGGTCGTGCCGGAGCCATCGGAGCGGTGGGCCACGATGATCGGCTCGTCGGGCAGAGTCACCCCGTCGTTGAGAGCAGTGATGGCCGGATCACTCCAGTTCTCGATGTTGCCGAGGAAGATGTCGGCCAGAGTGGGACCGTCCAAGGTGAGCGAGTCCACACCTTCCAGGTTGTAACCCAGGGCGACCGCACCGAAGACGGTGGGCACGTGGATCGGGTCACAGCCCCTGGCATCCTGGGCCGCTGCCACCTCGTCGTCCTTGAGGAAGGCGTCTGAGGCCCCGAAGTCGGTCTGCTGGCCGATGAACTGCTCGACACCGCCACCGGAGCCGATCGACTGATAGTTGATCGAGACGCCGGGTTGGACGTTGGCCGTGTACTCGCCGATCCACTCCTGATAGATCGGGTCGGGGAACGAGGCGCCGGCGCCGAGGAGGTCGCCGGAGAGGCCACCACCCGGGGGCGTGGTCGTGTCCTCACTGCTCCCGCCACCACAGGCGGCGACTACGAGCGCCACGACCGCCAGCGCGGCGCCGAAGCGCGCAATTCGGGGATTCATCCCGGTTAGCTCCTTGATAGAGGTCAATTCCATCTCGGGCCACGGGAGAAACCTCCCAGACCCATGGGCAAGGTAGAGACGGCCGTTAACCGTGCTCTGGCCCGGAGGTGAACAGACGGTGAACGTTTCTTCGGGCCGCACTCCGGCCGATCGCCGAGCGTGGAGCCCCCGGGATCAGATGGTGGCGGTGGCCCGAGCCCGGGCCAGCTCCTGCAGGGTGACATGGCTGTCGATGCCATCTCCGCCGGTGATCCGGGCCCAGGACCCATCGGATCGCAGTTCCCATGCCAGGTTGTCGTCCGCCATGAGGACATCGAGGATCTGATCGAGTCTGAATTGGAGGTCCGGATCGGTGATCGGCGCCAGGGCCTCGACACGACGATCCAGGTTGCGTGGCATCAGATCCGCCGAGCCGATGTAGTAGTGACGGTCCCTTCCGCGAGCGCCGAATCGGTATATGCGTGAGTGCTCCAGGTAACGCCCGACGATCGATCGCACCCTGATGTTCTCCGACAGGCCTTCGATCATCGGACGGAGACAGCAGATCCCCCTCACGATCAGATCGATCCTGGCGCCCAGCATCGAAGCCTTGTAGAGGGCATCGACCATCCGAGCGTCGACCAACGAGTTCATCTTCAGAGTTATCTGCCCGTCGGGTCGGGATGCTTCGTCCTCGATCAATTCGAGCAGACGGTTCCTGATGCCGTTGGGAGACACGGCGAGCCGGTTGTATGTCGTCTGCCGTGAGTAGCCCGTGAGATAGTTGAACAACTCGGAGAGATCCGAGCCCACCTCCGGCTCGGAGGTGAAGACACCGAGATCTTCGTAGGTGCGGGCGGTCTTCTCGTTGTAGTTGCCCGTTCCGATATGTGCGTATCTGACGACTCCGTCACCTTCCCGACGCACGACGAGCGCCAGCTTGGTGTGCGTCTTCAAGCCGACCACCCCATAGGTCACGTGGACACCGGCATCCTCGAGACGCTGGGCCCATTCGATGTTCCGCTCCTCGTCGAACCTGGCCTTCAGCTCGATGAGGGCGGCCACCTGCTTGCCGGCCTCCGCCGCCTTGATCAGAGAGCCCATGATCGAGCTGTCGGATGAGGTGCGATATAGCGTCATCTTGATGGCGAGCACCTTGGGATCGGTTGCCGCCCTCTCGATGAATCCCTCGACCGTGGCCGTGAAGCTGTCGTATGGATGATGGGCGATCAGATCGCCTTGACCGATGACCTCGAAGAAGTCGGCGGTCTCGCCGGCTGCCGCTTGGAGACGGGGCGGCGTGACACCGGCGAAGAGCTCGAACTTGAGCTCCGGCCGATCGACGTCATACAGACCCATCAGCCCGGCCATGTCCAAAGGCCCCTCGATCCGGTACACGTCATCCTCGGTGGCGCCCATCTCCCGAAGGAGCAGATCGAGCACGTCCGAAGGCATGTCCGGATGGATCTCGAGGCGAACCACGCTCCCGAATCGACGTTGGGTCAGCTCGGACTCGATGGCCATCAGGAGATCCCCACCCTCGTCTTCCTCGATCTCGAAGTCGGCGTTCCTGGTGACGCGGAAGACATCGTTACCCAACACCTCCATCCCGGGGAAGAGAGCATCGAGATGGGCAGCTATCACCTGCTCCAGGGGCACGAACCGCTCCAGGTCGGGAAGCACGACGAACCGGGGGAGGATGGGAGGCACCTTGACCCGGGCGAACTTCTGCAGCCCGGTCTCGGGATTCCGAACCAGCACCGCCAGATTCAACGAGAGGTTAGAGATGTATGGAAATGGGTGGGATGGGTCCACCGCCAGCGGGGTGAGCACCGGGAACACCAGATCGCGAAACTGCCGATCGAGAAAGTCCTTGTCATCGGTCTCCAGCGTGGAGTAGTCGCTGAACACGATGCCCTCGTTGGCGAGGGCGGGGGCGACTTCGGAGAGGAACTGCTTCGAGATGGCCTCGGTCTGGATCTCGACTTCCTTCCTGATCGCCGCCAGCTGCTGGCTGGGCGTCATCCCGTCCGGGGGCGTGAAGCCGACGCCGTGGGCGACCTGCTCCTTGAGCCCGGCGACACGAACCTGAAAGAACTCGTCGAGATTCGATGACCAAATCGCCAGGAACTTGACCTTCTCCAACAGCGGGAAATCGGGACGGGTGGCGAGGGCCAGGACCCGATGGTTGAAAGCGAGCCAGGAAAGCTCGCGGTTGATGAACCTGTCCGAATCGAGATTCTCCGTCACGTTGCCACTCGTTACCACTTCCGGTCTACCTGAGGGTCAACGGCCAAGACCGAGACCGCCGAGCAGGAACAGGCGGAGGTGAGTCGTCACCTGGCCTATCTGCCGTTCGGGATCGGAAGCCGAGATGACAGCCTTCGCCGCCGACATGATCGTGTCCTGGATGAGTCTCCCGGCCAGTGCCGGTGGCATCGACCTGAAGTCTCCCGACTCGACCCCCTCGTAGTACATGCCGATCATGGCGTGCGCCAGATTGGAGTGGGCCTCTCGTATTCGGCTTTGCGCCTCCAGACCCATTCGACCGACCTCCCGGTGCAGAATCAGACCCAGGACCGGATCACTTGCCACGAACTGGACGGTCCTCGAGGCCAGGTCCGCCAGCCGGTCCGGAGCCCGGTCGCGAACGTTGCTCTCTGCGAGCAACTCATCGATGACCAGGGGCAGCTCCTCCTCGACCAGGGTGGCGATCAGGTCGTCCCTGTCACTGAAGTAGTCATAGAGGGTGGTCCGGCCCACACCGGCGGCCAGGGCGATCTCACCCAATGGGATCTCGGCCGTCCCGGCCTCGGCGATCAAGACCTTCGCCGAATCGAGGAGCGCGCCCCTGATCAAGGTCTTGTGCTCGTCGATCGAGGTGGCGCGGATCCGTGGCATGACAGACAGGCTATCTCGCAACACCGGGTAGGGCCACGGGCAGTACCACTGTGCGAGCGCCCACATCGCGTAGATTCTCCCCAAAGGAGGAGAAGAGCATGCCAACCGAGCAAGAAGCCGTGGTTACCACGAGGGTGAAGAAGGGCGCTCGACCCTGGAGTGGGTTCTTCCTCGGATTGATCCTGGGGCTCGCCGTCGCCGTCGTGTTGCAACAGGCCGGCGTGTGGCCCTTGGACAGGCTGCTTCTCTTTGGCCTGCCCGGTTTGATGGCCCTGATCGGCATGCTCCTCAGCGCCGTCGGCCGGAATCGGGTGGGAGCCCTCTCCAGCATCCTGCCGTTGATCCTGGCGGTCGCCCTGCTCGCGTTCGGCGCCACCGGTTTCGTCGGAATCAATGAGCACGGTGAGCTGAACGGCGGATGCACCGTGGAAGCGCAGTCCGACCTCGACACCACGGTGGTCACCGATACCAGCCGGCAGGCGCCCTTCGAGGTTGATCCCAACGGTGGTCTGTCCTGGGTCGCCACCTCGCCCGGGCCGATCATGAACCATTTCTGGAACATCTATGTGGACATCGGCGGATTCTCGATCCCCGTGGCCGGCAACGATGAAGCAGAGCCCAACACCGATGGTGACACCGACAACGTAGGTGATGTGGCCGACGTCTCGGGTTACGTGGCGGACATCTCCAACTATGCCGGCGTCGAGTTACGAGGAGTCTTCGAGGTCGGCGGTGACATCGACGGCGAAGGCGGAGCCTGTGACGGTTTCGGCTTCGTCAGACTCGTCACCAACCCTCTGGCGACGCTCATCTCCCAAATCGCCGCCGCCGTCGGGCTCCTCGCCCTCATCGCCCTGCTGTACCTCGCCTTCAGCAACACACGTGAGGCCGAAGTGGTCCCCGATGGCCCGGATGAGGCAGCGGCCGGAGCGGCCGGCGCCATTGGAGCAAGTGGCGCCCTTGCGTCGGACGACGATGCGGCCCCTCCGTCAGGTCGGCACGTGAGCCCGGAGCCAGATGAGGACTCCGAGACGGAGGCTCTGGGGACATCCGCCGACGAGGACGGAGCAGATGAGGACTCCGATCCCGGTGACGAGGAGAACCAGCCTCCCTACTTCTAGGTCATCTTGGAAATTCACCGGGTTGCCGCCAAACTCGGAAGGTGACC
>JBAULI010000011.1:0-7523 GCA_049578105.1 Acidimicrobiia bacterium | reverse complement strand
CCGGCGAGGGCTGGGTCACGTGCCCGTGCTCCTGGGTGGGGCCGCCCTCACCAGGAGCTATGTCGAATCGGATCTCCGCTCCCGCTATAGCGGCCCTCTGTACTACGGCAAGAACGCCTTCACCGGTCTCGATGCGATGGGGAGGATCGTCGCGGGTGAGCCGGCGCCGGCCCCCATCAAGCCGAGGGTCAGGCCCACCGAGTCGGCAACGACATCATCGGTCCCCTCGCGCTCGCCTGAGGTCAAGAGCGACAATCAGATATTCACGCCTCCCTTCGTCGGATCGCGTGTCGTGCGTGGTGTGGCGATCGATGAGATCGCCCCTTATCTGAATCTCACCGCCCTGTTTCGAAACCAGTGGCAATACCGGCCGGAGAAGGACGAGCGCGATCCCGCTTTCAAGGAGCGGCTCCAGCCATTGCTTCGCGAGCAGGTGGCCAAGGCACGTTCCCAGGACCTTCTCCACCCCAAGGTGGTGTACGGCTACTTCCCGGCCAACTCCGATGGTGACGAACTGGTGATCTGGGACGACGAGAGCGCCACCACGGAGCGGACTCGATTCGCATTCCCACGACAACAGGAAGACCCCTATCTGTGTATCGCGGACTTCTTCCGACCCGTCGGCACAGAGGTCGACTACGCCGCATTCCACATCGTCACGATGGGCTCGGCGGTCTCGGAGCGGACCAAGGAGCTGTTCGAGGCGGATCGGTACACCGATTACCTCCTGCTTCACGGCCTCGGTGTCGAGCTCACCGAGGCCCTTGCCGAGTACTGGCATCGGCGTATCAGGGAGGAGTGGGGCTTCGCCGCCGAAGATGGCCCTTCTCTCCTCGGTCTGTTCAGACAGCAGTATCGAGGGGGTCGCTACTCGTGGGGATACCCGGCCTGTCCCGATCTGGAGGACAACGAGAAGGTCGCCTTCCTCCTCGGCGCCGACCGGATCGCCATCACCGTCGGCGAGGAGACCTCATATCAGTACCAACCCGAGCAAACGACCTCGGCGATCATCTGTCACCACCCACAGGCCAAGTACTTCGTCGCTCGCAAGCCAAAGGAGACCAGGGATGCTGTCTGAGAGCGATCAATGGCTTCGGATCGCAGAAGTCAATCCACCGGAGCTGCCCAGCCCGCGTCATCGAGCCTTGTCGCCTTCGTGGAGTCACGTACTGGTGACCGACAACGTCTTCGGCCGGATACGGGTGTCGCCATATGCGTTTTCGGCGAGGATCACACACGACACGCCAGACGTGCATCCGACGGTGGTCGTCTCGACCCGCGATCGCAACATCCTCGCAATCGAGAGCGAGGTGCGGGGAGCCCTTGGCAATGGCGTCGACTCTTTCCTTGTGGTGATCGGCGACACGGTGCCTCATATCGACCACATGGCCCATCACTACGAGATCGTCGAGCACTTTGGAGAGCTGAAGAACGATCTGCCCGACTTCGAGGTGGGGATGCCGACACGATTTCGCGAGTGGCAGTTCAGGAGGAGGATCGAATTGGGCGCGCAGTTCTTCGTGACCGGCCCCGTTCTCGATCCGGAGACGGTCGAGCCGAATCTGGCACGTCTGGGGCTGAAAGACGATGACCCACCGGTCTTCCTCATGATCATCCCCCCTTTCAGCGCCGCCTGGGTCGAGCAGATGGAATCGATCGGAGCGGTCACGGCGTCTGAGGGGCTGAAGAGCAAGCTGGCCGATCTCACCCCGGAAGTCGCCCGAAAATCGGGTTGGGAGCATACGAGCGAGATGGAGAGACGAGCGCGGGATGCCGGTGCGGCGGGCGTCGTCCTGATGGGGCTCAAGTTCGACTCCTTGGTTGGGGAAGCGGTCGATTCCTGGGCACAGCCAAAGCTCTGACCCGAGGCCCCAGCGACCACGGAGCGTGGCCATGCGCTAGCGCGTTTCGCGGCCAGGTCAATAACGCGGTTGTCCTATGAAGAAGTGACCCCGAAATTGCCGATCTATAGGCATGGGGTCGGAGAGACTGACGCGGCCCGCCGGACAGAAGCGGGCTCTAGGTGTCGCCCTGGGTGCGACGCTGCTTTTGACTGTGCTCGTGGTCGGTCTCACTTTCGCCAATGCCGTCGGGGCCGGCCAGGTCGCCGATAACGCCGCCGCCCTGCACTGGGCCAACGCCACCGCCGGCACCTCCGCCCTGACCCGCGCTGCCATCGCCCAGGCCACGACCTTTGCCGAGCTCGAGCAGGCGGGCCTCGCCACCACCGAGGACCTCCACTCGGCGATGCAAGAGGCTCGAGACTCCCTGGCCGGCTTGGAGGACCTGGAGCGGGGCGGGGCATCCAGCGTGTCGGCCGATGAGTTGTCCGTGTTCCTCGAGGCCACGCGTGGCGTGATGCGCGATCTGGACGTGGGGGCGGTCGCCGAGGCCAAGAACATGGTGATGATGGACATGGAGAGCGCATACCTCGACCTCACCAGCTCCCTCGACGCCGAGCAGACGGACATCCAGGCCCGCATCGAAGCCAACACTGCCGGTGCTGCACGCGCCACGGCGCTCGTCAGGTTCTTCCTCACCATCGCCATTCCGGCCGCCGCGGTCGTGATCTACCGGTCCATCGCCCGTCGCCAGGTCCGGGAGATGCGTCTCAAGATCGATGTCGAGCTGGAGGCTCAGAAGGCAATCGGTCGGGCCAAGGACGAATTCATCGCCGGGTTGTCACACGAGCTGAAGACACCGCTCACCTCGATATATGGGTTTGCGGAGATAATGAGTGACGGGAGCGAGGTCGACCCCGCCCAGATGGCAGAGATGTCCAACATCATCGCCAACGAGGCGTCCGAGATGACCAGGATGGTCGACGACCTGCTGGCAGCAGCCCGGTTGGAGAGCTCCGGTCTGGCGGTGGAGCCGGGGGAGACCATGGTGGCCGACGTGATCGAGTCGGCGGTCGCCCCCTTCGAGAAGGCCGGGCTGCATGTGAAGAGGTCAGGCGACGACGCGCTGGTCAACACGGATGCCGCTCGTCTCCGTCACGTGCTCGTCAACCTCTTGTCCAATGCCGCCGCCCACGGTGGTCCCGAGGTGGGGATCGAGGTCTCCACCGGTGATGGTGTCGTCGACATCGAGGTCTGGGACAACGGCTCCGGGGTGCCGGACGACCGTCTGGAGAATCTGTTCGACACGTTCATCCACAATGGAGCCGCCACCCTCATGACAGGGACACTCGGCCTTGGCCTGGGTGTCGCCTCACGTATCACTGAGCTGCTCGGTGGCAAGCTCAGCTATCAGAGGTTCTTGCAGAAGAGCTACTTCACAGTGACCCTGCCCTTGGCCGAGTCTCACCTACCGGCCGATGCAGAGCAGCCGATGGCTCTCCGTGAGGTCGATCGGGAGCCCATGAACGTGGCGCAGATGATCAGGGCGTTGTCGGCATGAGGCGGCTTCGGATCATCCTCGTCGTGTCGGCACTTCTGGCGCTTCCACTGGCGGCACTGGCCACCACAGGCACCGACAACTATCTCGACAGGTTCCAGGACGGCGACGTCTACACCGGTTCCGATGGCTCACTGGACTGGTCCGGTCCTTGGCAAGAGTTTGGCGAGAGCGATGGTTCGAAGAAGGGCGACGTTCGAGTCGTCACCTCTGACCTCTGCAAGTCGAGCCCCCAGTGTCTTTCGATGGGATCGCTCACCACACTTCTGGGTGACGTCGGCGTCAGCCGAAAGGCAGACACGAGCGTCTTCGGCGGAGATGTCGAGCTCTGCTTCGACATCGTGGCGACCGAAGGGTGGACCGGGTCCCTGAAGGTCGAGGTCAACGGAAATGGCAGTGGGTGGAAGGAGCTCGAGACCTTTGCCCTGGGCTCTCCGCTCGACGAGCATCCGACCTTCGACATCTCCGAATATCAGGACACCAACTTCAGGATCCGGTTCACATACGACGCGGTGTTGTCGGGCGCCCAGGTCTTCATCGACAACGTGGAGATCTCCGGGCCGGCCACCGAGCCGACCACCACCACGACCACGGTCTCGGAGCCCACAACGACCAGCTCGACGACGACGATTCCCACGACCACGACCACCCATCCACGGCCGACCACCACCTCGACTACGGCCTCGGAGCCCACCACGACCAGCTCGACAACGACGACCACCGCCCCTTCCACCACGACCACCACCAGAGCCGTGGTGGCGGTCACCACCACGACCACTGTGCCGGGTCAAGATGAGACCGAGGGCGGGGGTTCGGGTCAGCGGGACGGCGAGGTCGTCGTGGCCGTGGCAACGGGAGCACCTCCGGCCGGAAGCGGGATCCGGGCGGCCGCCCGAGGTCTGCAGGCGAACTTCGATGGCGAGGTGTTCGGGAAGGTGAAGGGTGACCGGCCCGATCTGGCAGCGACCGACTTCCATGTCGACTTCGCACTGGCCGCCGAGGTGATCGAGGCTTCCTGGGCCTGGATGATCCTGCTCGGCCTGACCATCGCCTGGGCGGTCGTCAGCGGGGTGGAGCGACGCAGATTCGAGTCGACCCTGACCCGTCTGCGCATGTTCGCGATGCGCAACGGGACGAGCGTCTAGCCCCAATTTCCACCGGCTTCCAATCCGGAGTGCCTGCCGGTGTCGAATCACATCGAAGAAGGAGTCGTTCTTTGCTGGCATTGGCCTCGGTGAAACCGGTCTACCTAGCATCGACACATGGAGGGTCCTCGGACAGGCTCCCCGACGCCATGAGTCGGGGCGACGCCGATCTCGCATCGCGTGTGGCGATCGGCGACCGTGATGCGCTCGCCGAGCTGTTCCGTGACCACGGCGGTCCGGTGAAGACCGTCGCCTACCGGGTGCTGAGGGACGATGCCTTGGCCGACGACATCGTCCAGGACACCTTTGTCTCCTTCTGGAGGTCTCCGGAGAAGTTCGATTCGACCCGCGGCTCGCTGCGAACATACCTGCTCACCATCGCCCATAGGCGAGCCGTGGACGTGGTTCGCTCTGAGACGGCTCGCAGCAGGCGAGAGCAGCGACCGCCGGACCCGGACCACTTCGATTTGGAGGAGGAAGTGTGGGTCAGGGCCCTTTCCGAGGAGGTGCGGACCGCACTGCTCGGGCTCAGCGATGCTGAACGGGAGGCCATCGGCATGGCCTACCTCGGCGGTTTCAGCTATGTGGAGGTGGCTGAAAGGCTGGGCGCTCCGGAGGGCACCGTGAAGAGCCGCATAAGGAGTGGCATGAAGAAGCTCGCTTCGGAGCTCGAAGGGGTGGCGACGTGATCGAGCACGATCAGGTCGTCGAGTTGGTTCCCCTATACGCGCTGGACGCGTTGGAAGGTGATGCGCTCCTGCAGGTCGAGGCGCATCTCGAGACGTGTGAGATCTGCGCCGACGAGTTGGCGCGCCATCGTTCGGTGACATCGACCCTGGTCCCCGAATCCCCGGCGCCGGACCACGTTTGGGAGAGAATCGAGGCGGCGATCGATCAAGAGCCGTCATCGGATGTCGTCTATCTGAGGCAACCCGATGCCAGCCGGTCGAAACCTCTCCTGTGGCTTGCCTCCGTTGCCGCCGTGGCGGCTGTCGTCCTCGGTGGGGTCGTCATCGCGCAAAGGGCAACGATCAGTGAGCTCAACGGTCCCCAGTCTGTAGTCAGTGCGGCTGAGACGGCGGCGACCGAGCCGGGGGCCGTCGTGGAGGACTTCATCAGTGACGGCGTGCCTGTGGCAAAGGTGGTCCTGACTCCCGAGGGTGATGGGTTCGTCCTGCCGACCGATGATCTGGGGTCACTCGGGCCTGATCGGACCTATCAGCTGTGGGTGATCACCCCCGATCAGCAGGTCATATCGGCGGGTGTTCTGGGCAATTCTCCGTCGCCGGCGAGATTCACGTGGACCGGTGACGTCGCCGGCTTCGCCCTGACCAGGGAAGTGGCTGGGGGGGTCGAACAGAGCGCCGGCGACGTCGTCTCGGTGATCGAGTCGTGAGGAGCCCAGATGGAGGGCGCACCGGCCCGCTGAACCGCTTGGCCGGGGCGTTGCGAGGCCGCATCGTGTCCGGTGTGACCTCGCCCTTCGGTCATGCCCCTTATCCACTGGCCAACAGTCTCGAGTACCGAGGCGACCCGGGGCTTCTCGGCCCGGGATCGGTCTCATGGATGGTCCTCGCCGATGTGGCTGCGTTCGTCGGTGGCATACGCGCCTTGCTCGTGCAGTCGGCACATCCCGAGGTCGTGGCCGGGGTGGGGGACCACTCCCGATACCGTGAGGACCCTCTGGGCAGGCTCTCCAGGACGTCGGCCTACGTGACCGCCACCACCTTCGGTGCCATCCCTGAGGTGGAACGCGCCGTCGAGCAGGTCAAGCGCATTCATCGGATCGTGTCCGGCATATCGTCACGTGGCATTCCGTACGACGCCGACGACCCGGGGTTCTCCGCTTGGGTTCACAATGCATTGACCGATTCGTTTCTCGTCGCCCATCAGGCTTACGGCGGCATCTCCCTCAGCCCCGTCGACGAGGACCGTTTCGTGCGTGAACAGGCGAAGGTCGGTGCCCTGTTGGGGGCAGAGCCGATGCCGGACAATGCGGTATCTCTCGCGCGATGGATCGAGTTCCATCCCGATCTGGCGCCATCGAGGGAGATGAGGGAGGCAGTGGACTTTCTGATCGATCCGCCTCTCGAGCCGGCGCTGAAGCTCGGATATCACGTTCTTCTGGAGGCCGCCCTCGTCACGATGCCCGGACGGCTCCTCGAGATCCTCGGGCTCGAGAAGCGACCAGGGGCGAAGTTGGTCGGCCGCGCTTCGGTGGGTGGGCTGAGATGGGCGCTGGGCTACTCGCCGACCTGGCGGCTGGCGTTGCTCAGGACCGATGCCGAGATTCCCGAGGGCCTCTTCACTCAGCCAGTCCCGCCCAAGGCCCTGTCGACGATGGTCGAGACCTGAGAGCGGTCAACGGGCTGCGATCTCCACGAGAAACTCGGCAATCATCGAATCGACCGCGCGGGTACGCAGTGAGGCAATTGCGTCGAAACCGTGCTGGGCTCCCCGCACCTCGTGGTATCGGACGTCGGCTCCGGCGGATCGGAGCGCCGCGACGAAGTGCCTGGACTCTTCGACGAGCACCACCGAATCGAAGTCTCCGTGCACGACCATGAAGGGCGGGGCGTCGGGTCGGACCAGGTCGATCGGGGAGCCGAGGCGGTAGAGGTCTGGCGCCTGCTCGGGTCGTTGCTTCAAGACGTGCCGGGCGACGAATGGCCAGTCATATCTCGTTCCATTCCTCACCAGGAGGTCGTATATCCCGTAGTGAGGCACACAGGCGAAGACCGAGGTGTCGTCCTCCTCGAAACCAGGCTGCAGCTCTGGCCGGTCCCAGGTGAGCGCGCTGAGGGCGGCGAGGTGCGCCCCGGAGGAGCCCCCTGAGATCGATATCCGCGTTGGGTCGGCACCAAGATCGGTGCCCGGCCCGCGGGCCCAGGAAATGGCGCGCTTGACGCCTATCAAATGATCCGGGAACGTCGCCTCTGGTGACAAGGGATATCGGATGTCGAGTATCACCCAACCCTC
>JBAULI010000010.1:0-28843 GCA_049578105.1 Acidimicrobiia bacterium | reverse complement strand
CTGTTTGACCGAGGTCAGGACCTCTGAAAGGTCCGGGAGCCGGACGGTCAAAGTCCGCCAGCATTTAGAGCACCGGTGAGCGCCAGGAAGACCTCGCCCTGGAGCGGCAGCCCCGGCCGACCGGCGTCTGTTTGGACACGGCATCAAAATCCTTCATCAGCGAAGTCTCGATGTTGTCCCCCTTCGACCGGGCGGTCCTGGTGTGTGGAGACACGCGTCCAAAGTCGGCCGGCAATAAGGGCAGCCGACCGGCGTCTGTTTGGACGTGGCATCGAACCTGCATTCAGCGAAGTCTCGTTGTGGTCCCCACTCGACCGGGCGGTCCTGGTGTGTGGAGACACGCGTCCAAAGTCGGCCGGCAATCAGAGCTGCGGTGAGAGCAGAAATAGCCTCGCCCTGGAGCGGCAGCCCTGGCGGACCGGCGTCTGTTTGATCGAGGTAGAGATCGTGATCACCGAGGGTTGAGGGAAGTCCCCGGTTCACGATCAGGTCGTCATCCGGGAGCCGGACGGTCAAAGTCCGCCAGCAAATTACAGCGGCGTGAAGGCGAGGACGGTGTTGTGACCGCCAAATCCGAAGGAGTTGCTGATCGCCGGAGAAGGGTCCCATGCCCGTGGCTCGCGGACTATGTCCGTCAGGGGAATCTCGGGGTCCTGATTGGTCAGGCCGATGTTGGGTGGAAGCTCGCCGCGGCGCATCGCCTCTATGGTCACCACCGCCTCGATCGATCCCGAGGCTCCCAAGCCATGACCGGTGGTTCCCTTGATGGAAGAGACGGCCGGCTGGTCGTCACCGAAGATCCGATGGATCACACCACCCTCGGTACGATCGTTGAGGTCGGTCCCGGTGCCATGCGCATTCACATAGGTGATGTCGCCAGGGGCGAGGCCGGCATCCTCGAGGGCCAGTCGGATGGCGCGCTCGGCGCCGTCTCCGGTCGGATGGGGGGCCGTGATGTGATGGGCGTCTGCGGTCGATGCGCCACCCCTCAGCTCGACCAATGGCTTGGCTCCTCGTTCTTCGGCCAGGTCGGCCGCTTCCAGGATCAGGATTGCCGCTCCCTCGCCCATCACGAATCCGTCACGATCGACGTCGAAGGGTCGGGCGGTTCCGCTCGGTGAGAGCGCTCGGGCCGCCAGGAACCCGGCCCGCGCCGTCTTGCGGGCGGCCGCCTCCGTGCCGCCGACGACGGCGGCGTCGGCATAACCCCACTGGATCTGGCGAAGACCGTCCAGCACGGCTTGCGACCCGGCGGCGCATGCGACGACCGGTGTCGAGACCTGGCCGCCGAACCCATATTTGATGGAGATGCCGGCGGCAGCGGCGTTGGCCATCATCATCGGAATCAGGAACGGCGAAACTCTTGGATCCTCTGCGTCCGAGCCATGGACCAGCTCTTCGAGTGACTCCAAACCGCCGATACCCGTCGCCACCGAGACGGTCACCCGATTGGGGTCGATGTCGAGCATGCCCGACTGCTCCAGGGCCTCATGAGTCGCAACCAAGGCGAACTGGGTGAAGCGGTCCAGTCTTCGATACTCCCGTTTGGGCAGCCATGGCTCGGGATCCCAATTGGCGACGAGGTGGGGGCCTGGCCCTGCCGGCCCACGCTGGAGACCTTTCCATACGTCGTCGATGCCGACACCGGGTGCCGCCACGACACCCACGCCGGTCACCACGACCTTGCGTTTGTTCATGTCTTTGATGATTGTGCCTCGATCCTCACGTTGGGAAAACCGTTCTTTGTAGCTTCCGCATTCCCTCCAGCCATCTCTCATAATCATTGGCCTTGTTCTGGAGGTACCGCAGAACCTCCGGATGGGGCAATATCAAGAAGTCCTCGTCGGCAAGCCCGGCGACGACGGCCTCGGCCACCTGCTCCGGCTCGAGCGCATCGGCATCGAGCAGGTCGTGGAACTCCTTGGCCTCGTCGAGAAACGGTGTCCTCACTCCCATTGGGCACAGACAGCTCACCTTGACGCCACGGTCGCCGTAGGTGACCGACAGCCATTCGGCAAAAGCGACGGCGGCGTGCTTGGTGACGGAGTATTGAGCCGCTTTCAGATTGGTAAGTAGCCCGGCGGCCGATGCAGTCGACAGGAAGTAGCCCTGACCACGTGCCAACCAGCCGGGGATCAGACAGCGCGCCGCGTGAACATGGGACATGGTGTTGACCTGCCACATCCTGTCCCAGTCCTCGGGGTCGGTCTGCTCATCGCCGGCGAATCCGATCCCCGCATTGGCGCAAAAGAGATCGACAGGCCCGAATCGCTCCTCGACGAACTCGACCAGTCGACGGTTCGACTCCTGACTGGCGACATCTACCTGGACCGGCGTCGCGTCGAGCCCCTCTGCCACCGACCGTGCCGAGTCGAGGTCCAGATCGGCGAGGATCAGCGCCGATGGGCCTTCCCTGGCGAATCGCCGGGACATGGCGGCCCCGATCCCACTCCCCGCCCCGGTGACTACGACAACCCGGTCGGAGAGCTCCACGACCTAGAGAACGGCCTGGTCGAGCAGGCTCGCTCCGCCCTTGACCGCGGGGATCAACCCACCGGCCTGGGGTAGTAGCTGTTCTCCGTAGAATCGCGCGGTGATCACCTTCTCGGTGGAGAACTCGTCATCGATGTCCTTCTCCTCCAGTGCGGCCACGGCGGCCCGGGCCATCAGCCATCCCCCCAAGACGATGCCGAACTGTCGCAGGTACGGTGTGGCGCCGGCCAGGGCCGCATCGACCTGACCGGATCTCAATGTCTCCCCCAACCACGCCGAAGTGTCCGCCAGACCTGCGATTGCCTCCGCCAGGGCGTCCTGGAAGGACATGAGCTCCTCATGTCCGGCCATTTCCTCCAGGGAAGCAGTCATCTCCGCGATGAGGTCGGTCACCACCCGCCCGTCTTCGAGAGGCAGCTTGCGCAGCACCAGGTCGACGGCCTGGATCCCATTGGTGCCTTCGTAAATGGGAGCGATTCGCGAGTCCCGGAAATATTGGGCGGCACCGGTCTCCTCCACGTAGCCCATGCCCCCGTGAACCTGTAGACCGATCGAGGCCAACTCGACACCCACATCTGTGCACCATGCCTTGACGATCGGGGTGAGCAGGGCGAGTCGATCGGCTGCCAGCTTGCGTCGTTCCTCGTTGTCGCCGTGTGCTCGCTGGTCGCCCTCGGCTGCAGTGACGTAGAGAAGCGACCGCATCGCTTCGACATACGACTTCATCGTCATCAGCATCCGTCGCACGTCGGGGTGCTCGATGATGGGGACGCTCTCTCTCGAGTCCGAGCCGACCGGCCGGCCTTGAATCCTCTCACGCGCATACTGGAGGGCGTGCTGATAGGCCCTCTCACCGATGGCCACACCCTCCATCCCCACACCGACACGAGCGGCGTTCATCATCGTGAACATGTTTCGCATGCCCTCTTGTTCGTGGCCGATCAGGTATCCGACGGCACCCTGACCGGCGTCCCCGTATGAGACGACACAGGTCGGAGAGGCGTGGATCCCCAGCTTGTGCTCAAGGGAGACGATCTTGAGGTCGTTGGGAGCGCCCGGGCTCCCGTCGTCGGCGAGGAGGAGCTTGGGTACCAGGAACATCGAGATCCCCTTGGTTCCGGGTGGGGCATCGGGGGTGCGTGCCAGCACCAGGTGGATGATGTTTTCAGTCAGGTCCTGATCGCCCCAGGTGATGAAGATCTTGGTGCCGAACAGACGATAAGTCCCATCGTCTTGCCTGATCGCCTTGGTTCGCAGTGCTCCGACGTCGGAGCCGGCCTCCGGCTCGGTCAGGTTCATGGTCCCGGCCCATTCACCGCTGACGAGCTTCTCCAGGTAGGTGGCCTTCAGATCGTCGGACCCGTGGATGTCGATGGCCTCCACCGCACCGTGGGTCAGAGTGGGAGCCAGCGAGAAGGCCATGTTCGCGGTCTTGAACATCTCCTGGATGACGACACCCACCATGTAGGGCAGTCCGCCTCCTCCCCACTCCTGGGGCAGGTGTGCCCCGGCCCAACCCGAGTCGACATACTTCTGATAGGCCTCTTTGAAGCCGTCGGGTGTCCGGACGGTGCCATCCTCGCTCATGACCGTGCCTTGCTGGTCTCCGACTCGGTTGAGTGGGGCGATGACCTCGGAGAAGAATCGCCCCGCCTCCGCGAGGATCGTCGCCACCGTCGCAGGATCGGCGTGCTGGTATCCGTTCAGCTTGGAGACGGACTCGAGATCGGCGACATGGTTCAGGGTGAACAGGATGTCATCGAGCCGGGGCTGATACTCAGACATGACCCAAGGGTACCGCTCATGCCGTGGATGAGGTCAGGCGGGCACCTCGATCTGGGAGATGATCATGCCCTGGGCGACCTCGAAGCCGATGCGGCGGTAGAGCTGGAAGGCCCCCGTGGGATTGTCGGCATCGACGCCGATGGCCCCGTGGGTCATCCCGTCCTGGGCGAATAAGTCGAGAGATGCGGAGATGAGGGCGGTCGCAACCCCTCTTCCGCGCCAACCCCTGCTCACGCCAAGGACCTCCACCCAACCTTCCCTCCGCCCGCTGGTTGCCTCGTCTTCGGGATATGACGCGTTGAGACACAATCCCACCAGCTCATCGCCCGCCATCGCCAAGAACGAGAGATCCAGCCGCATCCCGTGAGACTCGAGACGATGGCGGAAGGTCTCGGCATCCGTCGGCGTGGAGCCCCAGTGGTCTGCGAAGGCCTCGTTCAGCACCTTTCTCGCCTCTTCGTCGCGGCTTCGATCCCAGGCGACGATGTCCACTCCGATCGGTTCGACGGCGGCGGCCCGGCCGTCGAGGGGCATGAGCATCTCCTTGATGTAGCGCACGGGCTCCAGGCCAAAGCGCCGGTAGAGGCGGTGGGCAGGCTCGATCCAATCGAACTCGGCGGTCCGCACATACCACGGGAGACTCGGATCACACTTGCGGAGGGACTCGATGGACCGGTCGAGCTGCCACTCGAGGATCCGACGCCCGTGACCTTCGCCGAGACGATCGGGGTGGACCACCCCGACCATGTGGGACCGCTCGAGACGCTCTCCACTCGGTCGGTGCAGGACGAGCCCGTATCCGATCAGATCCTCGCCGTCCCAAAGCCCCCTGCTGTCCGCTTCGAGGTCGACGAACGGTTCGGTCAGATCGTCCTCGACCTGCTCCGGGGTGGAGACGATCGGCACCTGCCAATGGCTCTCGAAGCGGTTGATGAGAGCGGTGAGCCGTGGCACGTCGCCGAGTTCGATGGGACGCATGTTCATCACGGCAAGTTATCGGGCATGTCTGCCATCGGTCGGCGAATATCGGTGAGGCTCGGTCCTCAGTGAGCGAGGATCCCGTCGACCATCGGGGGCAGCACCTCACCGATTGCAGCGTCGATCTTCACCGCTGCCAGATGGTCGGCTTCGGTCTCTCCCTGGTTGATGATCACTATCGGCATCGACTGGAATGCCGCTCTCAGGACCACGTCGGAGGCGGGCCAGACGGCGACGGTGGACCCGACGACGAGCAGACTGCCCGCTTCCGACAGGAACGCCATCGCCTTGTCCAGCTCCTCGGTCGGCAAGAGCTCGCCGAACATGACCGTGTTGGTCTTCACCATTCCCCCGCATCGGGGACACGTCGGGTCGGGATCACCCCCCTCGATCCATCCGAGGACCTCCTCGGTGTCCCAGCCGGCCCCGCACTGGAGACACTGACTGGTCCTCACATTCCCATGGAGCTCGGCAACCTGTGCCGTGGTGAGCCCTGACTTGTGATGCAGCCCATCGACGTTCTGGGTCACGACCCCGGCGAGGCGACCCGAATCGGCCAGTCGCTTCAGGGCGTGATGACCCCGGTTTGGCTCGACTGTGGATCGTGCCCCCCAGAGAGCACCTTCGAGATGCATCTGCCAACTGCGCATCCTCAGCTCGGGATCCGCCAGGTAGCGATCGATGTTGAAGTCGTCGGGATCGATCTTCGTCCACAGTCCTTCGGGGCCTCGGAAGTCGGGGATTCCCGACTCGGTGGATATCCCGGCTCCGGTGAATGCGAGGATCTTGCCGCTCCGGCCGAGCACGGAGACGGCTTCGGTGAGCAGACTCATGCCCCGGAGTCGTCAACCTTGATCGGCCCGCCGAAATAGGTACGGACGGTGGGATAGGCCAGGTCGACGTTCTGGCTGCCGCCAAACGTCTCGAGAATCCCCCGCCAGATGGACGACTGGACGGCCCGGCGCTGTCGTGTCTCGACCAGATATCGGGCCGTGAGCAGGACACCGCTGTCCCTCACCGATAGATAGACGATCGGAGTGAGGGTGCCCACCCTGATCTGATATCGCCTGGCAGCTGCCCGAATTCGGTTGCCGGCCGTGTTCTCTACGTCCGGCGCCCTCTCCTTGAGCACATCTCTGATCAGGTTCTCGGCCTCCTCCCAATCTGACTCGAATGTGACGAGCACGGGTATCTCGTCCCAGATGTGGCTGAAACCCTCGGTGTAGTTGGCGACGGCCTCGGCGAAGACGACACCGTTGGGGATGTGGACCAGCCGCCCGGTGGATTGGTCGGCATCGACCCAATTGCCCACCTCCATGATCGAGAACCGGAAGAGCCGGATGTCGACCACGTCACCCTTGAGCTCACGCACTTCCACCCGGTCTCCGACACGAAAGGGTCGTCTGAACAGGATGTAAACCCAACCGGCCATGTTCTTGAGCAGGTCGGCCAGAGCGATCGCGATTCCAGCGGAGAGAAGCCCCAGATATGTGCCGAGTGAGTTGAAGGCCTCCACCCAGATGAACGCCAGGGTGATGCTCGAGATCAAGGTGATCGTGTAGGCCGAGACCTTGCGCGCCCGGTACGAGGCCTCGCTGTCGTCGACCTGGGTCCGGATCCAGCGGAGCGTGAGCCATCGGATGAGTATCAGCCCGCCCACGACGGCGATCGACCCGACGAGCTTGCCCAGAACGCCCGGGTCCATGCCGATCGACGCTGCAAAGCCTTCCATCGAGTGATTATCGGCTCCACCTGCCGCATATCCGGGCCTTTAGGCTGCCGGGGTGATCGACGAACCAGAAACGGGTCGCTCGCCCGAGTCGGAGATGATGCATCTGGGTTGGGACCCTTCCGACGGGCTCCTGTCGCTCAAGCCACCGATATTCGAGACATCGACGTTCGTGTTCGAGTCGGCGGCAGCGGCAGAGCGGCTCTTTCAGATCGCGTACGGCGGAGCCTCGCTCGAGCCCGGGGAGGAGCCTGGGTTCATATACACCAGGATCGATCATCCCAACCTGGCAATCGTCGAGAAGCGGATCGCCGTATGGGACCGCGCCGATGCCGCTCTGCTCTTCTCGAGTGGGACGTCGGCGATCTTCACCGCATTGCTGACGGTCGTCTCCCCGGGTGATCTGATCCTGCACAGCTCCCCGTTGTACGGAGGCACCAACACGCTCCTGGGCAGGGTATTGACACCACTGGGCTTCGACACGGCGGCGTTTCGCCCTGCCGCCACTGCCGGGGACCTGATTGCCGTCGTCGGCGATCGGCGGTTGGGCGCCATCTACATCGAGACACCGGCAAACCCGACCAACGACGTCTTCGACATCTCGCTCGCACGCGAGGTCGCCGACCACTTCGCCGCTTCCGGCGAGGCCCCAATGGTGCTCGTCGACAACACCTTCCTCGGGCCTTACACCCAACGGCCGCTTTCTCTCGGAGCGGATCTGGTCCTGTACTCGGCGACGAAATTCCTCGGTGGTCACAGTGATCTCGTGGCCGGTGCCGTGGCGGGCGCAGGTGAGGTGATGGACCGGCTGAAGACTATGCGCTACCGGATCGGCACCACTTGTGACCCTCACACTGCCTGGCTACTCGGTCGCAGTCTCGAGACATATGCGATTCGAGCCGAGCGCCAGTCGGCCAATGCGGCTCGTGTCGCCGACTTTCTCCAGGGCCATCCCGCGGTGGCGGGTGTCAGGCGTGTCGCGCCGGGTGGGGCGATGATCAGCTTCGAGATCGCAGGGGGGAAAGTCGAGGCCTTCGCCGTACTCGATGCCATGACGATGATCGGGCTCACCACCTCCTTGGGTGGCACCGAGTCGATCGCCTGTCACCCATGGAGCACGACCCACTTCAGCGTCGATGCCGGAGCCAAGCTCGACATGGGCATCACCGATGCAATGATCCGACTCTCGATCGGGCTCGAGTCGCCCGATGACATCATCGCCGACCTCGACCAAGCCCTCTCCTCGATCATCACATAGGTCGCTCAGCCCATTCAGATGCTGGTCGGCTCGGTCTTGAATGGGCTCAGGTCGTGCTGGGAGACGCGGCAGGGGAGAGGACATGCGAAGGACATTCGTCATCCCGACGACGCTTGGCGTCGCTCTCTTCGCGCCGGCCACCGCTCCACGTTCCGTCGACGGCGGGGACACTCGGACCGCGGAGAGATAGAGCCCAGGCCGCACGTCAGTTTTCAAGATGCTCCTACCCAACGGAGCCGAGGGGAGGTCCTCACCCCGGTGGGGACCTCCCCTTCAAGAGCCAACCGCGGTGACGCGTCACCGCCGGTTTCGTCGCGTCGAGACGGCCAACGATTTCACCTGTGATCTCGCTGAGTTTTTGCTTCTTTGACGGCGTCTTAGGGCGCTCTTAGGGAAACCGATGGCACCTTGTCGGAAGACGGAAGAGAGGTTCTGAATGGCAACGGTCTGGATCGACTCGGATGAGTGCATGGGGGCGGGCACCTGCTCGCAGATAGCACCCAATGTCTTTCACCAGCGTGACGACGGAACTTGGGCGGTCAAAGAGGATCGGCCCTACTTCGATCGGGTCAGGGTCTTCGACGGCCGAAGTGGTGATGGTCACGGGCCCGACGGCCTCGCCGGTCGTGCCCGGATCCCCGACGCCCTCGTCGACTACGTGATCGAAGCAGCTGAAGAGTGTCCCGCCGAGTGCATCTACGTGGAGGTTTGAGATGGAAGAGAACAGAGTGCCCAATACCGGTCGGAGAAAAGGCCCCAAGCCGCTGTCGGTGATCGTGGGGACGCTCCTGATCCCACTGAGTGCCCTTGCCGCCTATGCCCTCGTGCCGCCGGCGGCAACCGAGGATCCGTCCATTGCCCAGGCGTCGGACGAGACCGTCGTGACCAGCACAACGGTCGTTTACGACACGGGAGTGGCCACACCACAGGATCTGGCCGAGGCCTGTGGGCCGGCCGGTCTCGCCCTGGTCGACGCCGAGGACAACGAGACGATCAGTGACCTTCAACAGGCGGCCCTCGATGCGCTCCGGGAGATATGTGAGCAGCAGGGCATGGCCCTTCCCGGCAAGAAGGCCCCCGACCCGATCGTGCAGACCATCGTGGTCGAGTCCGGATCGCCCAACCAGGCAGCCGACGAGAGCACGACCACCACAACGCCGGCGGTGAGCGACGATTCGGGTTCCCAGTCCCAATATGAGGGGGACCATGAGCACGAGTACGAGCACGAGCATGAGTACGAGCATGAGGATGGCGGCGAGCACGAAGGTGGAGGTGGTGATTGAGCACCTCTTCACTAGGGACGACGTCGGGGGCGGCAGTCTTGCTCATCGGCGCCATCGCACTCGGGTCCGTGCTTTACGGAGTCTCGAGCAACGAGCCCCCAACGGTGGCGTCGACGTCGACGACGAGCCAGGAAGTGGTCGTGGCCCCCGCACCCGATGTCAGTGGGATCCCCGCCTCCGTTCAGCGGGTGCTCTATGCGAGCGGCAAGCTGGAGGCGTTCGGGCCAGGACAAGTCAGTGAGCTGCGACCCGAGATCTCGAGAGTCCTCGCCTATTACGGCGCCACGCTGACCGTCAGCGAAAATAGGCAGGCCGCACCATGAAGCGCTTCGGTGTATCTCGGTGGAATCGGATCTTGGTCTGGACGGGTGCCGCCCTCGCCTGGGGCACAGCGCTCGTAGCGGCGAAGGTGGAGCCGGTCAGGGCTCAGGACAGCGGCGCTGACTCCACCACCACAACCCAAGCGCCAAACCAGGCCATCATGCCCCAGCCGCCTCCCAGCGGTCTGACCATCCTCCGCTACACCCCGGTGGAGCGACCTGCACCCGAGATAAAGAAGGTGTACGTGCAGGCAGGCGGCGGGAGTTCCAGCGGCTCGGCGAGAGCGGCCTCGGCCTCCTCGTCAGGATCGTCGGGCGGTGGGTCCGGGAGTACGGGAAACAAGGCAGCGCCTCCCCCACCTGCTCCCGCCCCGGCCCCAGCCCCGGCGCCTGCCCCGTCGAGCAGCGGATCATGATCCATCACACGTTTCATGCCATGGGGACGATGGTCGAGGCCTGGTTGGAGGACCACGTCGAGCCCAGCATGCTCGTCGACTGGTTCGAGTCGGTCGAGGAGGAGTGCAGCCGCTTCAGGCCCCAGAGCACCCTGAACAGGCTCAACGACTCCTCCCACCGATCGGTACGCCTCGATGGGATTCTCGGTGAGGTCTTGGGGACCGCCCAACTGCTCCGCGACGAGACCGACGGCCTGATCGATGCCGGTCTGGGCGGAGCCGTCTGCGCCTGGGGCTATGACCGGACCTTTGCCGAGGTGACCGGTCTCGCCACACCGCCGAGTGACCTGGAACGGCCGGAGTGGTCGCTGTCCGACGGAGTCCTAACCCGTGGGCCTGATACCCGTTTCGATCTCGGTGGCATCGCCAAGGGATGGACCTGCGATCGAGCCGTGGAGAGCGGGCTCGCCTTGGTGGTCTCTGCCGGTGGCGATCTCAGGAGTGCCCATCCTGAGACCATCGTCCCGGTCATCGACCCCTGGGGGGAGACCGCGGCGCGTATCGAGCTGGGCGTGGGCGCCCTGGCCACGAGCTCCGTCACCCGCCGTCGGTGGAAAGTCGGCGAAACCGAAGTGAGCCACCTCATCGATCCACGCACAATGTCACCTGTCTCGTCGCCGGTCTTGTCCGCCACTGTGGTGGCTGAAACGGCCGCCGCCGCCGAAGCAGGTGCCAAGGCAGTCCTGCTCCATGGCGAAGACGGTCTTGCCTGGGCCGAGGCGGAATCGTGGATCGACTCCGCAATGGTCATCTGGCATGACGGATCGGTCTTTGCCACCCACGGGATCGCGGTGGCGGCATGAGCGCCGAATGGCTGTTGATTCGTGGCTCGGGCCTCGTCGCCTTCGGCCTGCTCAGCGCCTCCGTCATCTGGGGGTTGTTGGTCAGTTCCAAGTTGCTCGGCCGTCTGGTCAAGGCGAAACCTCTCACATGGTTTCACGAGTCCTTGGGGATCAGTGCCCTGGTCGCCACGGTCATCCACATGATCGCCCTCTCGGTACACGACTATGTGCCGTTCAGCTGGACCGAGATCCTGATTCCCGGCCGGTCGAACTGGCGGCCGCTGGCGGTGGCACTCGGTGTCATGTCGTTCTACACGCTGCTGGTCGTCGCCGGCAGCTTCTACGTCAAGAAATACATCGGGCAGAAGGCATGGCGAGCCATCCACTTCGCCTCGTTCGGTTTGTTCGTCTCGGCGTTGCTCCATGGCATGCTCTCCGGCACCGACACCGGCAACCCTTGGGTCCTGGGCCTGTATCTGGGATCTGCCGTCGTCGTGTTCGCCCTTCTCGCACACCGTCTGACGCCGGAACCGGAGAGGGGAGAAGCGGTGGCCTCGGGAATCGGTGCCTGAGGTCGATCCACCTTCCAGATGCATGGTCGGGTCTCTCGTCTTCCGATCCGGACCCTTTGCTATGTGGCGCGACGGGGCGGCGTAACGGGAGCGGAGCGAACGGAAATCATCGTCAAGAGGCTCACTGTGAGAGGCAGGAGCACGGCGAAGGGGAGTACCCAACGCCATGGGACGTTGATTGCCGAGCCATTGATCATGCCGAATGGGCCGGCGACGATGTAGTCGGCCCCCGAGCTGAATACCCAGACCATCCCGAGGCTCAGCGGAATGGCCAGGACCATGGCAATCAGAGTCTGATAGCCGGTGAGCAACGCGAGAAACCTTCTTCGAATCGAGCCGGGGGCACCCACGGCGACGATTGTGCGGATCTCCTCATCGACCTCGGCCGCCGATACCGCAGTGACGAGGGCGACGACGATCAAAACGACCATCAGCGTGAGACCAACGGCGATCAGGTTGGCGATGGAGTTGTCGATTTCGCCGGACGCACCGTTGACCTCGAGGTTGGTGCTCCACATCTTCTGCTGCTCGTCTGATGTCATGGCCCTCTCCAGTGTGAAGAGCGCCATCGGGCGAGCATCTGCGTCGGTGAAATGGTCCTTCATCGACTCGGGAATCAGGACTCGAGGCATCATCCATCGAACCACTGGCACCGGATACTCGTGGGCCGGATAGACCACCCCGTCCAGTTCGACTCGTGTCTCTTTGTCTTCGATACCGAGGACCACGACCTCACCGGCGGCGATCGATGTTGTCACTCGGTCATCAGCGAGGACGCGGACCAGTGCTTCGTTGGCCAGCGCCACAGGGTTGGCGTTGGTGGCGAACTCCTGTGCCACTGGACCATCCCCCGCGCCGGAATCCTGAACTTCGAGGATCTCGTTGGTCAGGGCCCGAACATCCAGGGTGTCAAACATGGCCACGTCCCTCTCAGGGACGATCGCCGAGAGGGCGGCGATGTCACTCTCTGTGATCGGGTTCGTTTGGCCGAACCCGACGGTCTGGTAGCTACCGCTCAACACGAGCTGATCGTGAGGCGAGGGCAGGCCAAAGATGAGGTCTTGTTTGGCCGTCGTGGCCAATACGGCCATGACGGCGATCGGGGCGAGCAGGATGACCATGATCGCTGCCACCGCCACCGCGGATCGGGTCCGATTGCGCCCGGAGTCACGGAGGACGAGTCGACCGGTGGCCGGGACCCGGTTGGAGAGCTTTGCCAAGCCGGCGAGGATCGGGCTCGACAACATCGCCACCCCACCGACGATGGCGGTAGCACCCACACCGGCGAGCAGGCCGGCGAGGTTGCTGGTCGAAGTGAGAGATACGGAGGCGAGAGCGACACCTGCCACGGCGAGGCCGATGCCGATGGGGATGACCCATCTTCGAGGTGAGAGGGCGGGCATACGCCCCTGGAGCGCCGTCGTCGTGGGCACTCTCGAGGCGGTTCGTGCAGGTATCAACACGGCGAGGAGAATCGAGATGAGGGCGACTACAACCGGTCCGAGCAGGTCGAGGGCACCGACGCCAAGTCCTGTGATCACGCGGCCAACGAACCGCTGGATGATCGGGCGACCGAGCACCAGGACTCCAATGCCCAAGAGGACGCCGACACTCGCTCCAACGGCTCCGATGGTGAGGCCTTCAGCCACAACCGTCGACCGAACATGCTCTCTGGACGCCCCGTTCGCCCCCATCAGCCCCAATTCTCGAAGCCGACGCCGCGTTCCGGCCGCGAAGGCAGCACCGGTGATGAATGCAACCTCGACGAGAAGGATTGCTGCCGCTGCGGTGGATGTGGCTCCGGGCGTGCTCTCGAAGCTTCCCTGATTCACCCATTGGGACCGAGTATCGGCATATATGTCCGGTAGCGATCTGTATTCACCAAGGCCGTAGACCATCTGAGTGGCTCGACTCCAGGCCTCGTTCCAGATCTCGTCCTGGGTCCCGTCCGACGTTCTCACCAGGTCAACGAGCTCGTCGATCTCGCCGGCGTTAAGGAGGAGATAGATCGGGTCGCCCGCCATGAACTCGAGCTCCGGTGGTGGAGGGTCGACTGCGGGGGCCGGCCAGAACAGCTGCTGACCCTCCTCATACCAGAGGTCGCGGACCTCGAAGGCGGCATTCTCGGCGTCGGGGCCTTTGAGCAGGAGGGTCGAGTCGAGGGCGTACTCGGGATCACCCACCAGTGATTGCGTGATACCCGGTGCGAGCAGCACGTCTGCGCTCTGGTTGTTGAACGGCTCACCGACCAAACCCACGATCCGCAGATCGCCGAATGGCAGAGTCGCGAAGTCGACGCTGTCCCCGACACCCACACCTATCTCGTCGGCCAGCGTTGGGGAGAGAGCAACTTCCCCCGCCGTGGTCGGCGCATCACCGCTCACTTCGACGAGGAACCCGTCCGTGACCGGATCGGACATGTCGAGGTCCCAGACTTGCGCATACCCGGCGTCTTCGATCTGAATCCCGAGGCGGTGGAGCTCGGTGATCGAAGTCCTGGGAGACTTTTCGTGCAATGCCGACAGAACCCATTGAGTGACGGCCGGGTCGGCTGAGGTCGAGATACTCGCGTCGGCATTTCCGAAGTTGCTCTGGGCCGACTGTTCCGGGGTGAGGCTGGTGGCTCGGACCACTCCGGAGACGACGACTCCGAAAGCCACAGGGACTGCCACCAGGAGAACGAGGAAGATGGTTCTCTTTCGATTCCGCTGGGCGTTTCTGCGTGCCACCTTGTAGGCGGCCTTTGTTCCAGCCATCAGAGATCAGCTGAGGTCGAGGGAGTCTTGGTCCTTTCCGATATCCCCTCGATCCGGCCATCTCTGAGCCGGACCACACGGTCGGCCCATGCTGCGTAGGCGGGCTCGTGGGTGACCATCAAGGCTGCGGCACCGGCGTCACAGCGACTGCGCAGGAGCTTGAGGATGGATTCGCTGGTCGCCTCGTCGAGTGCACCTGTGGGCTCATCGGCGAGGAGCACGGATCGTGGCCCCACCAGGCCTCTGGCGATCGCCACCCGCTGTTGCTCACCACCCGAGAGTTGATCGGGATATCGGTCGGCCATTCCCGTCATCTCGACCTCGACCAGCGACTGCTCGGCGAGCCGCCGTGCCTCGGCTGGCTTCACGCCGTCGAGCTCCAATGGCAGCGAGATGTTCTCGGCCGCAGTCAACGAGGGCAGGAGGTTGAACTGTTGGAAGACGTAGCCGACCGCGACCCGTCTGATCCGGGCCAACTCGTTCTTGGACAACGTCGCCAGACTTTCCCCCGCGACTATCACCTCGCCGGTGGTGGGCTCATCGAGGGCACCTGCCATGTTGAGGAGAGTCGTCTTGCCTGAGCCAGAGCGTCCGGTCACAGCGATGAGCTCGCCGGGCATCAGGTCCAGGTCGATGCTCACCAAGGCGTCGACTCGTTGCGCGCCTGTGCCGTGAGTCTTACCCACACGTCGCATGGACAGGATTGGCTCTGTCAACGTTTCACCTCCTCGGGTTGGGTTGTTTCGGACTCGCCCGGCACGGCAATCTCGATAGGCGGCATCTCATCGAGGCGCGACTCGACCCTTTCCAGCCATCTCAGCTCCGCCTCGGCACTCAGGATCAGACGGTCGAGGTAGAGCTGCCAGGCGAAGTCGTCGTCGACGGAGTTGGCTTTCAGGGCGGTGTAGTCCTGAAGGAGGGTCATGGTCGACCCGCGCTGCCTCTCCACCACACGTCTTGGATCGCCCACTCCGGAGACCATTGCCATCAACACCTTGAGTGATATCTCGTCCCGTCCCGATGCGGCCAGATCTACGGGGGTATCCAGCCATCGACCCACCTCGTTGCGACCTTTGTCTGCGATCTTGTAGACGATCCGCCCGTCGCCGTCCGATTGAGAGCTCTCGACGAGGCCATCTCGTTCGAGTCGTTGCAATGTGGTGTAGATCTGCCCGATGTTGACCTGCCACGTATCGCCAGTGGCCAATTCCAGGTCCGACTTCAGCCGATAGCCGTGAGCGTCGCCGTTGAGGAGGATGCACAACAAGCCTTCTCGCAATCCCACGGTGACACCTTTCGTCTCAGCCGCGCATACTCAGTATGCATAGCGGCAATGTACATACTGGGTATGGGTAGGTCAAGGGCCACGTCGACCAACTCGCATGGGGCGAGATATTCATCACCGGAGTCGGCGAACGAGAAGGACTGACGCGATCACCAGGGCGATAGCGGCGGGCGCTACGACCGGCCCCACGCTGAAGACAAACACCAAGGATGAAATGACGACCACGGTCGTGCCGGACCACATGATCGGAGGCTCGCGTCGAACGGCCCCCCAGAGAGCGATTACGCATCCGATGGTTGGAATCACACCCGCGGTATCGAGCCCGCCGGATCCGTAGAACAGCGTGGCTCCTCCAACCCAGGCCGTGGCGCAGGCCGCGATGATCAACGGCACCAGCTCGGTTCGCCGGGCGCCGTTGTCCATGTCTGTCAGTCGTCGGCGACGTGTCTCGGTGGCAGGCCTACCCGCTCGCTGAGGGCTTCCTCGCGGTCACGGACGATCCGGCGGGCGATCTGCTCGGCGGCATGTGTGAGCCACATCGCCGTCTGCGACGACTCGGTGTACACGGCTTCACCGAACGAGTCGATCCGATCCTGCTCCAGGAGTCGGTTGGCCTGTTCGAACTCGACCTGGGATCCGGCCCGATATACGGCATAGGTCTTGCCCCCATTGGCCCCGACCACTGAGAACACAGGGACGTCGGAGGGCCCATCGGCCACATAGATCATGTTCTGGAAGGGAACCCTGCGGTCCTCGCGAGCCATCTTCGAGTTGACGTCGATGGCCGGGTTGCGATTGGAGCCCTTGTTGATCTCGAAGATCGCCCTGGTCTTCGTAGTGTTGTCGATGGTGTAGATCAGCTGCCGGATCTGGCGGTCGGGGGAGAAGAGGACTTCCTGGTGCTGCCGATACCCCGGGGCGGCGACCAACTCGGAGAACTCGCACGCCCAAACGTCGGTCAGATACGGGGCGATGACCGATCCGAGGATCATCTGCCGGAGCCCGGTGGAGACGACGTAGTGCTCGATCGTGATCTGGTGCTCGGCGAACTTGGGCTCCGATTCGATGGACTTCCTGGCCAGCTCGAAGAAGTCGGGCATGCCCGGGTAGAAGTCGATCTCGGACCCAAGGTCGCGGAGCAGGTCGTTGTTCAAACCGGGCATCAGCCCCTCGCGCACGTAGGTGAGGATGTGATGCAGATACAGGGTGTCGCGGGCCACACGGTCGGCGCCGTGGTTCAGATAGAACGAGGCGAGACCGTCGACTTCCTCCCAGAACTCGCTCTCGTCGATGTCGAAGTGCCTGAACAGCGGTCCTTGCATGTTGCCCGGGATCAGGGTCTTGTCGAAGTCCCAGATCATGGCGATCACGTTTTGGGGGAAGAGTTGTCGGCTGCTCATGGCTTCTGTGGGTTTGAGGCTATCGAGTTATCCACAGATGACAATCGGCAGGTCTGGCTGCCGACTGTCGCGGTCAGATCTTGGGGAGCTTGTAGCCGGACTTCTCGACCACGAAGTCTCGAGCTTCGGAGGCGGCCGTTCGGACAGATGGCCAATCGACGTGGAGGAGCCTTCCGGCCCGCTTCATGACCCGGCCGGCGATGATGACCGTGTCGACGTTGCCGGTGTCCATACCGGATACGACCGCCGTGACCGGGTCGTTGAGGGGCGTCACATTGATTCGATCCGTTCGTAGCAGGACCAGGTCGGCCTGTTTTCCCTGGGTCAACGAGCCCACCTTGTGATCCAGCCCGTTGGCGCGCGCCCCCTCCACGATGGCGCACTCCAGCACGGCCCTCGTGGACAATGGCGGCCGGCCCTCTGCGGCGGCCTGTGTCCGTTGCAGGGCCAGGACGGACCGCATCTGGTTGAACATGTCGTTGGGGACATTGGTCTCGACATCGACACTGAGGCTGGGCCGAAGGCCGCGATTCAGGAACTTCTGGATCGGTGGCATCCCGTGACCCATCATCATCTCGACCGGTGAGGCGAGGGAGACCGTGCCACCGGTGTCGACGATCATCTGGATCTCGGTGTCGTTGAGCGTGGTGCAATGGATATAGGTGGTGTCGGGCCCCAGCAATCCTGCCTCACCCATCTCCTGAACCTTGCCGTCTAGGCCATAGGACCCCACACCGACGTGCGTCGTGATCCGAGCGTCGGTCTCTCGGGCGAGTTTCCAATGATCACGGCTCACCTCGAAGTCGGTGAACTCGGGGCCGGGTGCGGCCAGCGCCAGTGTGAGCATCTGGTCCTTGGTGTTGAAGTGCTTGGTGGCCGCCCTGACGAACCAGCTGGGCTGTCTTTCCTCCCACTTCCCCCACCAGGGGAACCCATACGCGAAAACGCTGCGCAAACCGGAGTCCTCGAGGGCCTGGATCACGGCGTCGGTATGAGCGGGGGAGCCCTGGATGTGCGACCAGTCGAGGAGCGTGGTGATCCCGGCGTCGATCGCTCCGAGGGCCGAGACCAGGTTGCCGACATATGCATCCTCGGGCCGGAATGCCGGGGCCAGCTTGTGCAGGACGAAGGAGATGTAGCTGGTGCGTCCCTCGAGAGGTATGTCGGTGCCCAGGTTGCGTAGCAGGCCCTCCCAGATGTGACGGTGGGTGTCGATGAATCCGGGCAGGACGATCATCCCCGTGGCATCGATCACCTCGGCGTCACCGGCTTCGAGGGCCGGCCCGACTTGGAGGATCTTGTCGTCTTCGATGAGAACGTCGCCTTTGTCGAAGTCACCGACCACCGGATCGAGGCTGATCACGATGCCGCCCTTGATCAGCTTCCTCCCACTCGGGGTCACACTGAAGTCGGTCCCTTCGGGGTAGAACGCAGGCAGAGAGGCCACCTTGGGTGGCCGGCTGCCGAGCACCACTCTGCGCGCCCGTCGGTAGTTCCTCTTCACCAATTCCTTGATATCCCCAACCTGGAACAGGGCGATGCCGAAGAGGACGAGGACACCGACGATCATGGAGCCATCGGTCGGCGAGAGACCGAGATAGGGCAGGACCGTGAGGATGAGTGCCAGCAGCAGGCTAGCGACCGTCCCTCCGACGAACGTGGCCCTGCCACCTGCCAGGGAGGCTCCTCCGAGGACGGCGGCTGTGATGCTGTTGAGGGCGAAAGTCGATCCGATTTGAGCATTCCCGATCGGAGAGCGGGCCATCACGAAGAACGAGGCCACGGCGGCCAGTGCTCCCGCCAGCACCAATGCGCGAACCCGAACCCAATTGGTCCGGATACCGCTCCGCTTGGCCGACGTCTCGTCGAAGCCGACGGCTCTGACCGCCAATCCGGAGCCGGAGGCATGCAGCCATAGGTCGAGCAACCCGCCGCCGAGGACGATCACGATGAAAGCGACAGGTATCGGCCCGACACTGGTCTTGAGCACGGACACCAGGTCGGGGCTGATGATCCCCTGGGCGGTTGGCCTGATGGTGAGCGAGATCCCGTCCAGGATGCTCATCGTGGCCAGAGTGGCGATGATCGATGGGATCTTCACCCCCCGGATCAGACCGGCATTGACCAGGCCGAGGACCACACCGCAGGCGAGTATCGCCATCGTCCCGATCAGGATCTGAGAGACGGTCGCATCGGCGCCGATGAGGAAGGAGGCGATCACGACCCCGAGGCTGATCATGGCCCCTACCGACAGGTCGAGGAACCCCACGAGAAGAGCGTGGGTCTGGGCGTAGGTGGCAACGATCAGTGGGATAGCCAGGATCAGGATCTGCTGGACGTTGGTCGAGTTGACGAAACCCGGGAAACGCGTGTTCGTGTACCAGACCAGCCCGATCACAAGCAGGATCTGAAGCGCAACCGGCATCCACAACCGAACCTTGACCACCTTGCGCCACTTGTTCTTGTCGCGGGCGTTGCGGAGGATCTTTCGGAACAACTGCCGGGCCGAGTCGGTCCGTGTGGATTCGATGGTCATGAGGTTGGCCTCGTGGGAGCCTTGGGCATGGCTACACCGAGCGGGGACCTCCCCGCCTTGGACAGCCCAGGCCCGCGCACTATCGCTTCGACTATCCGGACCTCAGACAGTTCGTCTCCAGGGATCTCCTCGATGATCGTCCCCCTCGACATGACCAACACCCGGTCGCAGAGCCCGGTCAGCTCGAGAGGGTCACTCGACTTGACCAGGAGGGCGGCGCCGGAGTCGGTGCGAGCGCGTAGGGCCTTGTAGATGTCGAAGCGGGACCCAACGTCGACGCCCTGGGTCGGCTCGTAGGCCAGGATCACGGCCGGCTCCCTCAAGAATGTTCGCGAGATGGAGACCTTCTGCTGATTCCCGCCCGACAGGAACTCGACCGGCTGAGCCAATGAGGGTGTCCGGATCTCCAGCTGGTCCACCAAGCCGTTGACTGCCTTTCGCTCCCGGCCCCTCCTCAATAGGCCAAGCACGGAGAATCGGCGAAGTGATTGGATGGTCGAGTTGACTTTGACCCCCAACACCGGCATGAGAGCCTCATGCTTGCGGTCACCTGGAAGGAGCATGATCCCGGCTCCGACCGCCTCGTGGGTGGAGATGAGGGTCAGTTCCTCCTCGTCGCAGACGACACGCCCCGCTCTCGGGGGCACTCGCCCGGCGAGGCAATCGAACAACTGTGGTTGGCCGTTTCCCTCGGCCCCGGCGATCCCGACGATCTCGCCGCTCTCCAGTGTGAAGCTGACCGGGCCGAAAGACTGTCCTTGGAGGCCGTCCACCACCAGGACCTCCCGGCTCTCGGCGAAGGAGGGGGTGGCGGTCGGGAAAGCTGCATCGAACGGCCTGCCCACGATCAGGTCGACGAGATCGTGCTCGGAGGTCGTCCTGGCATCGAAAGTGCCCTGGTTTCGACCATCTCTCAGGACGGTGATGCGATCGGCTATCTCCAATACCTCCGGAAGACGATGACTGACGTATACGACGCCCATGCCACGGTCTCTGCAGGCGGCGACGGTGCGATGTAGCGCTTCGACCTCGTCCGGCCCGAGTGCGGTCGTGGGCTCGTCGAGAAGCAACACCCTTGGGTTGGAGACGAGCGCCTTGGCGACCTCGAACATCTGACGGTCGGCAAGCGTGAGAAAGCCGGCGGGGGAGTCGGGGAAGAGCTCGAGGTCGAGATCGAAATCGGCGAGGAGTCTCCGTGCCCACTTCTTGCGCCGCCAGAAGGGAGGGCGGCTCTCGGGAGGCGCGGCCAGGTAGAGGTTGTTCTTGACCGGCTCGGCCTTTATCAGGGAAGTGTCCTGGTAGGCCATGGCCAGGCCCAGCTTGCGGGCCAGGGCCGGGGAGTCGGTCCGCAGGGGCTTGCCCCCGATCCGGACAGTGCCCCGATCGGGGTCGACAAACCCTGATGCAATCCCGAGGAGAGTCGACTTGCCCGAGCCGTTCTCGCCCACGAGGGCGTGAACCTCACCGGCGCGACAATCGAAGCCGACGTCGGTCAGTGCCCGGACCGTCCCGAACTGACGGGATATCCCCGTCAGTTCGAGAACGGTGCTCGACTCTCCTCCAGGACTGCCTTTGGTCATCCGCCGAACATGGTCTTGAGGATGCCCCCTGGGACGAGGGAAGTCCCCGACACCACCGGATTGGCCCGGTTGGGGTCACAATCCGCCGCCGTCACCTCACGCATCACGTGGGGGACGACGACCTCTGCGGGTATCTCAGCGCCCTTGATCGACATCATCGCCGCAGTCACCCCCACCCGAGACTGGAAATTGCCCCCAGCCGAGTAGAAGATCTTGTAGGTCGGCTCATTGCGATCAGCCCAGTCGCAGAACAGGCTCTGCTCGTCCGTGCGCAACGCCATGGTGATGTTCTGCACCGGGATGTTCAGCTCTTGATAGACCTGAAGACCGGTCAGCATCCCGTCGGCGTACTCGTAGGCGTAACCCTTGATGTCCGGGTCCGTGGTCAGGAAACCGCGGAAGATGTCCGGGATGATCGGGTTGTACCAGCTCGTGTCACCGGTCGTGCTGTTCTCGTCGGCCGGTGGGTTCACCAGCTCGAGGCTGTCACTCAGCGCGGCGATCTCACATCGCTGCCATCCGAGTGAGAGGGCGTTGCCAGGTGTGCCACCCAGGGTCACGACCTTGCCTTCGACCACGTTGTCGTTGAGTACCTTTGCGAAGCTCTCACCGAGTGCGCAGAGGTCCTCACCAACCACGGTCAGATAGTCCTGACCGGGGACCAGGGCGCCTTCCTGGTCGGGCAGCCCGACCCAGCCCGCCGAGAACGGCACATAGGGGATTCCGGCATCGTGGGCCTCGAGGATCGCATCTGCGATCGCCACACCCTGATCGGGATATCCGACGATGAAGTCGACACCCCTCTGGATCAGGAACCGGATGTCATTGGCAGCCACGGCCGAGTCCGGATCGAAGTTCGCCGCGGTGGAGACGATGGTCCCGATCTCGGGATAGGTGAGTGCCTGGAGGACCGCCTCCATGTGGCTCACCGATCGCCATACGTTCACATCGTTTCCGCCACCGTCGGCGTAACCCATCACCAGGTCGCCACCGCTACCGGTGTCACATTCCTGGTTTTGCCAGCACTCCAGTGCCTTCCCGATCGTGGCGTCGTCCAGGTCCTGATTCGCCCTTGCGATCGACGCCAGGATGATGTTCCAGCTCGCCGGGTCCGATGGCTCCACCGGGCCCAGGGCCTTCTCGACCAGTGCCGGATCGGCTGCCATCGGGTCCTCGTCGTATGCGGCGAGGGGATTGTCGACCGCAGCCGTGGTGGTCGTGTCCCCCCCTCCGGCGGTGGTGGTCGTCTCGGCCACTGTCGTGGTGGTCGTTTCCGCACCACCCGCGGTGGTGGTCGTGTCCCCGGACGTGCCTGAGCACGCTGCCACGACGAGCGCCAGCACGGCACCGATGCCGATGATCTTCGATCGTTTCATATTCCTCCTCCGATAGGGCGTCGCCGCCCTTTGGCTTTTTCTTGATGGACGTCTGCTCGTCGGGTGTCGAAACTCCTTTCTCAACCAGTCCCGCCGAGCGAGCTTTGGGTTCTTTCCTCATCGAGGCGCCCGGGTCGTCGCCGCTCGCGGAGTACGCGCTCCACGCCTTTGATGATCCGGTCGCCCGAAATCAGCATCCCTCCGATGATTACCAGTCCGAAGACGACCGACTGGAAGTTGTCAGGCACTCCCATCGCCCGCATCACGTAGTCGAGACCGGTGAGAAAGACGGCGGCGGCAAAGGTGGAGACCGGGCTTGCCAGGCCACCGGTGAGTGAGGCGCCCCCGATCACGACGGCGGCGATCGGCCCCAGGAGATACTGGTTGGCGACCGCCACCCCAGGGGTGTTGCGAAGACCGGCCAACACCACGCCGGCGATGGCAAAGAGGATCCCGGCGACGACGTATGCCGAGATCTGATTGAGGTTGACCCGTAACCCGACCACGTTGGAGGCGACCGGGTTGGCCCCCACCACCTGGAACTTTCGGCCGACGGTGGTGAATCGGAAGGCGAGGATCAGGAGAATCGTGACGCCGAGCCCGATCCAGAAGATGGGGCTGACCCCGAAGATGCGGGTCGTGGTCCATGTGGCCCAACCGTGAGGCACCGCGCTCTGCACCGGGAATGTGCGCCCATATCGATTGAGCCCCCCGATCACGACCTGTCCCACCGCCAGGGTCACTATGAGGGCATTGAGCTTGAGCCCACCGATGAGGATTCCGTTGACCAACCCGATGAGGGCGCCAACACCGACGGCGGTCAGGATGGCGACCCCGATGCGGTCATCCGCCTGACCACCAACACCCACCATGATCACCGCGGCCAGGGTCAGGGTGCCGGGCGTGCTGAGATCGATCCCTCCCGTCATGATCACCAGCATCTGCCCCAGGGCGGTGATCGCCAGCAAGGCCCCATACGGGGCGATCGCACTGAGCTGCACGCTGCCGAGCACGGCGGGAGCCCAGATGGAGGCGACGATGACCAGCAGGATCAACGCCAGATACACGGGCATGTAGCGAGAGGCGACGACGAATGACGTCAGCGCCGAGGAGGGGGCCCGATTGGCGGTCACGGGGTCTCACCCGTTCCGACCAGGATCCCAGCCGCCTGTGCAACTCGTCGTTGGGCGGCATCGGCCAGGTTCCGTGCCCGGGCCAGGTCGCCCTGGAGCACGCCCTCGCGCATCAACGGCTTCCCCGCACCGAAGACCCAGTCGATGTTGGAGGTGTCCATTCCCCACACCACGGCTCCGATCGGGTCGTTGACCGGTGAGATGTTGGGCCGGTCTGCCCGCAAGACCAGCACGTCGGCCTGTTTGCCGGCCTCGAGCGACCCGGTGACGCCATCGAGGCCGATGACACGGGCGCCATCGGAGGTGGCGTATCGGATCACTTCCCTGGTGGTGAGTAGCTGGGGAACGCCGGCCTTGCCGGCCAGCTTCAGATCGAAGAGCGTGGCGTGTTGGAGAGAGATGGCGGCGCGCATCGGGGCGAAGATGTCACCCGGCGCCATCCGCTCGTCATCCACGCCCAGCCCTGGCCTGATGTTGCGGTCGATCAGACCCTGGAGAGGCGGCGCTCCGGCGCCGGCGGCCATCTCGCTGGAGGGGGTCAGCACCACGCCGGTCTCGCTCGACTTGATGGCATCGAGGTCGCCTTCCGTGAGATGCGAGCAATGAATGAGGGTCACGTCGGTGCCCAGGAGATCGCGCCTGCCCAACTCGGCGATCACCCCGGCTGTCGTCTCGTCCCAGCCCGCGTGGGCGTGGACTCGCAAGCCCGATCGCCGCGCAGAGCCCCAGTCGGCTGTCACCTGGTCGATCGCCGAAGGTGTCGGGTCATCCAGACCGGCCGCCAGTGTCATGGGCAATCCAAGCGACTCGGCCTTGGCCTGTATCTCCCGAAGCACCGAGCCGTGGTCGACCCGGCCCCGGGCCCATGCCGGTGTGGAGTAGACGTAGACCGTCCGGACCCCGACATCGGCCCGGGCTTGCAGTGCCGCTTCGATGTGCCCGGGCTCGGGTGCGATGTCGGACCAGTCGACGACGGTGGTGATCCCCGACTCCACCGCCCCGAGGAGCCCGATCAAGACGGCGGCGTACACGTCGTCGGGTCGGTAGTGGCGCCCGTACCCCGCCTTCTCGTCCCGCCCGGCGCCTTCCGGATCCAACTCACCCTGATTCCGGAAAAGCGATCGCCACAGGTGCCGATGCCCGTCGACGAAACCGGGCATCACGATGGTGTCGACGGCGTCCACCACTTCGGCGTCCCTGGACCGCAACCCAGGCCCGATCTCGGAGATGGTGTCACCCTCGATGAGCACGTCGGCGCGCTCGAAGTTGGGTGTCCGGGCCCCGAGGGTGAGGACGCAGCCCCCGCGAAGGAGGAACTTGGAGCTCAAACACCCACTCCCGAGTCGACCGACTTGGCGACCGTCTCATAGATCCTCTGGGTGGAGGGGAGGGCCAGGTCCTCGAGGGCTGCGGCAGCCGGAAGCGGTATGTGGGGGGTGGTGATCCTGATGCTGGGGCCGTCGAGGTCCCAGAACGCCTCCTCGGAGATGATCGAGACGAGCTCGGCTCCCCATCCGCACAGCCTCGGGTTCTCCTCGACGGTGAAGAACCTGCCGGTACGGGCCACCGAGTCGAGCAATGTCCGGGTGTCGAGGGGGACGAGGGAGCGAACGTCGATCACCTCGGCCGATATCCCGTCTTCGGCCAGGAGCTCGGCCGCCTCCAGCGCCCTCGGCACCATCAGGGCCAGAGCGGCGATAGTCACGTCGGTCCCGTTGCGCACGATCCGTGCCTTCCCCAGCTCATCGACGATTTCGCCCTCGGGCACCGACTCCTTGGTCGCCATGAGTGACTTGTGCTCGAAGAAGACCACCGGGTCTGGATCACGGACCGCCGCCGCCATCAGACCCACCACGTCCTCGGGGGTCGACGGAGCGACCACCTTCAACCCGGGAATCATCATGCACCAGTTCTCTACCGACTGGGAGTGCTGTGCCCCGAAGCGGGCACCGCCGCCGTTCGCGGTTCGGATGACGAGTGGGAATGTGACCTGGCCATTGGTCATGTAGCGGCTCTTGGCGATCTCGTTCGCCAGCATGTCGAAGCAGACCGCGATGAAGTCGGAGAACATGATCTCGGCGATCACGGGAATGCCGGTCATCGCCGCCCCCATCGCTGCACCGAGGATCGCTTGTTCCGAGATCGGTGTGTCCCGGACCCGGCTCGGGCCAAACTCGTCGAGAAGCCCGACCGTCGTCTTGAACACGCCACCTGCGGCGGCGATGTCCTCGCCCAGCATCACCAGGGAAGGATCACGTCTCATCTCCTGGGCGATGCCATGGGCCACCGCCTCCCGATAGCTCAGTTCCGCCATCTCGAGCCTCCGTCGGCATAGACCTCGGTGAGCAGTGAGTCGAATCCTGGCTCTCGGCCCGCCTTGGCGAACTCGGTGGCGGCGTCGATCGCCTCGGCGACCTCACGCTCGATGGCACTCAGACGCGCTTCGGGTGCTCCGACGCTGAGCAGACGGTCGTGATACACGGGTATCGGGTCGCGTTGCTTCCATGCCTCGACCTCGGCCGCCGGCCGGTACTTGCCCGGATCGGCTCTCGAGTGGCCACCGGAGCGGTAGGTGGTGGCCTCGACCAGGGTCGGGCCGTCGCCAGAGCGCGCCCTGGCCAATGCCTTTCGAGCGGTCAGGTAGACGGCGTCGGGATCGTTGCCGTCGATGACGATGGGCTCGAGCCCGTACGACGACGCCCGATCGGCGGCCGGGTTGGCGACTGCCGTGATCAGGTCGATCGGCGTGTACTCCATATAGAGGTTGTTCTCACAGACGAACACGACCGGGAGATTCCAGATCTTGGCCATGTTGAGCGCCTCGTGGAAGGCGCCGATGTTGGTGGTGCCGTCCCCAAAGAAACAGACCGCAACCTGATCGGTTCCCCTCATCTGCGCCGACCACGCAGCACCGTTGGCGACACACAGATGGGCGCCGATGATGGCGTAGGAGCCCATCATCCCCTTGGACACATCGGTGAGATGCATCGAACCGCCCTTACCACCGAGAACGCCGTTTTCCCGCCCGAGAAGCTCGGCCATTGCCTCGCCCAAGCCCATCCCCCTGGCCAGGGCGTGGGCATGGCCGCGATAGGTGGCGAAGGTGTAGTCGCCCGGTTGCATCGCGGCCCCGAACCCGGTGGCGATCGCCTCCATCCCAAGAGAGAGGTGTGTCGTGCCCTTCACCAGATTCTGTAGGAACAGGTCGTGGGCGCGCTTGCCGAACTGTCTCAGCTCGTGCAGCTTTCGATACATGCCCAGTCGGCGGTCGAGGTCTATGTCGGCGCTCGCCAACGAGGTGTCGACCGGTCGGGGGAGCCGGGGCTCCCGGAGTGCGTAGTCGTACCTCGGATCAGTAGGCATTCGCCACCATCAGCTCTTCACAAGGGAAGAGCGTTATCACCTTGCAGCCGTCGGCTGTCACGACGACCTCTTCTTCGATGCGTGCCGCAGAGCGACCGTCGGACGCCGGGGCGTAGGTCTCGAGGGCGAAGAGCATCCCTTCCTGGATCTCCACGGGTGACTCGAGGGAGTTGAGACGGCTGATGATGGGACGCTCGTGGAGGCCGACCCCGACGCCGTGCCCGAACTGGAGCCCGAAGGCGTCCATCTCGTCCTCGAAGCCGAATTCCTCAGCACGCGGCCAGACCTTGGCGATCTGATCGGTGCTCGCACCGGGTTTGACCAGGTCGATGGCGGCATCCATCCATTCCCGGGACTGTTTGAAGGCATCCCGCTGCGGTTGGGTGGCCCGCCCCACGACAAAGGTGCGGTAGTAACAGGTCCGATACCCGTTGAACACGTGGATGATGTCGAAGTAGGCCTGATCCCCGGGCCGGATCAACCGATCCGAGAAGACGTGGGGGTGAGGGCTGCAGCGCTCCCCGGCGATGGAGTTGATCGCCTCAACGAACTCAGAGCCCATCTCGAAGAGCCGGCTGTGAGCCAGCGCAACGATGTCGGACTCGCGGACACCCGGCTTCAACGCCTCGTAGATGTCGTGATAGACGCCGTCCACCATCGCGCACGCCTGCGTGAGGAGGACGATCTCGTCGGGGCTCTTGATCTCCCTGGCCCGCATCATGGCCTGTTGACCGTCGACCACGTTGAGCCCTTCCGTCTGCAATGCCAGAAACACACCGGTTTCGGCCAGGTCGACGCCCAAGCGCTCTCCGGCGAGCCCTTCGGCGGCGAGCACCGATTTGATCTCGGCAGCCGCACGGGAGTGGAGCCCGGTCTCCGGCCCGATCGCCCCCTGCAGTCCGGTGTTCCCGCCGACGGAGTTGTCGTGGTCGAACATGTGCGGCAACTGAAGACGGTGTGCCTTGGCGGCCGATCCGAAGTCCCAGATACGCGGTCGTCCCTCACGGGTCACCAGGGCATAGCGCTCACCCTTGTTGAAGGCCCAATATCCGATCTGAGTGGACGTGGCATAGCGAATGTTGGAAGTCTCGAAGAGGAGCACGGCCCCGAGGTCGAACTCCTCGAGCATGGTGCGAACCCGATCGATCCGGTATCGACGCAGACGCTCGAAATCGAGCCGGACCTCCCAATCGACACCCATGACCCCCGGTGCTGGGCTTGTTGCAACCGGAAATTCGTCCATCTCTTGCTCCTTTCTCCTCTACGAGTCCGTGGCCCGGCTGTCGTCGGCGGCGAGCGCTTCTGTCAGATACGACCAATCGCGGTCGAATCGATACGAGTGTCGTGGCGGTGGCTGTGGTGCCTGGGTCTCCAGCCATCGAACCTTCCCCTTGCCGATGTTTCGAAAGGCGTGGACGCAGCCAACACCGGCCCATGCGACGTCCCCGGCCTCGAGCCGGTACACCTCGTCGTCGAAGCTGGCCTCGACTTCTCCCTCCAGGATGAGATAGGCCTCTTCCAGCGGGTGATCATGTGCTCCTGCGAACCCGTTCGGCTCGTACTGGACCATGAACATCGTCGAGAGGTCGGCGCCGAGGTCGGAGTCGACCATCATCTTCACGCTGATCCCGCTGTAGACGAGTAGGGCGGTTCGCATGCTTGCGCTCAGCGCCAGGCGGTCCTGGGTCTGCTGCGCCGGTTCCATGTTCTCGGGGTCGATGTGGCCGAAGCTGCGGGTCCTCGGGTCCCTCACGTCGAC
>JBAULI010000009.1:0-1828 GCA_049578105.1 Acidimicrobiia bacterium | reverse complement strand
CCGATGGGTCGTTCGTTGGGAGCGGAGGACTTGCTCAATGTCGTCTGGACTGTTGAACACCCCGACGACCATCGTGCGGATCTAGCCCACGAGCGCCGACAGCAACAGATCCTCCGCCTCCTATCCGAAGCTCAACAGGCTGGGGCTATTCCGACCATCGAGCACCTCGCCAAGGCACTCGGTGTCAGCGGTTCCACGGTGCGGCGCGATCTGACCGCCCTGCGCAAGGCTGGTCACGACGTCATGACACGGGGTCAGCGGCGTCGCGTCTCATGACGGAAGGTTTGGGGTGACCGCCATCACCCGCTGAGACAGCTGATAGACGGTCCCCCTCCATAGTCAACGCTGGACAAGCAGATAGGGCTAAGGAGGTCCCCATGCGTCGCCGTCTGACCGTCATCGTTATCGCAGTGATGAGCGCCCTCGCCGTGGCATTGCCCGCCCTGGCATCGGGTAGCCAGATGACCTGAGGCTCACGCCTCGTTTTACAGAGTTGTCGTCTCCCCGTCGATTCATCGACGGGGCTTCGGCTTTTCGCGTTCACGTTGGGTAGTCCCCGGAAGTTGAGCCATTGAACGAGATAGAGAACTCAGAGGAGAACCTGGCCGTCGACTCGGCGCGGACCGACCTGAGCCCTGGTGCCCAGGAAGTCCTGGCGGCGTTGCCCCAGGTGATCATCCAGGTGGACGACGACTTCCGCCTCGTCTCGGTGAACCGCCCCCGATCGACCCTGTTCCGGGAGAGGGCGGACGTGGGCACACGTCTCGAGGACGCATTCGACCCCGAGGCCGTCGAGGTGATCCGGGCCCTCGTCCAGAACGCCGAGTTGACCGGTGGCGCCATCGCCGAGCATCACGCCGGCACCGATCTGTTCCGGGTCACCGCCAAGCGGCTCAGCTCGGTCCCCAACACCCTCCTGGTCTTCCAGAACATCACCGGCATCTCCGAGGCGGGCCGGACCCTGGTCGACCTGATCCGCTACCGGAGCAACTTCCTCGCCTCTATCAGCAACGAGCTGAAGCAACCCCTCACCGCAGTGATCGGATACGCCAACCTCCTGTCCGACCCGGAGGCCGGTCTGGAAGATCCCGCTCGGGAGGCGATGGTTCGGGACATGACCGACCAGGCCTGGGACCTTGCCGGGATCGTCGAAGACCTGCTCACCGTGGCCCGGGCCGAATTGGGCGAGCTGGTCGTGGCCAAGGTCCCGGTCAACATCAGCGCCAACGTGGCTCAGGTCTGCGAGTCGATGGGCACCCGTGGCACCTCGATCACGGTCACCGGCGACCGGAGTGTGACCGGTGTCGGCGACCCGGCCCGTCTCCGTCAGATCGTCCGCAACCTCCTCAGTAATGCCCTCACCCACGGCGCCGAGCCGGTTCGGGTCAACGTGGTATCCAATGAAACCGGGGCTGCCGTTCAGGTCATCGACCATGGTGTCGGGCTCCCCGAGGAATTGGCCGAGTCGGCCTTCGATCAGTACACCAGCGGCCCCACCGCGGACGGTCCTGCCCGTGTCGGCGTCGGCTTGTGGATATGCCGCGAACTGACCCACCTCATGGGCGGCCATCTCGAATACCGCAGGGTGGATGACCGGACAGTCTTCGAGGCGACGATCCCGGCTCGCTGAGCCCGGTTAATGCCTGGTGGTCAAGTCGGCCACCCGGGCTTTGGTCAGTTCCATGTAGTCGGTGCGTGCGATGGTGATCGCCTCGTCGTGTGACCCGGCATTGAACGTGATCTGCTCGTTCTCCAGACCCTCGTCGACGACCATCGGCAGCTCATAGATGGCGCCGAAGGGTGGCTCCGCCCCCTTTTCGCAATCGGG
>JBAULI010000008.1:0-8722 GCA_049578105.1 Acidimicrobiia bacterium | reverse complement strand
ATCCCCAAAGTCGTCGGTGGCGTGACACCGGCGTCGGGCGAGGTGGCAGTGGCGGCGTATCGGCGTCTCGTCCCCTCCGTGCACCCGATCAGCTCGGCTCGGGCCGCCGAGCTCTCGAAACTCCTGGAAAACACCTATCGGGCGGTCAACATCGGTCTGATCAACGAAGTCGCCCAGTTGAGCCACGAGCTCGGTATCGACATCTGGGAAGTCATCGATGCCGCCGCCACCAAGCCTTTCGGATTCCAGGCCTTCTATCCAGGCCCCGGCGTGGGAGGTCACTGCATCCCACTCGATCCCCAATATCTCGCCTGGCGCGCCCGCGAGGCCAATTTCGCGACACGCTTCATCGAGACGGCCGATCAGGTCAACACACATATGCCGGACTACACCGCCCAGCGGATCGCCGACCTCCTCAACTCCGCAGGTTTGGCGGTGCGTGGCAGTCGGATACTCGTCGTCGGCATCGCCTACAAGCCCAATGTGTCCGACGACCGGGAATCGGCGTCCCTGGACGTGGCCCGGCGACTGGCGGCCCGGGGTGCCGATATCGAGATCTTCGATCCACACATCGATGCCGAGAGGATCGAGAAGCACGGTTTCGTCGCGGCGAGCGAGGACCTTTCGGGCTACGCGCTGGCTGCGATATTGACCGATCACGACGACCTGCCCTACGAGTCGATCGCAAGTGTCGTGCCCCTCGTCTTCGATGCCCGCGGGGTCTACAGGCGACTCGGGATCGCGGCGGAGAACGTAGAGGCCCTATGACTGGGCCGGAGATTCTGGTCCTGACCACGGTCCACGCCTCCGACGACACCAGAATCCGCGAGCGGCTGATCCGGAGCCTGTCCGGCCTGGGCAACATCACCTATGCAACCCGAGCGCCAGCGCCCACCGATCTCACCGGTGTCGAGTGGATCTTGCTGCCGGGGAGCCGAGTGAGGCGGAACATCAAAGCATTTGGGCTACTCCTCGGAGGACATTTCGACCTGGTGGTCCTCCATGATCCCGAGACGGTTCCTGCCGGTGTCGTGGCGCGTCTCCTACGCCGATCTCTCGTCGTCTTCGACGTCCACGAGGACCTGGCCGGCCAGATCAGCTCGAAGGACAGAATCCCGGGATGGCTCAAGCCCTTCGCCCGCTCGCTGGCCAGGGCTCTCTACCGGCTGGCCGAGATGACCCTCACGCTGACCTTGGCCGAGCCGGGCTATCAGCGGTTGTTTCGCCACGAGCATGTCGTATTTCCCAACTTTCCGCGCACCGCCTCGTTTCCTCCGGTGAAGCCCAATGGCGCCGGGTTCGCGATCTACGTCGGGGATATCACCGAGGCCCGGGGCATCGAGGACGCGGCGCGGGCCTGTCTGGAGGCAGGTGTGCCTCTCGTGGCGATCGGCCGCTTCGATGCGGGTCTGGGAGAGACTCTCCTGTCGATCGATGATTCCATCGAATTGACGGGACGGCTCTCGAACCCTGAGGCCCTCGACCGGCTGGCCGGGGCAGCCGTCGGGCTCTCGCCACTCCGGGATGAGCCGAACTACCGCATGTCTTTGCCGACCAAGGTCCTGGAGTACCTGGCCATGGGGGTGCCCGTCGTCGCCACCGATCTGCCCGGGACACGTGAAGTCTTGTCCGGCCTCGCCGCCGTCGCCTTCGTTCCGCCCGGCGATGTTCAGGCGATGGCTGATGCGGTAACGGAAATGATGAGCCCGGGGGTCCGGGCGGCAGCGACCGAGCAATCGAGCGAAATGCGCGTGCGATTCAACTGGCCCGAGAGCGAGGTGAGGGCCTTCTATTCCAGGCTGCTCACCCGAGGAGAAACCCCAGACCCCAGCTGAGATGCATCGTCGCCAGTGCGGGCGGCACGCCGAGGGCGGCCCAGCGGATTCTGGGGATCTGCGCGAGGCCGATCACGACCAGGGATCCGATGTAGACGGCGGGCACCAGCAGGAAGGGTCTCCACCAGATTGCCCCGACCAATGACACGACGAGCGCCGTCACGGCGAGGGGTGGGGCGATCTGTCGCCACCGAAGTGACCCCGGGTGGCGCCGGGAGAACTTGCGCTTCCATGAACCGTATTGAAAGTATTGCCGTGCCAGGTCACGGAGAGAGCCGCGCGGGCGATAGGAGACCTGCAGCTCGGGGTCGAACCAGACGATCCCACCGCTCTCGCGTATCCGATGGTTCAACTCGTAGTCCTGATTTCGGATGAACTCCTCGTCGTACCCGCCCAAACGGTCCAGGGTGCTGCTCCGAAACACGCCCAGATAGACCGTGTCCGTCGGTCCGGCCGTGCCCCCGATCCGATATCTGGCGTCGCCGGCGCCGAACGGCGACGCCATGGCGGCCGCGATCGCCTTCTCCCAGCCGGTCACCCCGATCGGGATCTGCATGCCACCGACGTTCTCGGCACCGGAGGACTCCAGGGTGGCCACCGCTCGGGTCAGGTAGCCGGGAGGGATCCTGGCTTGTGAGTCGACACGGGCCACGATCTCAGCCGTGGTCGCTTCGATGGCGAGGTTAAGGCCGGCTGCCGTCCTCCCGCTTGGGTTGGCGATCACCCGGGCTCCGGCATCCCTTGCGATCTCGGCCGACTCGGCATCCGAGGCTGCGACGATGATCTCGCCCAGGTTCGGGTAGTCCTGGGCTCGGACTGAGTCGATGGCCGTGGCCAGGGTTTCGGCTGCCCGGGCGGCCGGGATGATCACATCGACTCGAGGCATTTCCGTCACGGAGCCATCTTCCCAGCCGGTGGACGGGCCGTGTTTGCAATCGGCGCATAACGTGAAGGGATGAAACGGGCACTCGACTTCTTGCGTGGCGGGCTGCTCGGGTCGTTGTTCGGATCTCTCATCTTCGCTGCCCTGATCATCGCCGGCGTGTCCCGGGGCGGATCGATATGGGTTTTCGCGACGGCAACGCTGGGTGGCGTCATGGTCGGCCTCATCCCCAAGGGATCGCGCGAACCTTCCCTCTTTGGAGCCTCGTCGGCCGGAGTGGCGGGCATCGTGCTCGGGCTGATCACGGGATTCGGCTGGTTGGAGGTGTCACTCGTCGTTGGTGCCATGGGCGGCGTCCTCTGGATCGTGGCCGGTGAGAGGATTCCCAGGACGAGGTGGCACTGGTTTGCATACGGAGGGGTTGTCATTGGCATCCTGCTGCTCATACTCCTCCCTTTGATCCTCCAGGGCGGCGCCCTCGGTCACGATGAGTCTGCATACGGCTTGAAAGCCAAACAGTGGCTCCTCGGCACGCCGGGAACAGGCTGGGCTCCGCATCGCGGGGTAGGAATGTCTGTTTACGGCTATGTGGTGCTGGGTCTGGGCGGAGCCGAGCCGGGTCTGAGGCTTCTGGGTCTGATTGGCGCCATCGGTCTGGTTGTCGGAATCTGGGCTCTTGTACAGAGGATGTCCGACGCGACGGCGGCTGCAATGGCGTCGGTCGCCGTCATCGCCGGCCCTGCCCTGTTGAGGAGGAGCACCGAGTATCTCAGCGACGTTCCGGCTGCGGCACTGTTGGTTTGGTGCATGGTGGTCGTCTGGGGTCAGCTCGGTTCGAGACAACGACCGACATACAAGTTGCTCTGGGTGCTGCCACCGGCGTTGGCCGCCTTCTACATGAGATACCAGTCGATCCTCAGCTTCGGTCTCATCGCATTGACCGTCCTGGTCTTGTGGTGGCCGCAGATAAGGCAAAGGCCGGGACCGATCCTGGCCCTCTCAGGTTTGGGAATCATTGGCTTGATCCCACATTTTGCCCTGGCAATGGAGCTCCGCGGTTCCCCGTGGGGGATCCTCACGTATACCAGTGAGGTCTCGGGCAGGGCGTACCTTGGTGAAGGTCTCGTCGACTACGTCCACATGGCTCCGTGGCAATTGGCCGGTTTGATCGGTGTGCCCGCCATCGGGTTTGCGCTGATCGGTCTGGCCTATTCGTGGAAAGACACGTTTAGACGCGATCGATTCCTATTCCTGCTCCTGCCGGCAGTTGCGCAGATACTCGCGCTGGGCATCCTCTCGCACGGCGAGCCAAGGTTCGTCTTCTTTCCGATGGCATTGATCGTGGCCGCCGCAGCCATGGCCATCCGGGAGAACTTCTGGCCGCACCGGTCGGCCATTCGGCTCGGCTGGGCGTTGATGGTCCTGATCGTGGGCTCGCTTGCCTTGAGTGCAGCGAGCGTCAGGAACCTGGTCGAGCATCGTGCTGCGTCCAATGAATCGATCGAGCTCGCCGGCCTCGATGTCTCGGACCAGGCCGCCGACGAGAGCTGTGGGGTCATGACGTCGTACACACCTCAGATCACCTACTACTCGGAATGCTCGAGCGACGTCTTCAGATCGGACGAGGAGCCAGAGGTGGCAGTGGGGAATCTGGTGGGTGAGATGAAATTCATGGTCCTCGTCGAGGACGGCAAGCGTCAGCCCACGGGGGATGATCTGGCGGGTCTGTTGAGTCTCACCGAGCCGGACCCCGTCGTGATCGACGTGGAGGTGACCGACTCCGTGGTCTACCGGTTCATGGATTGATCCGACATATGATCATCGGCCGTGCCTCAGGACCTCACCTCACTTGCCTCTCCCGAGGTGATCCTCGTGGCATGGGGTGCCGGCCTCGCACTGATCTCTGGCTTGGTTGCACTCGCTCGAATCGTCGGGCCGGGCTTCACATGGCTGACCGCCTCTGTCGCCGCGCTCGTTTCTCTGGTCGGCGTTTTCTCGGCGGACCCTTGGTGGGCGCGAGCAGGACTGCTGCTACTCGCCCTCGGCCTGCTGTGGGCCAGGAATCGACAGGTCTCCGGACTGATCCAGGTTGCCGCGGCCATGGCGCTGGGCATTCAATCGGCTCAGCTCTCGTCGTGGATCCCGGTGGTGTCGGCAACCGTTGCGCTCGGGGGTGTGACCGGTGAGATGTTGCTCGGCCACTGGTACCTGATAGACCCGCGGCTGCCACGCTGGGCGCTTCGCGCCTTGGCGGTGGCCGGGATTGCCGGTCTGGGGCTGGACACACTCGTGCTGTCCGCCGCCGGCTTGCCCGGGGGAGGCGCCACGATCGCGTTCTTCGTCCTCATGGGCACCTCCGCCGTCATGATGGGAGCCGTGATCGCTGCTCTTCGCTATCCGGCATATGCCGGCGTCATGGCCGCCACCGGCTTGTCTTATCTGGCGGTGTTAACCACCCTGGGCGGCGTCTTCCTGGGTCGAGTGCTCGTGGCCGGCCTGGGCCCGTTTTCGAGTTGAGGGGAAAAAAGGTGGAAATACGCTCAGTCAGAGATGACATCGACCTTTCAGGGGCCACTCTCGTTGCCGGTGTGCTTGCCGGTCGTCAGCCTCTGCCGGGCGATGAAGAGCTGATAGCCGCTATCGACGAGTCTCTGCTCGACTTCGTGAAATTCGAGGGGAAGACCGGTCAGGTGGCCGCGGTGCCGCATGACCGGGCCGAGATGCTGGTTCTGGTAGGTCTCGGCGAGGAAGTTGGGTTCGAGACCCTCCGGTCGGCCATGGGCAATGCCGTTCGCGCCATCAAGACACCGCGAGCAGTCACCGATTTGGGCCGGCTGGACATCGAAGGGTCCCTACGAGCCGTCGTGGAGGGAGCGGCTCTCGGTTCCTATCAATATCGGAGATACAAGACCGAGGGGGAGGTTCTGGCTCTCGAGACGTTGGAGATAATCGACGCCGACGACGACGCGGTAGCCGAGACCCTCGAGGCGACGAACGCCACGAATATGGCTCGAGATTGGATCAACACCCCTGCGAAGGACAAGGCGCCGAGCGAGCTCGCCCTCCTCATCCAGGGCTCGGCAGTGGATGCCGGGCTGGATGTCGAGTTGTGGGACGAACAACGCATCGTCGAAGAGAGCCTTGGCGCCCTACTCGGGGTGGCCGCCGGGTCCGATCGGCCACCGCGGCTTGTGATCATCCGTCACATACCAACCAGCTCGGTGAGCCATCTCGGGTTGGTGGGCAAGGGCATCACCTTCGATTCAGGAGGACTGTCGCTGAAGACGGCAGCCTTCATGGAGGAGATGAAAGACGACATGTCGGGGGCCGCGACCGTGGCTGCGGCCACCATCGCCATTGCGAAACTCGGCCTCCCGGTCACAGTGACCACCGTCATCCCCCTGACCGACAACGCCGTCGGCTGGAACGCCACCCGGCCGGGCGATGTCCTCAAACCCGTCGATGGCCCGACGATCGAGGTGTTGAACACCGATGCCGAAGGACGATTGATCCTCGCCGACGGGCTCGGGGTAGTCCGTCGATATGAGCCCGACATGATCGTCGACGTCGCCACCTTGACCGGTGCCGCCCGTGTCGCCCTCGGAGACAAGATCGGTGCCATTTTCTCCTCGGACCCCGAGCTGGCATCCCAAATCCTGTCCGCCGCCTCGGTGGCGGGTGAGGACTTCTGGGAGCTGCCTCTCTATCAGGACTACAAGAAGTCCCTGGAGTCGGACATCGCAGACATCAAGAACATCTCGGGAAGTCGCTACGGCGGGGCCGTGGTTGCCGCTCTCTTCCTGTCCCACTACGCCGGAGATGCTCCATGGGCGCATCTGGACATCGCCGGCCCGGCGAGATCCAGGGAGACGGCGGGCGAGCGGGTCAAGGGTGCCTCTGGAGTGGGAGTCCGGACCTTGATCGAATTGGCACGGACCTTGGCCCGGATCGGGTAAAAGACACCTTTCTTCCCTACCATCCTCCCCATGCGGAGCAGGTTTCTGTTCTGGGTTGGGTTGACCGACGTCCTGGCGCTCGTAATTTCCGTCATGAGCGCCTCGCTCTTCGTCTTCGAGAAGGCCATCCCTCCCAACTCGGTCAACGGGCAACCCGTGTACCCGATGATCAGCGCCCTCCTGGTGTCGTTGGTCTTCATGTCCATCGTGACAACCCAGATGTCGGGTCACGGGGTGCCACGACCCACCTACGGGCGGATGTTGGCCATCTTTTTGGGAACGGGGGCGCTCAGCTCTCTGCTCATCGTCTTCGCGCGTGCTCCCTATTTCTCCCGGTCGTTCCTCCTCATCACAGGCGCCGGGTGGCTGCTGTTGGCGACCGGGCATCGTGCACTCCGTCGCAGACGGCCCTGGACCGAGCGCGTGGCGCTGATCACAGCGGAGAAGAAGCTGGCCGACGACCTTGCGGAGTCTCCGCACGCAGACGTGGTGTGGGTGCTCGATCCGAAGACCGATGGTCCGCTCGAATTGCCCGATCGCGATGTCACCATGGCGGTCGACCTCCGGGTCGTCCTCTCCGAGCGAGTCGCCCAATTCATCTCGTCCTGCGACGTGGCCGGTTACAACATCCGCCCTTTCACGACCCTCTATGAAGAGCACACCGGGCGTGTGCCACTGGTCCACCTCGCCGAGGGTTGGGAGATATCGGCGCCCCTGCTCGAGGTCGCCCCGTGGCTCCCCGGCAAACGAGTCTTCGACACCGTCGTCGCCGCGCTGCTCATTCCCCTGTGGGTCCCTCTGGGCGTGTTGGTCGGGCTATACGTCAAGCTGGCGACGAGCGGCCCCGCCATGTTTCGGCAAAGACGTATCGGATACGGGGGCGAGCCGTTTGTCATGTACAAATTCCGGACCATGGATGAGGATGCCGAGAAGGATGGCCCCAGATTCGCCGACCCAGACGATCGGAGGGTGATCCGGGGTGGCCGATTCCTCCGCAAGTCGCGCATGGATGAAATCCCTCAACTCTGGAATGTCCTAAAGGGCGAGATGAGCCTGGTGGGGCCACGCGCCGAGCAAGTTCCGTTCGTGAGGGCCTTTCGCGAGCAGATACCGTTCTATGACCATCGACATCTGGTTCGTCCCGGTGTGACCGGTTGGGCTCAGGTCAATTACGGGTATGCCGATGATCAAGCTGACACCATCGAGAAGCTGACGTATGACCTCTATTACATCAAGCACATGTCCCCGGTGATGGATCTGAGGGTCCTTTGGAAGAGCATCTGGACGGTGCTCACCGGGGCAGGAGCGAGATGAGCACTTTGCCCACCGCCGGCGATCGGCGTGGGTTCCGAGCACCGGGCACCACATTCATGATCACCGGTGGCCTGATCGGCGCCATCGGTGCCTATGTGTTTCAGGTGTATGGGGGCCGTGCCCTAGGCACCCATGCCTTCGCTCCCATCGGGCTGCTCTGGACCGTCTTCTTCATCCTCGCCACGGTGCTCATGGTCCCTGTCGAGCAATACGTGACCCGCGAAGTCGCCAGGGGCCGTAAGGCCATTCCGTCCGATATGAAGCCCACCGCAGTGATCACGGGCTTGGGATGTCTCATCGGCGGCGGGTTCGTTTGGCTTACGCTCGATTCCCTTTTCGAGGGAAGCTGGCAGTACATCGCCCAGATCGTCCTTCTTCTGGTGGGATATGCCCTGCTCTTCTTCGCCAAGGGCGTGCTCGCCGGGCGACGCCGTTTCGCCGACGTGGGCTGGGTCCTGATCGTGGAGACGGTGGTCCGTCTCGTGGCCGGGATAGTCGCCATCCAGCTGGTCGCTTCTGCCGAGTCGCTCGGCTGGGCAATGGTGCTGGGCGGATTCGCCGTCGTCGGCATGCGCTGGTGGCGTCACGACACAGGGGAGAGTCGGGCTCCGGCGGCACCGGCCTCGAAGTTCCTTGGAGGCTACGTAGGGGGAACCGCCGCCTCCCAGCTGCTCTTGGCCGGTGCTCCCATCGCAGTGGCGGCGCTCGGTGCAGACCCGGCGGTGGTCTCGGTC
>JBAULI010000007.1:0-3001 GCA_049578105.1 Acidimicrobiia bacterium | reverse complement strand
TCAGCCAACACCCGCGTAATCGCAGCCGTCAACGTCGTCTTCCCATGATCAATATGACCCATCGTCCCCACATTCACATGAGGCTTCGTACGCTCAAACTTCGCCTTAGCCATACTCCGGCTCCTCTATCTCTTTCCCAATAGTTCCTGTATTGCCCTCAAGACGGTCCACGCCGGCTCGCCACGATCTCTTCCGCTATCGAGTCGGGAACGTCCTGATAAGAGTGAAATTGCATTGAATAAGTGGCCCGGCCCTGAGTCTTGGACCGGAGGTCGGTGGCATAGCCGAACATCTCGGACATGGGGACCTGAGCCCGCACCACCTGGCTGTTGCCGCGCTGGGTCATTCCCTCCACCTTGCCGCGCCTGGAGTTGAGGTCGCCGATGACGTCGCCCATGTACTCGTCGGGTGTGGTCACTTCGACCTCCATGACCGGCTCGAGCAGCTTGACGCCCGCCTTCCTGGCCGCCTCCTGAAGTGCCATCGATCCGGCGATTTTGAACGCCATCTCAGACGAGTCGACGTCGTGATACGACCCGTCGGTCAGGACGGCCCGCACGTCGACGAGGGGATACCCGGCCACGATCCCCTGATCCAGGGCCTCCTCGATTCCGGAGTCGACCGAGGGGATGTACTCACGGGGGATGCGGCCACCCTTGATCTGGTCGACGAACTCGTAGCCGCCACCGGGGCCGGTGGGCTCCAGGTTGATGACAACGTGCCCGTACTGGCCCTTGCCCCCCGACTGCTTGACATGGCGATACTCGACCTTCTCGACCGAGCGACGGATCGTCTCGCGATATGCGACCTGTGGCTTGCCGACCGAGGCGTCGACCTTGAACTCGCGGAGCAGGCGATCGACCAGGATCTCCAGATGGAGCTCGCCCATCCCTGAGATGATCGTCTGCCCGGTCTCGTCGTCGGTCCTCACGAGGAAGGTCGGGTCCTCTTCGGAGAGACGATGCAATGACTCGGAGAGCTTCTCGTCGTCCGACTTGGTCTTCGGCTCGATTGCCACCGAGATGACCGGCGCCGGGAACTCCATGGACTCGAGCTGGATGGGGTGACCCGGATCGGCCAACGTGTCGCCGGTCGTGGTCGCCTTGAATCCGATGCCTGCGACGATGTCGCCGGCGAAGACGTCGTCCACGTCTTCACGGGAGTTTGCGTGCATCCGCAGAATCCTCCCGAGACGCTCCCTGTTGCCAGTCGTCGTGTTGAGGACTGTCTCGCCCTTCGAGGCATGACCCGAGTAGACGCGGAAGTAGGTGAGCTTGCCCACGTGGGGGTCTGACATGATCTTGAAGGCGAGGGCACTGAATGGCTCGTTGTCGTCCAGGCTCCGCTCCATGACGACCTCCTCGTCGCCGGGCTTGAATCCCTTGATGGCGGGGAGGTCTGCCGGGCTGGGCAGATAGGCGACGATCGCATCGAGCAACAGCTGCACGCCCTTGTTCTTGAACGCAGAGCCGCAGAAGACAGGGGTGAAGTCGCGGGCAAGAGTGCCTTGACGCACACCCTCTTGGATCTCCTTGACGGACAGATCGCCGGTCTCCAAGTAGGTCTCCAGAAGGGACTCGGAAGTCTCCGCAACGGTCTCGAGCAGCTTCAGTCGGTGCTCGGCGGCGCGCTCGACCAGGCCGGCGGGGATCTCCGCCGTGTCCCACTGCTTGCCGTCGTCGCCCTTCCAGATATGAGCCTTCATCTCGACCAGGTCGACCACTCCAACGAAATCGGCCTCGGTGCCGTTCGGGCTCTGCATGACCAGGGGACGAGCGCCGAGACGATCGATGATCGATTGGACGTCGAAGTAGAAGTCGGCACCGGTTCGGTCGAGCTTGTTGACGAAGCAGATGCGGGGCACGTGATAGCGATCGGCCTGCCGCCAAACGGTCTCCGACTGGGGCTCGACACCGGCGACCCCGTCGAACACCGCGACTGCACCGTCGAGGACGCGTAGTGCGCGCTCGACCTCGACCGTGAAGTCGACGTGGCCCGGCGTGTCGATGATGTTGATCAGGTGCTCGTGCCAGACACAGGTGGTCGCGGCGGAGGTGATGGTTATGCCGCGCTCCTGCTCCTGCTCCATCCAGTCCATGGTGGCGGCGCCCTCATGGACCTCACCGATCTTGTAGTTACGGCCGGTGTAATAGAGGATCCGCTCGGTGAGGGTGGTCTTGCCCGCGTCGATGTGGGCCATGATCCCGATGTTTCGGGTACGGCTCAACGGGACTTCCCGCAGATGCGATAGCGCAGCGTTTCCGTTGCTCATTTCTTCTTCTATTACTCCGACTCGTTATGAGGTTGTGAACGCCTGCCCACCAGGTGGCCAGGTTGCAGTCCCACTTCAGTGAAACTGTCGCCTTCTCCGGTGGTTCGGACTCCCTTCGGATGGTGGAGCCCGCCTCCCGGAACGTTCTGGGTTGTGAAATCTGTTGTCTCTCGTGGGGTGGGGCCTGTTTGCAAACTCCACCACCTCGCTTCAGCGAGGCGCTACCACCTGTAGTGGGCGAAGGCCTTGTTGGACTCCGCCATCTTGTGGACGTCTTCCTTGCGTTTGACGGCTGCTCCGGTGTAGTTGGAGGCGTCGAGGATCTCGTTGGCCAGACGCAGCGACATCGTCGGCTCGCGACGTTGGCGGGCGTAGTTGACCAGCCACCGAATGGCGAGGCTCTCCTGACGGCGGGGTGGGACCTCGACCGGAACTTGGTAGGAGCTTCCACCGACGCGGCGCGACCGGACTTCGACCTGGGGCCGGATGTTGTCGATCGCCCGCTTCAGGATCACACTCGGGTCCTGGCTGGTCCTCTGCTCCACCACCTCGAGCGAGGTGTAGACGATCTCCCGCGCAGTGTTCTTCTTTCCTTTGAGCAGCACCTTGTTGATGACCTTGCTCACCAGGATGCTCCGGAATACCGGGTCCGGATCGACCTTCCGCTTCTGTGCCGGTGCCCTCCGCATCAGGACTCCTTCTTCGATCCGTAGCGACTGCGGGCCTGTC
>JBAULI010000006.1:0-2618 GCA_049578105.1 Acidimicrobiia bacterium | reverse complement strand
ACGGACACCGGGGTCATCTCGGCGCTGGCGGCGGTTCTCGACCTCGACGAGCGATCGCTCCTGGAAAAGGCAGGTTTGGAGGAGGCTGTGGTGGAGGACCGTCCCACCGTCGAGGAGGCCCTTGCCAGCCTTGCTCCGACGGATGTCGATATCCCGGCGACAATCGACGAAGAGGCGCGTATCGTCTCGTCGACCGAGCTCGTACCGCCCAGCACCGATGTCGACTCGACATTGGAGAGCGAGACGTTCGAGCACGTCGAGGAAGAAATGCCTGATGAAAGCGCCGGGGAACCAGATGCCGACTTCGAACCGTTTCCTGTCTCGAGCCCCGAGACCGTAGGAGCCATGGCGACTCAACCTGCCCCCAAACCGGCATATCTCGCTCCACCCGAGCCATTCATCTACACGGCCCCTACGCCGGCAGTGGAGCCCTCCTATGTGGAGGACAACGATCAGCGTCAGCTCTACCGGATCCGCAATCTGGCCACGTTCGTCCTGATCGTCGCCTTGATTCTCCTCTTCGCCTTGGCGCTGATAAGGGGCCTCGATGCCCTCGGCAGCTGGTGGGACTCCTTTGTCGGCACACTGAACGTTTGAGATCCGCCCACTAGCGTTGGCCTCCGCCAACATGAGAAGCGAGCCTTTGGACATCACGGTCGTCGGTGGCGGCCCTGGTGGGCTCTATCTGGGGATCCTGCTGAAGAAGGCAGACCCACGACACACGATCACCATCCATGAGAGAAACGTGCCTCATGACGCCTATGGGTTCGGTGTGGTCTTCAGCGACGAGACCCTGGACAACTTCGAGCATGCCGACGAGCCTTCGTATCGCGATCTCGTCGACAGCTTCCGTCACTGGGGTGACATCGTGGTGCATCATCCCGACGGGCGATCGATCGTTTCCGGTGGTCACGGCTTTGCCGCCTCCAGCCGCAGACGCCTGCTGGAGATCCTGACCGACCGCGCCCTGGAGCTCGGTGTGGATCTGCGCTTCAGGTCCGAGGTGAGCTCCTTGGGGAACCTGGCTGAAACCGACTTGTTGGTCGGTGCCGACGGGGCCAACAGCACCGTCCGCCGCGAGCTGGAAGGCCAGTTCGAGCCTGACATCGACCTGAGGGTGAACAAATACATCTGGTTTGGGACGCCCAAGGTGTTCGATCGCTTCAATTTCATCTTCGAGGACACTCCACACGGGATGGTTTGGGCCCATGTCTATCCCTACGGGCCCGAAGGGAGCACCTTCATCGTCGAGATGCCACCGGAGACGTGGAGAAGCCTGGGTCTCCATCGGAGCGAGGACGAGGTCTTCCCACCAGGGGTCAGCGATGAATTGGCGTTGCGGCGATGCGAGGACTTGTTCGCCGAGCATCTCGAAGGGCGGGGCCTCGTGGGCAACAACTCCAAGTGGCTTCGATTCCCGACCATCACCTGCGCCAAATGGCATGCTGGAAATGTGGTTCTGGTGGGTGATGCGATCCACACCGCCCACTTCTCGGTCGGTTCCGGGACCAAGCTGGCCATGGAGGACGCCATCGCCCTCGCCGCGGCGATCACCGCCAGTTCCGACCTGACCGCCGCCCTGGAGAGCTACGAGGAGACACGTCGACCAGAAGTCGAGAGTCTCCAGCGCGCAGCCAAGGCCAGCCTGCGTTGGTTCGAGGGGGCCGATCGCTATCGGAAGATGGATCCCGAACAATTCGTCTTCAGCCTCCTCACACGCAGCCAGCGCATCACCTACGACAACCTTCGACTTCGCGACCCCGGATACATGTCCGAAGTTGACCGCTGGTACGCCGGCTCGGAGCATGGGTCTCCGTCACCAGTCGATCTGTCGATCCCTCCCATGTTCCATCCGTTCCAGGTCAGGGACCTGATCCTTGAGAACCGGATCGTCGTCTCTCCCATGGACCAGTACTCGGCGGTGGACGGCATGCCCAACGAATGGCATCTGGTCCATCTCGGCAGCCGGGCCGTGGGTGGGGCGGGGTTGGTGATGACCGAGATGACCTGTGTCTCCCCTCAGGGCCGGATAAGCCCGGGCTGCACCGGGATCTGGGACGAGGGTCAAGCCGACTTCTGGGCGAGGATCGTCGCGTTCGCTCACGAGCAGACGAGGGCGAAGATGGGTCTCCAGATCGGCCATTCCGGGCGGAAGGGGTCGACCAAGCTGATGTGGGAGGAGGACACGGCACCACTGGACACCGGCAATTGGGAGATCATCGCCCCGTCACCGATCCGGTACCGGCCCGACAGCCAGGTGCCGCGCGAGATGTCACGCCGTGACATGGATGTCGTTCGCGATCAGCATGTTCGCTCGGCGATGATGGGCGACCGGGCCGGATTCGACCTTCTCGAGCTGCACTACGCCCACGGGTACCTGCTGTCCAGCTTCCTCACGCCTTTGGCCAACCAACGAACCGACGAGTACGGCGGCTCGTTGGCGAATCGGATGAGGTATCCACTGGAGGTGTTTTCCGCGGTGAGAGAGGTGTGGCCGGATGGGAAGCCGATCTCGGTCCGAATCTCCGCCACCGACTGGGTCGAGGGAGGCTTCGACGAAGACGACGCCGTTGTGCTGGCCGGGGAGTTGAAGGAGCGGGGATGTGACCTCATCGATG
>JBAULI010000005.1:0-3621 GCA_049578105.1 Acidimicrobiia bacterium | reverse complement strand
GAAGGTTCCCCGGGCTTTGTTTCGGGTTTGTTTCAGCCCGGTTACTTCGGGTGAACGATCGTCAGCCGGTGGGGACCACGGCGACGGCGACCAACTCGACGATCGACGCCGGATCGAAGAGCTCGGCCACACCGATCAACGCCATGGGCGGGTAGTGCTTTCCAAAGACTCGGCGATAAGCCATGCCGATCTCGTCCAGGCGGCCGCGGTAGCCCTCGACATCGGTCGTGTAGATCGTCAACGAGACGAGGTCGGTCACCATGCCCCCCGCCTCGTCGATGACTCTGGCCACCGAAGCGCAGGCGACCTCGAACTGGGCGACCAGGTCGTCGTCGATGCTGAGATCCGGATGATGACCGGTCTGGCCGGCGATGTGAAGCGCCTGGCCATCCCCCACCAACGCTCCGTGGGAGAATCCGATCGGTGGCGGCATGCCATCGGGGTTGATCAGCCGATGGCGGCTCATCTGCCCTTCCACTCGGGGGGTCGCTTCCCGATGAACGCCGCATAGAACTCGGCGTGATCGGCACTGGTCATCAGCAAGGCCTGGGCGACTGCCTCCAACTCGATCGATGAGCCCAGATCCATGTCCTGCTCGCGGCTGATCAGCATCTTGGTGGCCCCAAACGCCAGTGCCGGCCCACTCGCCAACTCGCCGGCGAGCTTGGCCGTCTCCGCCTGCAGCTCACCGTCGGGCACCGTCCTTGTGGCCAACCCGATCTCGACCGCGCGTGAGGCGTCGACTCTCTCCCCGAGCAGGAGCAGCTCACTGGCCCGACCCAGCCCGATCACCCTGGGCAGGAGGTATGCCGAGCCCATGTCGGCCCCGGCAAGGCCGACCTTGGTGAACAGGAACTCGAATGACGCCGAGTCGGAGAGAAGACGGAGATCGGCGGCAAGGGCGAGCACCGCACCGGCACCGGCGGCAACGCCGTTCACGGCAGCGATGACCGGGATCGGGATGCGGCGCAATCGCTCCACCACCGCTCCGGTCATCCTGGTGAACTCGAGGAGGGTGCGGCTGTCGGCGTCCTGCAACTCGCCGATGATCTCGTTCACGTCACCACCTGAGCAAAAGCCCCTGCCGGTCCCGGTGAGGACGATGACCCGCACCTCCCCCCGATGCTCGACCTCGTCGAGCAGATCGCGCAGGTCGGCGTACACGTCGAACGTGAGGGCGTTGAGCCGCTCCGGGCGGCTGAAAGTCACCGTTGCCACCCCACCCGACAGCTCGAAGTCGAAATGCTCCCAGGAATCGGTGAATGCGGCCGAGGCTCGAAACGGGCTCACAGCGCGAGGCTAACCGGCGACATGGCGACGAGCCGTCGTCGATTCGTCCCCGGGTTCTGGCTGGGCGGTATGTTCCTCACATGACCGCGCCCCCGACCACCGTGGAAGACTGCGAACGGATCGCCCACGCCTTGACCGACGTCGCCTCGCAGGGCCGGCCGGGCAGGGTCAATCGTGACCTGGTTCGGGCGATCGCCGATCACGGGCTCTTCGATCGGCTGTTTGCCGAGGACGGGGTCACCGCCACCGACCTGTGTGCCATCCGACAGGGTCTATCACGGGTGTCAACCGAAGCGGAGACGGCCTTCGCCGTCCAGGGGCTGGGGGCGATCCCTATACATCTCAACGGCGGCGGGCCGCTCGCCGACCGTCTGATGCCGGGGATTCGCTCCGGAGACCTGGTGGCCGGATTCGCCCTCACCGAGCCGGGCGCCGGCTCGGATGCCGCCGCTCTCACCACTGTGGCCGAGCGCGACGGCGACGGTTTCAGCCTCACGGGTGAGAAGGCCTACATCTCCAACGCCCCCGACGCCGACGTCTACACGTTGTTCGCCCGCACCACACCCGGTGCCGGGTCGCGTGGTGTCACCGCCTTCGTCGTCACCGGTGACATGCCCGGTTTGGGTGGTGAGGTCATCGAGATGATCTCTCCCCATCCTCTGGGCCGGCTCCATCTCGACGGTGTCCATGTTCCCGCTGAGAACGTGCTCGGTGAGGTCGACCACGGATTCCGGGTGGCGATGCAGACCCTGGATCTGTTCCGCCCTTCGGTCGGCGCCTTTGCCGTGGGCATGGCAGAGGAGGCTTTGAGGATTGCCGTCAGCCATGCCCGGACGCGGACGGCCTTCGGGTCACCACTCGCCGATTTCCAGGGGATCTCGCACCAATTGGCGGACGTGCGGACCGACATCTCTGCCGCCGAGCTGCTGGTCTACTCGGCGGCGGCGGCTCACGACGCCGGTGACTACGAGACACTCACCGGAAAGGCGGCGATGGCGAAGCTGTTCGCCACGGAGGCGGCACAGAGGGCGGTGGACACGGCCATCCAGGTGATGGGCGCCCGTGGCCTCGAGGAAGACTCGGCCCTCGCACATCTGTACAAGGAGGTTCGGGCGCCCCGCATCTATGAGGGGACATCCGAGATCCAGCGAAACATCATCGCCCGTGAGTTGTTCAACGAGAGAATCTGACGTCTTCAGCCCATCGGGACCGCGCAATTGGGGCCGTTGGACCTACTGGATCTTGGCCCATTCGACGGCATCGGCGACCGCATCGGGCAGAACACCGGTGGCGGGAGACTCAAGTGGTGGTCAGTGGTCGTGCTCTGACCATGATGCAGGCGTGAGCCAGCCAGGTGAAAGGCCCGCTCTCGAGTCTCTCCAACAGCTCACGTGACTCGGCACCGGGCTGGACCCAGATGTTCTCGATCCCGGCGGCCTCGCACTGGGACACCACTCGGAGACCACGGATTGCAGGGACCACGAGATCGACGATCGTCGGTGTCTGTGGGAGGTCCTGGACATTGGCCCAGCACGGGTCGCCATCAACCGAGTCGCGGGTGGGGTTGACGGCAAAGACCTTGTAGCCCTTCCGTTTCAAGTCCCGGTAGATGATTCCCCCGTACTTGCCGGGGGCGTCCGTGGCGCCGACCACCGCGATCGAGACGTCGGGGTCGGAGAGAAGTGGTGTCAGGTCGGTCATCGCTTGGTGCAACGCTATCGCCGGTGCCCGGCTTCCCGAGAATCGACTCGGTACCGTGGCAGCTGTGATCGACATTGTCATCGACGGCGGCCCCCTGACGACGGAAGAGGTAGTCGAAGTGGCGAGTGGTCGGGCGCGTGCGGTGGCCTCCGAAGGCCTGCCAGAGCTGATGGCGCCATCACGCGAGATAGTGGAGAGCACCGTCGAAGCCGGGGAGACGGTCTATGGGATCACCACAGGGTTTGGGGCGCTGGCGTCCACCCACATCGGCAAGGCGGAGGCGGAGACACTCCAGTACAACCTGATCAGATCCCATGCCTCCGGTGTGGGAGACCCGTTGCCGGACGATCTGGTGAGGGCGATCCTCCTGCTGCGGGCGAGAACCCTCTCCCAGGGTCATTCCGGAGTCCGACCCGTCCTCGTGCATCGGCTCCTGGAGATGATCGACCGGGGCATCCTCCCGGTCATCCCCTCTCAAGGCTCGGTGGGTGCCTCGGGAGACCTGGCCCCATTCGCCCATATGGCGTTGGCTCTGATCGGTGAGGGGATGGTGCGAGTCGACGGTCGGGTCATGCCCGCCTCGGAGTCCGGTATGGAGCCGTTGAGCCTCCTCACCAAGGAGGGCCTGTC
>JBAULI010000004.1:0-5586 GCA_049578105.1 Acidimicrobiia bacterium | reverse complement strand
GGACACATGTGTCGAGAACGAAGGTGCTGGCCACCTGGGCTGTCTCCTTTGGGGTCGTCGCCAAGACGACAGGATCATTCCTCAGGCCCTGAATTACAAGGATCGGATTCTCAGCACTCGGTGAGATCGGCGGTCCTTCTCAACGCCGTCGACGCGCCCACTCCAGGAAGTCCTCTACCGGCAGCGCGTTGATCACCCGTTCCGTGGTGACCCAGCCACGCTGGGCATATTGCACGCCATAGTCCATCCTGACCAGATCGGTGGGGTGATGGGAGTCGGTGTCGATGACAAAGCCGATGTCCCTGCCCATGGCCATCCGCGCCACCTCGGCCGAGGCGTCGAGACGGTCGAGGGCACCGTTTATCTCGAGTGCCACACCGGTGACCTCGAGTGCCTCCAGCACCACATCGACGTCGAGCTCCACCCCCGGGCGCCTTCCCACGTATCGACCGCTGAGGTGCCCGATGGCATTGACCGCCGGGTCGTGCAGGGCCTTCAAGATCCGGGCGGTCTGACGATCCCGAGGGAGGTCGAAGTGGGAGTGAATCGATGCCACGCAATAGTCGAACTCGAGTCGGAAATCCGGGTCGTAGTCCAACTCGCCGTCGGGGCCGATGTTGAGCTCACAGCCGAACAGCAGGGTGATGTCGGGGTATCGATCTTGAAGCGCCCGTATCAGGTCGCGGTGGGCGAGCATCTCGTCACGCGATGAGCCATTTATCGCGAGGTCCTCGCCGTGGTCGGTGAAGGCCACGTAGTCGTAGCCCTTCTCGATACCCGCAACTGCCATCTCCTCGGCGGTGGCCCGCCCATCACCGGAGCGATCTGTGTGATAGTGGAGATCGCCCATGATCTGGTCACGTCTGATCACGTCGGGCAGCTCACCCTTGGAAGCCGCCTCCACCTCACCGGTGCCCTCCCGAAGCGGCGCCGGCACAAACTGCATCTCGAGGGCCTCGTAGATGTCTTCCTCGGAGCCCGACACGATGACTTCCCCGTCCTCGAACAACCCGTATTCGCTCAGCAGCCAGCCCCGATCGATCGCACGCTGCCGGAGGGCGATGTTGTGTGCCTTCGAGCCGGTGAAGTAGAGCAGGGCAGAGCCCAGCTGGCTCGGCTCAACGGTGCGCACGTCGACCTGCATCCCCTCCCTGGTGAGGAATGACGTCTTGGTCTCACCCGAACCAATGACTTCGGAGACCTCGGGCAGCTCGAGGACGAACCGGGAGACCTCCGACGGCGCTGTCGTCGCCACCACGATGTCGACGTCCCCCACGGTTTCGGAGAACCTCCTGATCGAGCCGCAGGGGACAGCCGCCTTCACCGAGGCCAAGGAGGCGATTCGCCCGGCCAGGGAACGGGCCAGGGGAAGCGCTTCCACCAAGGGCGTGCGCCGGTCCTTGCCGTGGAGCCCCAGCCGCTCGATCGCCTTGGCGATCTTCTCTTCCGAGGTCTTGCCAAGTCCCGGCAGTTCGCGCAGGCGCTCTGCGGCAATTGCCTCCCGGAGCCCGTCGATGTCCTCGACCCCCAGCTCCGACCGGATCAGCTTGAGGGTCTTCGGGCCCAGACCCGGGATCTTGGTCAGCTCGACGAAGCGGGGGGGATACTTCGAGCGGAGCGTCTCGAGCTTTGCCACGGAGCCGGTGGCGATGAATTCGAGGATCTTGTCCGCCGTCGACCCTCCCACACCCTTGATTTCGACGAGCTCGGTCTTGGTGAGGCCGTTCACCTCGCCCGCATAGCCCTCGATCCCGTGGAGAGCGTTTTCGTATGCTCGGACTCTGAAGGCCTGCGGGCTCCCTTCATCGAGGGCAGTCAGCTTGGCCAGCTCAGCGAGCATGCGCAGGATCTCCGAGCGGGTGGCCATCGCGTGAGCCTATCCCCGCTCAGTGATCCGTAAGATCGGCGAACGCCCCGCCTGTCACCCGCAACAGATCAGCGGGTGTCAATTCGAGTTGGACGCCCCTTCTTCCCCCGGAAACGGCAATCGTCGAATAGTTGTCGGCGCTTCGATCCAGATAGAGCGGGAGCCTGCGCTTCTGCCCGAATGGGCTGATGCCGCCAACGACATAGCCAGTGAGACGCTCGGCTTCCTCCGGGGAGGCGAGCGCAGCCCGCTTGCCTCCCACGGCCTTGGCGAGGAGCTTCGTGGAAAGACGGTGGTCCACGGGGATGACGGCCACCACCGGCTCGTCATCGACCCGTGCCACCAGCGTCTTGAACACCCTCGGAGCGGGAAGACCGATCGCCCGTGCGACTGCCTCCCCGTACCCTTCGCCAACCTGCTCGCTCACCTCGTATTCATGAGTCTGGTGTGGGACACCCGACCGGTCGAGGTGCTGTATGGCAGGCGTCATCGGCATCGCCAGATTGTCTCACCTTCCAAGCCAATCGACCGGGTCGAACTCAGCACGAGCGGTGCGACCGACCAGGACCTCGCCGAACATCGGGATGTCGGCTTCGACACCGACAGTGACGACCACCGTCCGCCGTGCCATGGAGTCATCGACGTCACAGGTGCACGTGATCAGGTGGGCACCGTTGGCCGCGGCGTACAGGGCTGCGGCTTGGCGGGGCTCGCCACCACCGGCCAACGGATAGGTGGCGACGGCCGCGGCGAGGGCTGACGCCTCGGCCGCGGTCGCCGCATGCTCCCTTTCGGCGAGGAGGACACCCACGGCTGCGGTCATCATCGCCACGAGGGCAACGACACCGGCAATGGCAAGCAACAGGGCGCTCATCGCCCCCCGTTCGCGTCTCATCGCTCGGTGCGCATGGTGGCGCTGGCACTGATGTCCATCCCGTAGTCCGAGGGGAAGGGCGGACCGAACAGGTACCGAAGCTTGGCCGACACCCGGGCATTGGCTCCCACCTGACTCGGCCGTTGCACCGAGACCCGAAGCAATTCCCGGGATTGTGGGGACATCGCTGCCATGACCGCCTCGACGGCCCGAGCCGGATCAGGTGTGGTCGCGGCCACACGGGCACCGTCGCGAACTGCGCTCTGCAATTCGAGACGCATTCGCGCCATACCGATCACCTGAATCGACGCAACGAGGACGATCACCACCAGGGGGAGCAACAAGAAGAACTCGACCGTCACCGTTCCCGACTCCTCGCTCAGAACTTCCCGGCGACCCAGCTGACGACCTTGCCGAACAGGCTGCCGAGGAGACTCCCCCCGCTCCCCGACTGCAGCCATCTCAGCGCCAGGACCGCCAACGCGGACGCCGCCAGGATCACGAGGAAGTACTCCACCGTCGCCTGACCTCGGTCTCCCTTCATCAATGTCCACGTCCAAATGCGAGCCATTTGCTCTCCTTCCTTTCCGGTGACCGACCGGTGCGGGGAGAAGTGCGGAGCTCAAGTCAGCGATCCCGATATCTCGCCGAACATCCGGATGAGAGCCGGGGCGTAGAAGAGGAGGACGAGCCCCGGCAGAATCAGGGTCGTCAAAGGGATCATCAAGCGGATGGGCAGACGCCGCGCCCGAGCGATCATGACTGCCTTGTCGCCGGCGATGTGGGCATCGATCATCCCCCGAATCGAGTCGGCGATGGGAGACCCGGAGCGCTGGGCACGGGCCAACTGGGATAGGACGGGACGAAGGTCGCCTTCCACAGACCCGACGGCGACGGTCAGACCGGAGACGGCGGCAATGCGCCAGGCATGGCGCAGATCGTGATGCTCGGGATACTGACCTGAGACTGTCTGCAGGGCGCCCAAGATCGAGGACCCCGATCGCACCTCGATGAGCATCGAAAACAGGATCGGGCCTATCCCAGGCTGACGATGAGGCCAGGACCGTGCCAGACGGCGGACGAAGTAGAGAACAACGCCGAGCAGCGCCCCAGGTATCCCGCCCACGGCCAGACCGGCCGCAAAGCAGAGCACGGACATCATCCCGACCGCCTCACGATCACCAGGGCAATAACGAGACCGGTCAGGACCATCGTCAGCCCGGCCAAGGCGGCCGCCCTCTGCTCTGGTGTGGTCAGCGAGTTGGCGAGCTCTCCGTTGACCAGCAGCCAGATGAGGAAGCCGACTGGAGTGACCAGAAGGACGATGGCGGTGGCGCGTGCGGGCGCCGTGGCGATAGCGACCTCCCGAGCGACTTCGGCACGGGAGAGCGCAACCATCGAGAGCTCGTCGAACAACACGGCAGGATGCACCCCCAGCCCATCGCGCCGATGGATCACGGCGCCAAGCTCCTCGCCAATCTGCGCGAACTCGGCGGCCGCGGCTCGCCCTATGACATCGAGTCGCGTGTCGGCCCGACAGAGCTCTGCCAGGTCGGCGGCGCCGACACTCTCCGCAGCATGAGAGATCGCCTGGTGAACCGAGGATCCCCCTCGGAGCTCGCGACCCACCGCGTCACAGAAGGTCGCCGGGTCGGGTGAGGTGACTCGGCGACGGTGCAGCCCCAGGGCGACCAGAAGGAGCCCGGTGGGAACGGGTAGGTACAACGATGCGGCCAGCAGGGCGAGGTGGAGCCAACCGACACCCAGCACGAGGGCCAGAGCGAGGGCGAGCGCGCTCACCATTCGTCGTCAGCCGGGGAGGGCACTTCCTCCAGGGAGGCGATTCGGCGGATCTTGCCGATGCGCTCCAGATGAACGACGAGGTCGATCGCAGAGAAGAGCTGACGGCGAATCGCCCTCTCCGATGTGTCCCCCGCGGTGAGAGCAAGGGTCTCGAGCCGCCACAACGCCTCGCGGGGTGAGTTTGCGTGGACCGTCGACATCGACCCGTAGTGGCCGGTGTTGAGTGCCGAGACGAGGTCCAGTGCCTCCGGTCCCCTCACCTCACCCACGATCAGTCGATCGGGACGCAAGCGCAGGGCGGACCGGAGTAGCTGGCGGATCGTGATCTCACCCACGCCCTCCGCATTGGGAGGATGGGCTTCGAGCCGAACACGGTGGCCCGGGATCGAGAGCTCTGCGGCGTCCTCGATGGTGACGATTCGCTCTCCAAGAGGGATCAGACCGCCCAGCACGTTGAGGAGGGTCGTCTTCCCCGAGCCGGTGCCGCCGGAGATGAGGATCGTCTTACGGTCTTCGACTGCCGTCTCCAGCCGCCCGGCCTGCTCGGGTGTTGCACCGCCACATTCGACCAACTGGTCGAGACTTCCGATCGCCTGAGTGAATCGACGAATGGCGAGCACGGGATGATCGACCGACGCCGGCGGGACAACGACCTGGAGGCGACTTCCATCCGGCAGACGCGCCGCCACGAGCGGCGAAGATCGATCGACCCTCAACCCAAGGGGAGCCAGAACGCGGTCGACCGCGGCGACGAGCTCACCATCGCCCGAGAACGACGCTTCGACGCGTCTCAGGTCACCGTCCCGATCGACCCAGATGTCGTCGGGGCCGTTGACCAAGACGTCCGTCACCCCTGGGTCGCGAAGCAAGGACTCGACCGGGCCGAGCCCCAGCACCGCATCGGCGACCTGCTCCGCCAATCCGATCGAGCCATGAGGGGCCTCGCGAGCCAGCAGCCGCGCCGCCTCCAGCGTCACCCCGCGACGACTCATCGGTGACCGTCCGGCGGCGATCTCCGTTGCCAGGCGCTCAATCACCCCCA
>JBAULI010000003.1:0-16046 GCA_049578105.1 Acidimicrobiia bacterium | reverse complement strand
AGGTGAGGCTGTTCGCCGATGCGTGGCCACTCCTGGCATCGGGCGACCCGCCTCGCACCCCTCAGCCAGATGACGCCGGCACCAGACACGATCGATCGGAGCTCGGTTCGGACAGCGTGCGGAGACTGGAGCTCGCCGAAACGACGGAAGTGGGGAAGCTCATCCGCCGTCTCCGCGCCCTCACCACCAATGACCTGGCGGAAGCGGCCTATTTCGACGAGGGCGGGCGTCGGTACTTGGTCCAGATCGAGATCACACCCGATCAGGACGAAGACCGCACCGTCTAGGGCTCGGCCCAGCGTGTTACCAGATCCGGATAGAGGCCCTTGTCGGCGGCGACCTTCGCATAGGCGCCCATCACCCTTCGAACGATCACGCGCTCGTCGAAGTTGGCCTGGGCGAGCTCGATGGAAGCCTTCGCCATCGTCACTCGGAGGCCGGCGTCGTCGATCAGACGGGCAAGAGCGGCGTGGAGCGCCGCAACGTCCCTCACGGGGAACAAATAGCCGTTCACGCCATCCTCGACGACCTGACGGCATCCCCGGATGTCGCTGGCGACGACCGGCAACCCCGAGGCGGCGGCCTCCATGGCTGCCCGAGGAAAACCCTCCCGGTGACTGGGCAGGACGAAGACGTCCAGTGCCTGATAGATCCGATCGACGTCCTGACGCATGCCCAGCAATTGCACGCCGCGTGCCTCGGCAGCCTGGAGAAGCTGATCGGGAACGGCGTCCGACTTGTCGGGGTCCTTCGGGCCGACGATCAAGGTGACACTCCTCTCATCGAGTGTCGAAGACGCATCGATCAGCTCCGGGATGCCCTTCTCCTCCACGAGCCGGGCCACCAGCCCGATTGCCACTTGATCGTCACGCAGCCCGAGCTCGGAGCGAACCTCTCCTCGAATCTCGGGCATGGGGCGGAACCTGGTCAGGTCGACACCGTTCCCCAGCAGTGCCAGCTTCTTGCGTGGCATGATCCGCCACCGGTAGAGGAGGTCGAAGTCCTCAGGGCTCTGGACCAACTCGGCGTCGGAGAATCGGGAGGCGATCCACTCGAGGGTGTAGACCACCACCCGCTTCCACCATGGAGAGTCCTCCGAGGCGTAGAGCCCATGCACGGTGTTGATCACGATCGGGACGCCGGCGAGACGTCCGAGGATCCGCCCGTAGACACCTGGCTTTGGGTTGTGAGTGTGGAGGATGTCGGGTTTCTCGGTGCGAAGCACCTTCCACAGCTGGCGGATTGCGCGGAAGTCGGCAACCAGATCCATGCCTCGCGTCGACGAGTCGAGCGACACGTGCCGGATCCCGGCCTGCTCCAACTCCGCCACGAATTCGCCGGGTGCGCTTATCCCGATCGATTCGCCCAAGTCCCGGGCAGCCTCCAGTTGGGGAAGCAGCAGGTAGCGAAGGCTCATGTCGACAGTCGTGAGATGGGCGATCTTCATTCGATCAACCCCCGGAGCAGACTGTCATAACGATCCAAGGCGGCGGCCCACGTGAAATTGCCCAAGGCGTGCTCCCGTGCCCTTTGCCCCATCTCCTCGACACGTGGGCGATCGGCGACGGCCATGCCCATCGCCTCGATGAGTGATCGTTCGTCATCCGAAGGGACCAGGATGCCCGACTCATCGGCCAGCACGACTTCTCGGGTGCCGCCGACGTCCGTGGCGATTGCCATGACACCGGCGGCGGCGGCCTCCATGACCGCACCCGGCAGGCCCTCTGTCGTAGAAGTCTGCAATATCAGGTCTGCCCAGGCGAGATGCGGGCGCACATCGGCAATCGAGCCAACGAAGGCGACGCGGTCTTCGATCCCCCTCCTCTTCACCTCCATCATCAGAGTCTCGTCAAGAGGACCACTCCCGACGAATCGCAACTCGACGTCGGGGACCGCCGCCACGGCAGACAGGGCCAGCATCGGGTTCTTCTCGCCGCTGAGACTGCCTATGAACACCGCCCTGAGGCGTGATCCTCGGGGAAGGCGCTCGACGTCGAAGAACTCCACGGGCACACCGGTGTGGGCCACATCGACCACGGCAGCCAGGGCCGGCTCGATCTCCAGGAGCTGGCGACGGGTCTCCTCCGAGACCGCAAAGACTCGATTCATGCGTCTCAACAGCATGCGGTTGAGGAGCCGGGCGGAGCGGGACCGGAGCCAGTAGAGCGGCTCACCGATCGAGTTGTAGACGAGCGGGGGGCGCGACCGTTTCGACGTGAGAGCGCCGTACCGGAGGGTGGCGCCGCCGTTCGCCAGGACGACATCCGCCCCGGTGACCCTCAACCTGCGTCGAAGGGCCATGACGAGGGCCGGATCGAGACGGCGGCGCTCGGAGGAAACCAGGCTCTCGACGTCCAACCCATCGGCCACCACGGAGTTGAGCGCAACCAATTCGACGATCCAACCCCGCGTTCGCAGACCTTCCCGCAATCGATCGGCCAATACCTCGGCGCCACGCCGCTGGTTGGTCGCGATCAAGATCAGGAGCCGCGGTGCCTTGTCCTGATTTGCCCCCACTGCCACCGGATCAGGATGGCCGATACTGGCTACAGGTCAAGTCTGTGAATGGGGAATATTTGACGGTTCAATAACCTTGAGGCGGATGTAAGTAGTTGACGGTTCAAGGATCCTGAAGGAGGAACCACCAATGACAGCCACTCGCAACGTTCAGAGAACCGAGGTCCCAGCAGTCGGGTCTTGGGAGATCGACCCGGCACACAGCGACCTGGCCATCACGGCGCGCCATTTGATGGTGACCAAAGTTCGAGGCACTTTCGCAGACATCTCCGGGACGATCGAGGTGGCCGAAGACCCGGCCGAATCGTCGGTGAGGGTCGTGGCCAAGGCGGCATCCGTCACCACCGGCGCCACCGATCGCGACAACCACCTGCGCTCACCCGACTTCCTCGATGCCGACCGCTATCCAGAGGTGACATTCCAGTCCACGGACCTGGAGCGGGATGGTGAGAAATGGGCTCTCACCGGAGATCTCACCATCAGGGGAGTCACCAAGCCCGTGACCTTCGAGCTCCGCTTCGAAGGCTCGGCGGAAGACCCGTTCGGGAACATCAAGTCGGCGTTCACCGCAACCGGCGAGATCGACCGCGAGCAATGGGGGCTGACCTGGAACGTGCCGCTCGAAGGTGGCGGGGTCCTCGTGTCGAGGAAGCTATCGGTCGAATTCGACGTCCAGGCCACCTTGACCTCCTGAACCGACGCCCGTCAAACCGGGGCCCGATCGACACGATCGGGCCCGAACGGCGGACCTCACTCGACCGTCACCGTCTTGGCCAGGTTTCTCGGCTTGTCCACATCCATACCCTTGGCCGTGGCGAGGTAGTAGGCGAGGAGTTGGAGCGGGACCACCGCAGTGACGGTGCACAACAGGTCGGGCCCGGCGGGAACCCGTATCACGTGATCAGCCACGTTCCCCACATCTGATTCCTCTTCCGCCACCAGGACGATCGTGGCTCCCCGCGCCTTCATCTCCTCCATGTTGGAGAGGGTCTTCGAACGGACGTGGCTGTCGCAAGCCACCCCGACCACGACCACCCCCGGTTCGATCAATGCGATGGGCCCGTGCTTCATCTCGCCGGCGGCATAGCCTTCGGCCCGGACGTAGGCGATCTCCTTCAGCTTGAGGGCGCCCTCCATCGCAACGGGGAAGTCGCCCGACCGGCCCAGGAAGAAGAAATCCCGAACGGAAGCCCACGACTCCGCCATCTCCTTCACCTCATCGGAGCGCTCCAACACCTTCGCCACCAGCTCGGGCAGCTTGATCAGCTCCTTGACCTGCATCTCCACCGCCCCCGGATCCATCGTTCCCCTCACCTGCGCCAGGTGAAGGCCCAGCAGTTGCATGGCGATCAGCTGGGTGGTGAACGTCTTCGTGGCGGCAACTCCGATCTCAGGCCCCGCTCTCGTGTAGAGAACCGCATCGGACTCACGGGCCAGAGCCGACTCCACCACGTTGGAAACGCCGATCACCAGCGACCCTTGCGCCCTGGCGTATCGAATCGCCGCCAGCGTGTCGATGGTTTCGCCGGATTGGCTGATTCCGATGACCAGCGAGCGATCGTCGAGCACCGGGTCGCGGTACCTGAACTCGGAGGCGATGTCTATCTCAACGGGGAGCCTGGTCCAGCGCTCGATCGCGTATTTCGCCATCATCGCCGCGTGGAACGATGTGCCGCACGCCACGACGAAGACCTTGTCGATCTCTCGGAGTGCCTCCGGCGAGATGCCGAGCTCGTCCAACGTGACCCGCCCCGGATGATCGACGCGCCCGGCCAGGGTGTCACTTATGGCATGGGGCTGTTCGAAGATCTCCTTGAGCATGAAGGTCGGATAGCCCCCGCGCTCGGCAGCCTCGAAGTCCCATTCGATCAGTCTGCGATCGGGCACGACTTCGTTTCCCTCCATGTCGGTGATGGTCACACCGTCGGCCCGAATCTCGACGATGCGATCGTCGTCCACCACCAGCATCTCCCGGGTGTGCTCGAGAAACGCCGGGATATCGGACGCCAGGAAGTTCTCACCCGACCCCTTGCCGACCACCAGGGGGGACCCGCGACGGGCACCGACCAGCAGACCCGGCTCGGATCGTCTCATCACGACGAGGGCCATCGCACCGTCTGAGACTTCCATGACGGAGCGGACGGCGTCGGCCAGCGGCAAGTCGGCCATCTCCTCGATCATGTGAGCGACGACCTCGGTGTCGGTGTCACTTTCGAATTCGTGACCGGACTCGACCAGCTTGGCCTTCAACTCGCCCCAATTCTCGATGATCCCGTTGTGGACCACGACCACGTCTCGGGTGCAGTCCAGATGAGGGTGGGCATTGCCGGTGTTGGGAGCACCGTGTGTCGCCCACCGCGTGTGGCCGATCCCCGTGTGGGCGTCTCCTGGAGCCTCGCGATCGACCAATCGCTGGAGGTCGGCAATCCTCCCCGCTTGCTTCAGAACGGTGACCGAGTCGCCATGGTTCAGGGCCACTCCGGCCGAGTCGTATCCCCGGTATTCCAATCGGGCCAGACCAGGCATCAGAACGTCGATCACCTGACGCGGTCCGACATAGCCGACTATTCCGCACATGTCTCAATTCCTTTCGGTGAAGGGACGGCCGCCAGGTCAGATGCGGGGCCATCCCGTGGTGGAGTCGAATTGGCGCGTGCGAAAGGGCCGATTACGGCGCTCTGCGGGTTGAGTTTCTGTTCCGGCGTCACCACCGGGTTTTCTTCTCACCCCTGTCGACCTGAGCAGGCCGGGAAGGCATCCGCCGAATGTTTCGATGACCTTCCTCCTCGTCACCTCGCCCGCGGGCGAGGCCTGGCGCTTGTGTGTGCCGCACGCTTTGTCTGTGGTCCCGGTCAAACCTCCCTCATCGACGATTCGGTGACTCTCGACAGCAGATCAGCGTAGTGCCTTGCCGTCTCTTGGCTAGTGGCCTCCACCATGATTCGAATCAACGGCTCGGTGCCTGAAGCCCTCACCAGGACCCTTCCCTCATCACCCAACTCGCTCTCCACGGCCCTCACCTCTTCCCAGAGGTCTTCTGCGGCCTCGAGGTCCGCCCCTCGGGCCACTCGCACGTTTTGGAGGATTTGGGGGTACTCCGTGATGGACTCGGCCCTCAATTGCCTGAGCTCCTTTCCCGTGCCGGCGACGACATCGAGCAGCCTGACCGCCGTGAGCAGGCCGTCGCCGGTTTGACCCTTGTCCAGGAAGATGATGTGACCCGATTGCTCCCCCCCGAGCACCCCGTTGTGCTCCTGCAGGCCCTCCATGACATAACGATCGCCCACCTTGGTCTCTATCAGATCGATGCCGGCCTCGGCCATCGACTTTCTCAGTCCGAGATTGGACATCACAGTGGCCACGACCACGTTGTTGGCCAGAGTGCCTTGGTCTTTCATGTGCCGGGCGACGATCGCCATGATGACATCGCCGTTGGCTACCTTTCCGTCCTCGTCGATCGTGATGAGACGGTCGGCATCCCCGTCGAAGCAAAATCCGATCCGACCTCCGGCCAGACCCGCAAGGGTCTCGGGGTGTGTGGCTCCGCACCCGGCATTGATGTTGCCGCCATCCGGCGAGTCGAAATGGGTCACGAAATCTGCCTTCAGCCGCTCGAAGAGAGTGGGTGCCGCCAGATACGCCGCACCGTTGGCGCAATCCAGCGCGATGGGCAGACCGCTGAGTGTGTAACGAGAGATCTCGGCGAGGTGACCCAGATACTTGTCCATCGCCCCGGTGTCGACGAAACGGGTGCCGATAGCCGGGCCGACGCTCGATCGCGACCCGGTGGAACGCAACCGGGCCTCCAGGTCGCGCTCGATGTCGTCCGGCAGCTTGGTGCCCCTGGAGCCGAGGAGCTTTATCCCGTTGTCCTCGGCGGGGTTGTGAGAAGCGGAGACGACGGCTCCCATGGTGGCGCCACTGACTGCGGTGAGGTAGCTGATGCCTCCACTGGGGAGAACACCCACGTCGACGGTGTCGATGCCGACCGCATGGAATCCGGCCTGCAGAGCCGAGGACAACATCTCACCCGAACGGCGAGTGTCTCTCCCCACCAGCACCGGCCCGTGATCCAGGTATGACCCGGCTGCACGACCCAGAGCAAGAGCGAGCTCCGGGGTCAGGTCCGATCCGGCAGCCCCTCGCACACCGTCGGTGCCGAAGATGGGCTTCCCATCGTCGAGGAGACGACGGAGGTCAGACATGAGGAGTCCGTTGGACGGTGCCGTTGCCCAGATTGGCGGCGAGGCGCGCCAGTCGCAAGGCCGAGGTTTCGCCACTCCTCGGGCCGGAATGGCGAGGCCGAGAACGCTGCGAGTGGTGATGCATGGTCGTCAAGATGGGTGACATGCACCGTTCAACGGGCTCCTGGTTACCGCTTCGTGTACTGCGGCGCGCGACGTGCTTTGCGCAACCCGTACTTCTTGCGTTCGACGACCCTGGCGTCACGAGTGAGAAGACCGGCCTTCTTCAACATCGGACGAAGCTCCTCGTCCAAGACGATCAAGGCACGGGCGATGCCGAGACGAAGCGCATCGACCTGTCCGGTCGTCCCACCGCCGGACAGAGTGGCCTCCACGTCGTAACGGCCCTGCGTCTGGGTGATCTGGAGAGGCTCCATGACCCGTAGCCTCGAGGCCATCGTCGGGAAGTACTCCTCGAGTGGGCGGCCATTCAGCTTCACCTGCCCCGAACCGTCGCGTAGGCGAACGCGTGCCACCGACGACTTGCGCCGACCAGTGGCCTGTACCAGCGGCTTTGCCATCAGATCTCCACCTTTCGAAGGTCAAGGACGAGCGGCTCCGGCTTCTGGGCCGCATGTGGGTGGTCGGGACCGGCGTAGACCTTCAGCTTGGTCGCCATCTTCCTACCGAGCTTGTTCTTCGGAAGCATGCCGCGCACGGCGCGTTCGACCACCGCTTCCGGCCGACGCTTACGCAGACTTTCGAAGCTCTCCGCCTTGATGCCGCCGGGAAACCCGGAGTGGCGGTAATAGATCTTGCTCTGGCTCTTGTCGGAGGTCACGGCGACCTTTTCCGCATTTACCACGATCACGAAGTCTCCTCCATCCACGTGTGGGGCGAAGGTGGGCTTGTGCTTGCCCCTGAGGATGGTGGCCACCTCTGAGGCGAGCCGTCCCAATGGCAAGTCGGTGGCGTCGACGACCAGCCACGAGCGCTCTATGTCGCCAGGCTTGGGCGAATATGTCTTGTTGTTTGTCATTGAGTAACCCTCGGCAGGTTGAATCACCGGGGACGTTTGGGGAAACGACTCCCGATATGGGAGTCTTCATATGCTACGCCGACGGCAAACTCTAGGCCAATCCGATGATCACCATCACCGACATCCAGGAGGCGCGAGCCCGATTCGGCGATCACGTCACGAAGACCCCGCTGATCTGGTCGCAGTCCTTCAGCCGTCTCACCGGGCGTGACGTCTTTCTGAAGGCGGAATCGATGCAGAGGGCGGGATCATTCAAGATCCGCGGCGCACTCAACGTCCTAACGCGTCTGGGCGGTGATGCAGTGGTTGCCGCATCGGCCGGAAACCATGCTCAGGGCGTGGCCCTCGCCGCCGCCTTCACCGGGTCACCTTGCACCGTCTTCATGCCAGAGACTGCACCGATTCCCAAGGTGAAGGCCACGGAGGACTACGGAGCGACCGTACGCCTGGTGGGCTTGTCCCTGGCCGATGCCGTGGAGGCGGCCCGCGACTTCGCCGAGCAGACCGGCGCACATTTCGTCCACCCCTATGACGATCCTCTCGTCATTGCGGGCCAGGGAACTCTGGGTCTGGAGATACTCGATCAAATGCCGGACGTCGGGACCGTCGTCGTGCCGACCGGCGGGGGCGGGCTCCTGGCCGGGACCTCGCTCGCCGTCAAAGCCATGCGGCCTGACGTATCCATGATCGGTGTCGAGATCGAGCCCGCATCGGTCTACGCCGAGAGTCGCAGACGTGGAGATCTCGTCCGCGACTACCCGAGAGGGCTCCCCACCGTTGCCGACGGGATCGCTGTCTCGGTCCCCTCCGACCTGGTTTGGGAGATCACCCAGAAGCACGTCGACGACATCCTGGTGGTCAATGACACGATGGCCACCGCCGCCCTGGCGTACGTACTCGATCGCTCCAAGATCCTGGTCGAACCGGCGGGGGCGGTCGGAGTCGCCGCACTGCTGGAGAAGATGATCCCCGACTATGCGCCCGACCCGATTTGCATCGTCCTCTCGGGTGGCAACATCGACCTGATGCTGTTGGGCAAGGCGGTCCGCCATGGGCTGGAGGCATCGGGCCGATTTGCCAAGTATCTGGTCCGGGTGCCCGATCAGCCAGGCAATCTGGCGCAAGTCCTCCAGGCGATCGCCGATCAGGGCGCAAACGTCCTCCAGGTGCAGCACCGGCGCGAGGGATTTGGGCTCCCATTCGGGATGGTGGAGATCGAGATCGCGGTCGAGACGAGGGACGCAGAACACGCCGCACGTCTCTCGGCGATCCTCGACCGCTACCGGCCACCCTCCACGGATTGAGCCCATGGGGGATCTTCCCCCAGGGGACGATCCCCATTCCCAAGCTCCTGCCCGTCCCACATCATCGGTGGGGACGGCCGCCATCGAGCAGTCGGTAGCAAATGAGGAGGATCATGAATCAGGCACGAGCAGACCTCGTGAAACTGGCTGAGACACTGCGTGAGAGGCAGGCACCGGTCCGCGAGGACGTCAGGGGCCGCCATCTGGGAGATACGGCGCCGAATCAATCACCGTTCAGTGCCATGGCCACCGGTCTGAGCTCGATTGGTGATCGGCTGATGAGCCGGAGGGCGAGGTTGCGCATCCCGTGATCGGGTTGCTCAGTACCCGACCTCCCACAACGTGAGGCCATGTGGCGGCGCCACGGTGGCGACGACACTCCGATCCCTCGACCCGATGATGGCCTCGACGTCAGACAGATCGACGAATCCACGACCGACGTCGTAGATCAACCCTGTGATCGATCGCACCATCTGATGACAGAACGAGTTGGCCCGAATCCAAAAAGACAGCAGGTCACCTGAGAAATCCAGATGAGACTCCTCCACACGCCTCACGTTGCTCTTCCCTTCCACCGACCGGCAGAACGCACTGAAATCGAGCTCGCCGATGAAGGTCTTGGCGGTTTCCCCCATGAGCCCGATGTCCACCGCTCGTCCCAAGTGCCATACGTGGGCCCTCGTCAATGGATCAGGGGCAGGCGCTACCGACAACCGGTATCGGTAGCGACGCCAGTGGGCTGAGAATCGGGCATTGAAGGAGTCTTCGACCAGGGCGACCCGGTTGATGGCGACCTCCGGGCCGACGATCCCGTTGAGGGATCGCATCAGTCGCTCGGGGTCGACCTCGCCCTCCACCTGGAACGACACCACCTGTCCCCGGGCATGCACGCCGGCGTCGGTGCGCCCGGCGACACTGGTGTCGACGCTCTGTGAGAGCACCTGCTCGATCGCCACCTCGACCTCGCCCTGAACCGTCCTCAGCCCTGGCTGACGGGCGTAGCCATGAAAGCCGGAGCCGTCGTATGCGATATCCAACCGGATGGTCGGCATTCAGAAAATGGCACCGAGGATGGCAAATGGCACGCCCATCAGGATCCGGAATATGGCAGCCAGGGCGAAACCGATCAGCACCGAGACTGCCGCATCCCTCGTCGTGACGTCGGCGGCCTCCCTTGTGGCAATGACCAGGATCACCAGATACCAGATCAGACCCACAGATCCGGCCAACGCTCCGAACATGTCGAGCACCAGGGGAAGGACCGCCAGCCCTTGCAACCCGATCATGGTCTGCGGCCGGCTCGAGGCTTGGAACAGACGGGTGGCGGTGAACCAGGTGGCAAAGCCGAGTATCAGCCAGGACACGACCCCGGCGATCACGTATTGGAAGACACCCACCAGGGAGAAGGAGCCGAGATTGCCGTCGACTACGAGACGACCTAGATAAGTGACCCCGGCGACCGTCGACACGAGGATGGCGGCGTCGGCGGCGGCGTCGCCGTCGAAGAAGGCCTCGGTGAACGGTTTTCGATCGAGCACCGCCGCCCGACCGGCCCGCGTGAACATGTCACTCACAGCTGCGAGGCTAATGGCGTCTATCTGCGGAGACGCACACGTTGGATGGAGTGATCCGCCGCCTTCTCCAGAATGAGACTCGCCCTGGGTCGAGTGGGGAGGATGTTCTCCACCAGATTGACCTCGTTGATCCTGGCCCATATGGTCTCGGCCGTCCGAACCGCCTCCTCGTCGGTCAGGTCGGCGTACCGATGAAAATAAGCCTCTGGCTGGGCGAATGCGGTGTCGCGAAGGGTGATGAACCTCTCCACGTACCACTTGCGAACCGCGTCGAGGTCGGCATCCACGAAGATCGAGAAGTCGAAGTAGTCGGAGACGAACACACCGCTGTCCCCTGCTTGGAGGACATTGAGCCCCTCGACGATGAGGATGTCGGGATTGGACAACACCCGGGTCTCGCCCGCGACCACGTCGTAGGCGAAATGCGAGTACACGGGGACCTCGATGGGCGCCTTTCCGCTCTTCGCCGCGTCGATGAAATCGAGGAGAGAGCGTCGGTCATAGCTCTCGGGGAAGCCCTTTCGATCCATCAGGCCCTTCTCCTCGAGAACGGCGTTTGGATAGAGGAAACCGTCTGTTGTGACCAGCTCGACCTGGGGGTGCTGAGGCCACTGGGAGAGGAGCTGTTGGAGGACACGCGAGATGGTCGACTTGCCCACCGCCACCGAGCCGGCCACACCGATGACGAAGGGGATCTGACGGACCGGTGCACCGAGGAACGTGTCGGTCACCGCGGCGAGCTGATGACGACCTTGGACGTGGAGGTTGAGCAGACGCGACAATGGGAGAAAGCTGCTCTCCACCATCTCGATGTCGAGATGGACGTTGATTCCCCTCAGTTTTTCCACATCGGAATCGGTCAGGGTCATCGGCGTGTTGGCGCGCAGCGATGCCCATTCGTCAGCCGTGAAATCGAGGTAAGAAGGATGGGTCAACGGAACCAGGCTACCGGCCCGAGGCCGATTTCCGACCCGGCCGAGAAATCTGAGGTTCCGCGCAAGTGAGGGCGAAATCTTCCGATAAATCCCAACATGGGAAAGTTCAACGCGTCGTTGCGTCTTCCGGGGGACAGTCAGGCACTGGACGCCGTGGTTCACGTCCAAGAGGGACGCATCACGGTGGCCTCGGGGGAACATGAGATCGGCGACTGGGAGCTCGGCCGTGTCGAGCTGACGCGCATCCCGGAAGGATTCCGCTTGGAATCCGAAGGAGAAGTCCTTCTACTGGACATCCCCGACCGAGCTTCTTTCGAGGAAGAGGCCAACTCGATGAACGGGAAGAAGCGCAAGGCCGGCCGCTCCCGAAAGGCCAAGCCGCAGAAGACGAGGGCCGACGCCAAGGCCAAGGTCGAAAAGCCCAGAAAGCAGAAGACCGATCATGCCACGGCCGTGCGACCGCAGCCTGAGAGGGCCGAGTCCGGTCACGACACCGCGGTGGACCGATTCCTCACAGGGGCGCAATCGCGATTCGGCGAGCAGCTGCCGTCCTGGGTATTCACCCGCGGCGGGCTCGTCGTGGTGGTGGCGCTGATCGCCATCACGGTGATATTTGCCGAGCTCATCTCCACCCTCCTCTTGATTGCCGGAGTGATCGGCCTGCTGGTTGGGGGAATCACGATGTTGGACAGCGTCATCGCACGCAAGCTGCTGCGTCACCGGATCACACCGATCAAGGTCGTGATCGCCGCCGGCTCGATCTTCGTGGCCGGGCTCCTGCTCGGCGTCCTCGCCTAGATCGAGGCGTTAGACCAGCTCGATGATCGCTTCCTCGGTGCCGTCCCCACGACGCGGCCCGAGCTTGGTTATCCGGGTGTAGCCCCCCGGCCGGTCCACGTAGCGCGGTGCGACGTCATCGAACAGACGGACCACGGCCTCTCGATTGGGAATGGTCTTCATGACGATCCGCTTCGAGTGAAGATCCCCTTTACGTGCCTTGGTGATCAACTTCTCGGCAAGCGGTCGCACGGCTTGAGCCCGGGACAGGGTGGTAGTCACCTTCTCGTGCATGAAGAGCTCGGTCGCCAGGTTGGCCATGATCTTTCGATCATGTGACGGGGATCCGCCAAATCGCGGTCCCTTCCGGGGACGTGGCATCAGCCGTTGCTCCCTGCGTCGGCCAGGCTCAGACCGAGCTCGTCGAGTTTCGCGGTGACCTCTTCGAGGCTCTTCTGCCCAAAGTTCGTGATGTTGAGGAGGTCGTCCGAGGTCCGCTCGACCAGCTCGCCAACCGTCTTTATCTGGGCACGGCGGAGGCAATTGCGGGGACGCTCTGAGAGATCCAAAGCCTCGATCGGGAGGTCGAGATCAGGTGAGCTGGACACATCGGTCTGAATCTCACCCAACTCGAGCCCCTGACCCTCACCGAGATCGGCAAACAGGCCCATCAACTCACGCAGCGTCTTGCCGGCCGAGGACACGGCCTCACCGGGCTCGATTGCGCCGTTGGTCTCGACATCCAGGACGAGACGGTCGAAGTTGGTCATCTGGCCGACCTGGGTGTTCTCCACCCTGTACGAAACCTTGCGCACCGGCGAGAAGATCGAGTCGACCGGTATGACGCCGATCGTCGAGCTGGCGCCCTTGTTCCCGTCCGCCGTCCGATATCCGACGCCCGGCGCCACCGTCATCTCCATCTCGAGACGGCCGCTGGCGCTAAGTGTGGCAACGAGCAAGTCGGGGTTCACGACTTCGACCCCTGCCGGCAGCTTGAAGTCACCGGCGGTCACCTCGCCTGCGCCCTTGGCCGACAAGTAGACGGTCTGAGTCTCGTGACCCTCCATCCGAATGACGACGCGCTTGATGTTGAGGATGATGTCGACCACGTCTTCCACCACCCCGGGGATGGTGGAGAACTCGTGCTCCACCCCCTCGATCTGGATCGAGGTGATGGCGGCGCCAGGTATCCGGCTGAGCAGAGTCCGACGGAGCGTGTTGCCGAGTGTGTATCCGAAGCCCGGCTCGAGAGGCTCGACCACGATCTTCGAACGGACGTCCGAAATCACTTCCTCTTCGATCTGGGGGCGCTGAACGATCAACAAGAGAGATACCTCACTTCGAATAGAGCTCGACGATCAACTGTTCGTTGATGTCAGTGTCGATCTGGTCCCTACGGGGACGATCGGTCACATCCACCTTCCGGTCGCCCAAGTCGACCCGGAGCCAGGCCGGGGCCTCACGGCCCTGGGTGTCGATGGCGTGCTGGATGACTATCGCGTCCTTGCTCTTCTCCTTGACGGTGACCGAGTCACCGGGACGAACCTGATAGGACGGGATGTCGACCTTCCTCCCGTTGACCTCGAAGTGGCCATGGTTGACCAGCTGACGGGCCTGAGGGCGGGTGGCGGCGAGACCGGATCGCCACACGACGTTGTCGAGACGCATCTCCAAGAGCTGTAGCAGTGACTCACCGGTGATGCCGGGCCGACGTGCGGCCTCCTGGTAGTACCGGCGGAATTGGCGCTCGAGGACGCCGTACATGGTGCGCAGCTTCTGCTTCTCGCGGAGCTGGACGAGGTAGTCGCTCTCGCGGATGCGGCCACGACCATGCTGACCCGGTGGATAGGGCCTGCGCTCGACCGGGCATCTCTTGGATTGGCAAAGCGGGGTACGGGCGCGGCGACACGCCTTGTGACGGGGTCCGGTGTAACGGGCCATCAGCGCTTGACCTCGGGGATCGACAGGTTCTCAGCCATCACCCACGCCGCCTCTTCTTGGGGCGACAACCGTTGTGCGGAATCGGTGTCACATCCCGGATCCAGGTCACTTCCATCCCCATGTTCTGCAGGGTCCTGACGGCGGTGTCCCGACCGGAGCCGGTCCCGCTGACGATGACGTCCAACTTGCGGATGCCGTGCTCACCGGCGCGGCGAGCCGCCTCTTCGGCCGCCACCTGCGCCGCATATGGGGTCGACTTGCGCGATCCCTTGAAACCGACAGAACCACCCGACGTCCAGGCCACAGTGGCACCTGTCTGATCGGTGATGCTGATGATCGTGTTGTTGAAACTGGCCTTGATGTGGGCCTGACCGTGGGAGATGTTCTTCCTCTCCCGACGGCGGACGCGCTTGGCGCCTTGTTGTTGCTTTGCCACCGTTTACAAACTCCTACTTCGTGACCTTTTTCTTGCCGGCGATTGCCATGCGGCGACCCTTCCTGCTCCTGGCATTGGTATGGGTGCGCTGGCCCCGCACGGGCAGGCCGCGACGGTGACGGATGCCCTGATAGCTGCCGATCTCGATCTTCCGCTTGATGTTCTGCTGCACTTCACGCCTGAGGTCACCCTCGACTTCGAAGTTGGCATCGATGAATCTCCGAATCCGGGTGACCTCGTCGTCGGTGAGCTGGCGAACCTTGGTGTCCGGATCGACGCCTGTCTCGGCACAGATCAACTGTGATCGGGTCAGCCCGATCCCATAGATGTAGGTGAGCCCGATCTCGAGCCTCTTGTCCCTGGGGAGGTCGACTCCCGATATTCGTGCCAATTAGATCACCCTTGACGTTGCTTGTGACGTGGGTTGCTGCAGATCACCCAGACGCGGCCACGACGTCGAATGATCCGACATTTCTCGCACATCTTCTTTGTGGAAGGTCGCACCTTCATCGGAAACTCCAAAACTCAATTTTTCTCGCCCGGCGACCCCTACAGGAGCCGGCAGACGTCTCGGGACACCGCCCAATGGCCTCGAAGTGGGCCAATACCAGGGCGTACGCGAGCGTTTCCAGGCCACCGTCACCTCAACCTTGAATGTGATTCGGGGGTTGGGACGACGACGTCCTGGGCCTGAATAGCGCGTTCCGACATCAAGCGATGTTGGAACAACCCCCAAATGCTAACCACGTGCCGCACTCTCCTCAAATTGGACAGGCATCGGGCTCTCCCCTGCGGTGAACACCTGGGGCCCGTCGGGGGTGAGGCAGACAGTGTGCTCCCAATGAGCCGAGAGTGACCCATCCTGGGTGCGAACGGTCCAACCATCAGGGTCGACCTTGGTGAGTTTCGAACCGAGGTTGAACATGGGCTCGATGCAGAGCGCCATCCCGGACTTGATCCTGAGACCGGTGCCGGGGTCGCCGTAGTTCGGGACCTGTGGCTCCTCGTGCATCTGACGACCTATGCCGTGGCCGACGTATTCCTCGACGACGCCGAGCCCGTGAGCAGCGCCCACTGCAGAGACAGCGGCCCCGATATCACCCAGCCGGTTCCCCTTCTTCACTTGATGTACGCCCGCCCAGAGGGCATCCTCGGTGGCCTCGATCAGCTCGGCCGCCTCTGGCGTCACGCTCCCTATGGCCATGGTGAACGCCGCATCGCCGTGAAACCCCTCGTAGATGGCGCCGGCATCGACAGAGAGGATGTCGCCCTCTTCCAGACGGCGATCGGTCGGGATCCCGTGGACTATCACGTCATTTGGCGAGAGGCAGAGGGTGGC
>JBAULI010000002.1:0-2982 GCA_049578105.1 Acidimicrobiia bacterium | reverse complement strand
GCCAAACAGACGCCGGTCGGCCGGGGGCTGTTGCTCCAGGGCGAGGTCTTCTGGATCCTCGCCGCCGTGGCCAGCATCTCGCGGCCAAGCAGACGCTGCTCCGGGCCAGGAAATCGAACCTGGTACGGTTTGGGCAACGGGAGCTCGGTGAGACCGGGCTGAGAGGGGATCTGCAAGATCCCGACCGACGAACCTGAACCGGGTAATGCCGGCGTAGGAAATCTCGTCTCATCGCTCCCGGCAAGCAAGGAGCTGATGAGAGATGCGCAAGATCGCAGTCCTGGTCATCGCTGGCGCGATCGCACTCGCCGCATGTGGGGGCACCGGGGCACAACGACCAACGACATTGAAGTTGCTGGCTCACGACTCGTTTGCGAGCGGGGTGACCGATGAGACCTTTGCCGCATTCACCGACGAGACCGGCATCGAGGTGGAGGTCATTTCGGGAGGAGACGCCGGAGCGATGGTCAATCAGGCCGCCCTCACGGCAGGGAACCCGATCGCCGACGTCATGTTCGGGGTCGATGACACCTTCCTCTCCCGAGCGATCGACGCCGGAGTGTTCACGTCTCACCGAAGCACTCGTATCGACGAAGTGGAGTCCTCGCTGGTCCCCACGTCCGAGCTGATCACACCGATCGACTTCGGAGACGTCTGCCTCAACTACGACAAGCAGTGGTTCACCGATAATGCAATGACGGTGCCGAGCACTCTCGATGACCTGCGCACAGCGCAGTACGCGTCGCTGACCACTGTGGAGAGCCCAGCCACCTCCTCCCCGGGTCTGGCATTCCTGCTCGCCACCATCGACTTCTACGGAGAAGACGGGTGGCAGGAGTTCTGGCGTGACATGAAGGCCGGCGGGGTTGCGACCGTCCCCGACTGGGATACCGCCTATTACGCCAACTTCACGCCTTATGGCGGTTCGACTCCCATCGTGGTGTCATACGCATCGTCACCTCCGGCCGAGGTCATCTATGCGACCGAGCCCCTCACCGAGGCGCCAACCGGCGTCATCGAGGCCGGTTGCTATCGCCAGGTCGAATATGCGGGCGTGCTGGCCGGATCCGACTACCCCGAGTCGGCCGGCGAGCTGATCGACTACATGCTCTCCGTCGACTTCCAGGAGACGATTCCGCTTACGTGGTTCGTCTTCCCGGCCAATGCCAAAGCCGATCTACCCGAGGAGTTCACTCGGTACACGACACTCCCGCAGTCGCCGGCCAGACTCGATGCGCAGACCATCGCCGACAACCGGGACCGGTGGATCGCCGATTGGTCGACGATCATGGAGGGGTGATGCGGAGGTTTCGCTGGGGATGGGCGATCGTGATCACCATTCCCGCGGTCTTCATCGGCTACTTCTTCCTCTATCCCCTGGCTCGAATCCTGGCACTGGGCCTGGGAGAGATGAACGTCGGGGCCACAGGAGTCGAAGCACGTCTGCTCAGGGTTGGCTGGTTCACGCTGTGGCAGGCCATTGCTTCGACCGGTCTCACCCTTCTCCTGGCGGCCCCCATGACCTGGGCGATCTCCAAATTCGAGTTTCCCGGTAGAAGGGTGGCCACCGCCTTGGTGGTCATCCCCTTCGTCCTCCCCACGGTCGTGGTCGGAACGGCCTTCGTCTCACTGGGCTGGCATGACTCCATCTGGGCGATTCTGGCGGCACATGTCTTCTTCAACGTCGCCGTGGTGGTGCGCACGGTCGGCTCGCTTTGGGCCCGCATCGACCCTCGGCTCCACGACGCCGGCCGGGTCCTCGGTGCGAGCGAATGGCAGGTGTTTCGAACGGTGACGCTTCCCCTTCTCCGACCGGCAATCGCAGCTGCCGCCTCCATCGTGTTCCTCTTCACCTTCACGTCGTTCGGTGTCATTCTGATTCTCGGCGGCTTCGACTATGCGACCCTCGAGGTCGAGATATATCGGCAGGCGGTCACCCTCTTCGATCTCCCTCTGGCTGCGGCGCTGGCCGTCGTGCAATTGATCGGCGTCACCGCCGCCCTCTATCTGTATTCCCGCTACCAGGAGCGTCATGCCGCCACCTGGACCCTTCGCTCCGAGGCCTCGAGGCCCCGGCCGCAAGGCTCGGAGCGCCTCTTGGTCGGGGCCAGCGTCGTCGGGACGATCGGACTGTTGGCAGTCCCGCTCATCGGCCTGGTGGCACGATCGATCCAACCGGGCGCGTACACGTCTCTGGCAAAGAGGGACCCGGTGGTCGGTGTGCCGATCGAGTCGGTGGGAAACAGCCTGATCTATGCAGCGGTGGCGGTGGTCCTCGCCGCCATGGTCGGCGTGACGGCCTCTGCAGTCATCACCCGACGGAGGGGGACCTTGTCGAGGTGGTTCGATCTGACATTGATGCTTCCTCTGGGCACCTCGGCAGTCACCATCGGCTTCGGCTTCATCGTGGCCCTCGACTGGCCGGTCGACCTGCGGGCCTCCTTCTGGCTCGTCCCGATCGCGCATGCGTTGGTGGCCATCCCCTTCGTGGTCCGATCGACGGTCCCAACCTTGAGGTCGATCCCGAGCGACACGAGGGAGGCGGCGGCCACGCTAGGGGCATCACCGGGCCGTATCTGGTGGACCATCGACTTCCCCCTGGTCAGCCGTGCGATCCTGGTTGGGGCCGGCTTCGCCGCAGTCGTCTCGCTCGGCGAATTCGGGGCCACCTCCTTCGTGGCCCGTCCCAGCACGGCAACGATGCCGGTGATGATCTTCAGACTCCTCTCACGTCCGGGATCGGCCTCCTTCGCCACGGCCATGGCGATGGCGGTGCTGCTCTCCGTAGTCACGGCCCTGATCGTCGTATCGATCGATCGCGCCCAACTCGGCGAGATCGGTGCCTTCTGATGCTCGACGTCGCCCATCTGACCGTCGTCCTGGGGAACGCCACGATCCTCGACGAAGTGAACCTTACGATCGGAGACGGTCAGACACTCGGTGTCCTCGGGCCCTCCGGTGCGGGCAAGTCAACCCTTCTGC
>JBAULI010000001.1:0-24408 GCA_049578105.1 Acidimicrobiia bacterium | reverse complement strand
CGATGGTATCGACACCGGCGAGCCGCTCGATCGCGTCGCCCGAATTCAGCAACACTCCGGAATTGGTGTCTCGGCTGAAGAAGATCCTCTCCAACCACCCCGGCTCATCGCAGGTCCTCCTCAACATGACCAGCGATCAAGGTGTCAAGGTCCTAAAGCTCAGCGACGATCACCGGGTCGAGCCGAGGACGGCCTTGTTCGCCGAGCTGAAGGAGCTGCTCGGTCCGAGCGCGATCCTCTGATCACCCTCGTCGGGGCCAGAGCTGACGTCTGGCCATCTGGGCAAGGGCGCTGGATCGTCCGTGTTTCCTGCCGATCGCATAGGCACCAGCCACCGCTGCCGCCGCGACACTGCTCAGGGCGCTCACTGCAATCGCCCGCTTCGTCTTCCTGGCAAAGATGACGACGGGCCATCCGCGCTCGTGGGAGACCGTGTCGAGCTCGGAGTCCGGGTTCACGGCAACGGGATGACCGACCGCCTCCATCATGGGGAGGTCCGATATCGAATCTGAGTAGGCGTAGCTCAACTCCAGGTCGTATCCGCGATCGGCGGCGAGCTTCTCGATTGCCTCCACCTTGCCGGCGCCATAGACGAAGGGGCCGTCGAGATCGCCCGTGTAATGACCGGCGACGACCTTCCCCCGGGTTCCGATGGCCCCGGTCATCCCGAGAGAGCGGGCCAGCGGCTCGACGATCTCGTGTGGTGAGGCAGAGACGATCCACGTGTCCCTACCGGCCTCGTGGTGCATCTTGACCAGCTTGCGCGACTCGGGGCGAACCCGTGAGACGAGCTTGGGCAGCACAGCCGTCCCCACCTGTTCCAGGGCTTGCACCGAGGCACCGGAGATATTGGTGAGGAAGTCGCTCCGAACGTTGTCGGATGCATCACCCTTGTCACCGAAGAGGAGGAATGTGAGGGCCGCCATCGCCCAGCCGCCGATGTCGGCATTGGAGGCAAGGCCTTGACGCCAGGCTTCGACCCCGAGCGGGAAGGCAGAGGCGCCGGCGATCAGGGTCCTGTCCAAATCGAAGAATGCGGCTGAATTCGCCATGTCCTCAGGATATGCCCACTTCGGCCCAAGGCAATGCATCAGCCGCTTCGATGAGGGCGGCCAGGCCGGTCAAGTCGGTGGGTGGGGTGGCCGACCAGGGAACGGTGGCGACGTGTGCCCCGTACCGGGTCGAGAACTCGATACGGGTGTCACGCTGGCGCATGGTCTCGGCGCTCCACCGCATCAGGTTCTGCTCCAGCTCCGGTGAGGTGCCTGATGGTGCCGTGGCATTCGCCCACGATTCAGGCAGCACGCGATTGAAGATGACGGCGGCAGGGACCGATGCGATGGCGGGTAGATCGCGATAGAACTTGATCGCTTCGCGCACCGGCGCCGGATCGGCAGTGGTGACCACGAATATAGAGGCAGTGCGGAGCACTCCCTCGATCTCACGGCCACGTCTCGAAACTCCGTCGTATGTGGTTCGCAGGTCGAGCAGGAACTCGGCGACACGCTCCAGCAGGTCCGATCCGAGGATCGAATCGGCCATGCGGAGAACCGGGCGGGCCGCTCTGTTGAAGAAGAGCCGCCTTCCGGGCAGCGGACCGCCCGTGATCCACCGCAGCAGGCGCCCACCGACGAGGTCGGCCATCTGCGCTGGTGCGGTGAAGAAGTCGATCCCGCCGCCGGACGGGGGGGTGTCGACCACCACGAGGTCCCAAGCCCTTGCCTGCACAAAGGTTGCCGCCTGATCGGCGGCGGCGTACGACTGCGATGCGGGGAAGTGCTCGGAGGCCGCTCTGAAGAACTCGTTGTCGGCGAGACGTGCGGCCACTTCAGGCTCGGCGTGGCGCTCGGCCACGGCCCGCCAGGACGCCGAGGAGTCGAGCATCGCCGCCCACAGATTGGGTTCGTCATGGTGGGGTTGCGGCTCGTTGCCCAGGTCGTCGACGCCAAGCGCAGTGGCGAGTCGCCGGGCCGGGTCGACGGTCACCACCAGGGTTCGCAAGCCGCCTCGGGCCGCTTTCACCGCCAGTGCCGCGGCAAGCGTCGTCTTGCCAACTCCGCCGGCGCCGGTCACCAAGAGTGTCGTCGTCATGTCATCGTCTCGAACTCGTCCGACATGTGGGCTGCGACCTCCCCCGGGGTGAACAGCCCGTACAAATAGGGGAGCTGGTGATCGTAGGGCAGCAAGGGCAGCCATCGCTGCTGCTCTGACCAAAGCGACCGCTGCAGCTGAGCCGCCTCTCCGACCGGCCCTGAAGGCGTTGCCTCGTCCTCCAGAGCCTCGAGCACACGATTGGCGATCAAGGTCGGTGGCCCGATCAGATCCTCACCACCGATCCAATCGATCGTCTGCATGGTCTCGGTGGTCGGGAGCTCCTCGGGGATCGTGACGAGGATCAATGCAGTCTGCGTCGGGTCCCTCAATGTCTCCTGCATTCGATCCGCCTGTGAGCGGACGCGACCCGAGGGAACCAGTTCGGCGATCGTTCTCGGGCCCCTGAGATATGAGCCGATTTGACCCGTGGGTGGGGCGTCGGCGATCACCACGTCCCACTTGTCCTCCCTGACCTCCCAGATTGCCTTGCCAATGGTGATGATCTCGCGAATGCCGGGTGCGGCTGTTGCAAGAGCGTCGAATGCACGTGCCAGCGGCCCGAAACGAGTTATTCCCCGGATGTTGAGCTGGAGGGCGAGATACTCGAGCAGAGCCTCGGATCTCACCATCCTCATCGCATGCAGGCCGGGGCGCACCTCTCTTGGCTCGAACTCGAGCGGTCCGGTGCCGAAGTGTGCCGACAGCCCGCCCGAAGATCCCATCTCCATGGCCAGGACACGCAGACCCCGTCTCTGCGCCAGGAGTGAGAGCCCCGCCGCCACTGCGGACTTGCCCACACCCCCTTTGCCCGAGACGAGGAGCAGGCGATGATCCAGCACTCCGGTCAGCCGGCGCCGCCGAGCGGGATGCGCAGGACCAGCCTGCCCTCTTCCACGCTCCACTCCGCCGTGCCGATCAGCGCGTAGTCCGTGTAGTCGGTCTCGGCCCGCTCGACGAACTTGCGGCGCTCCTCACCGGCCACGGGTGGCAAGGGTCTGTCCTTCACGGCCGCCGCCCGCTCCTTGAACCTGTTCAGCATTGCGTCGACATCGAATTGAGCCATGGGGCAACGCTACCGCGTCATGTGCGGCTGGCCCTCCGACTGACGTTTGCGTGAGGCGGCTCTTCTCTCACTCTCCAGGCGTTCCAGCTCGACGTCGCTGTAGTCGACGAAGCTCATCGCATCGGCGATCAGGCGGTGACCGGCGACATCGCGGATGGAGCGGTGCATCTGATGGGCGACCGACCGATACGACGGATGCCCGGCGGCCTGGCTCCGAAGCTCGATGAGGTGGAATGCCTCCCGAGGGTTCATCTCCATGACGAACCTCACGTTGTAGGCGAAAGGCACGAGATATTGGGCGACGTCAGGCCCCAACTCGTCTCGCACCTCCTCGTAGAGAGTGGCGGATTCGTCCATGGCCCGTCTCCAGGCAGGTTCGAGCCCCTCGTCCACCAGGGCCGTCGGGACGTCGTACCCGAGGCGGGTGCCGTATCGCTGCCACTCCAGAGTCATCATGCGATGACGCTGGAGGTCGCGAAACGCCCCGATGTCACACGTCACGTCGAATCGGTAGCAGGTGCGCTCCATCGCTCGACCTGGCTTGTGCCTTCGGTTGGCTCGCGTCCCAACCAACGAATGGATGAGCTCGGCCCTCTGCGCGTCGGTCATAGCCCGAACCCGTTCGAGCAACTCGCCGTCAGATAGCTCGGAGACGGCGTAGAGCGCGGCAGCGGCGACCTTGATCTCGGCATCGGGATCCCAGTCCGTCATCGTGACCGAGGCACCCTTGGTGGAGGGCGGGCCTAGGTCGTGGGCCTTCTCTTCGAGGTCGTCTCTCGTCGCCTCCAGGTAAGAGGACCAACGAACGCCCCTCTCTTCGAGATCGACCCGGGTGAGGAACGAAGGTATGACCTTGCGAAGTTCCACGAGCATCATCGCCCCATAGGCCCTCACCTCGTGAAGGGGGCTGGCCTGCATTCGGACGAGGGCCATCTCGTATGCCTGGCCCGTCGCATAGATCCCGACGTTCGAGATGGTGGACACGGGGAGCATCCCTCTCACGGTGTCGCACGCCTTCGCCCGGATGGTGGCCTTCCAGACGCCCATCGGGTCGGCCTCGTCATGGGGGTAGAGGGCCTCGAACCTCTCGGTCATGACCGAGACCATCTCCGAGTAGGTGTCGAACAAGCGGTCGATGTGACCGAGGTATCGCTCCGACAGGCGGGAATCGGAGATCTCGTCCGGTACGTAGTAGCGATAGCGCCCCCCGAGGCGAGCGTCGTATCTGATGTATCGAGTGGATTGCTCGAGGTATGCGGCGAGACGGCCCCACTCGAGGACCTTGGTGAGGAGATTGGAGGCTTGCTCACAGGCGAGATGAGCTCCTCCGAGCTGGGCAACCGAGTCGTCTCCGTATTCGAAGAAGATCCTCTTGTAGAGCTGCTCGGCTTTCTTGGTGGCAATCAGGGGGTCGTCGTCGCTGCTGCCGGCGATGGCCTCGATGCCGGACTCGGGATCCGAGACGAACTCATCGAGGAACAGACGGCGGAGCGATTTGGCCGATCTGGAGTAGCGGGCCATGAGGGCGCCCTTGACCACCTCGGGAAGGTTGATGAGTGCAAAGACCGGCCCGTCGAGGTTGGTGAAGAAGCGGCCGAGGATCGCCCGCTCGTCATCGGTGAACTCTTCCTTGTGGTACTGATGCACGGGTCGGCGATTGTATGCCGGGAACGGGACGGGACCCGGTTACCGTTTTGTGAACGTGTCAGTGATCTTCATCAGAATCGCCGTCTTCCTCTTGTCGGCGACGGCCATCGGCATCGCCGTGATTCCAATCCTGGTGCTCATCGACCTGTTGGGCGGCGGAACCGGCTGGGGCCTGTGCCCGGCTGGAATCGATGCCTGTGACAATCCATACACCACGGGCGCCGAGTTCCTGCTTCTCCTGACGCTCGGCCTGTTCATCGCCGTCATCGGCATCCGCCTCCTGATGCGTCTGGCGCGACGTCTCCAGTCGGACGACTACCAGGTGACTCAATGAGCCGGGGACACGGCCTCCGCCTCGACTGACGTGTGATCCTGCTGCTTGGTCACGACGATGAAGATCGCCAGGAGGATGAGCCCCGCTCCTGTCCAACCGGCGGAGGTCAGTCGCTCCCCGAGGACCACCCAGGCAGTGGCGACGGCGAAAGCCGGCTCGGCGGCGAGGACCACCGCCGTCGTGGCGGGCCCGACAATGGTCTGGGCCCAGACCTGGAGGACAAAACATCCCGCACTGGCGCCAAGACCGGTGATCAGCAAGGCGCCCCACACCGTTCTCGGTGGGAGTAGCGGCGTTTCGATCATCGCCGATGCCATGAACGCCAGCACCGCTGTGACGCCAAGCTGCACGGTGGTGAAGGGAACCACCGGGTGGCGGTGGGCGAGACGGGCAAGGGTTGCGATGTGAAGGGAGAAGGAGAAGGCACATGCCAGCGTGTAGAGATCTCCCGGTCTCAGGTCGAGGCTGTATGACCCTGTGATCAGGACCAGGCCCCCGAAGGAGATGGCGGCAGCGAACACGCTCCACCAGCTGGGAGCCCGTTTCGAGAACACGGCGGCCACGAACGGTGTGATCACGACGTACAGCCCGGTTATCAGCGCAGAGTTGCTGGCACTGGCCTCGGTGAGCCCCACGGTTTGGAAGACATATCCGGCGCACAGGAAGAGGCCTGCCAAGGCCCCGTGCTTCCAGATCTCACGACCGCGAGGCAACGAGAGCGCCGCCAGCACCAGCGACCCCAGAAGAAACCGCCAGGCGACGAAGGCAATCGGCGGGAAGTCCACGACGGCCGACTTGACCACCACGAAGGTCGCCCCGAACACGAAGGAGGCGACGAGCAGGGCGATCACTGCGCGACTGCGGGTGGGACCGGGCATCCGTCGCAGGAGCCTAGAGCCAGTTGTTCGAACCTCGACCCTGGTGGGTGCACCCACGGGCGCGGCGGGCGTCTTACGATCGCCCGCATGCCGATAGCGAGATCTGACGGATCCGTGCCCAGCCGTGCCGAGAAGGGCAAGGCGAGGGCGATCCTCAACCGCCTGGTCAAACGCTACCCGGTGATCGGCACCGCCCTGGAGTACGAATCGGCCTACCACTTGCTGGTGGTCACCGTTCTCTCCGCCCAGACCACCGACGACAATGTGAACAAGGTGGCCCCTGCCCTGTTCGCGGCCTATCCCACCAGCGCAGACCTGGCAGAGGCGGACCCGGAGGAGGTGGAGAAGATCGTCTACTCCACCGGGTTCTATCGCCAAAAGACGAAGTCGATCATCAGGCTCGCCCAGGCAGTCGAAGAGCTGTTCGGAGGAGAGATCCCCATGGACATCGACTCGCTCGTGAAGCTGCCCGGGGTGGGGCGTAAGACCGCCAGCGTCGTCTTGGCCGAGGTCTGGGACATCCCTGCCATCGCCGTCGACACGCATGTCAACCGGGTCACCCGTCGGCTCGGGCTGACGGCCAATCGAGACCCGGCGAAGATCGAGCAGGATCTCAAGGCCCTGTATCCGAGGAAGGAGTGGTCGGGTCTCTCGATGAGGTTCATTCAGTTCGGAAGGGACATCTGTGATGCACAACGCCCGCGTTGTGGCGAATGCGACCTCTTCAAGCTCTGTGAGTGGCCTGACCGATTCCAGGCAGCTGGTAGGTCGGCTCGTAAGTGAACGATCGGGCCGTTGCCAACCGCGCCATCCTTCGGCTCGCGATTCCGGCCCTGGGAACACTGGCGATCGATCCTTTGCTCACCCTGGCCGACACAGCCTTCGTGGCTCGGCTGGGAGTTGGGGAGCTGGCGGCGCTCGGTGTCGACACGGCTCTCCTCGGCTTCGCCTTCTTTGGCTTCAACTTCCTCGCCTACGCCACGACTCCCCTCGTAGCTCAGGCACTGGGCAGGGGTGATCGGGCACAGGCGAGGAGATGGGTGGGGGATGCGCTCATCCTCGCGGTGGGTCTTGGAGCCCTCGCCGCGATCTGCATCGAGCTGCTCGCCCCGCGACTCGTCGGATTGATGGGGGCATCCGGTCATGTCGCCGACCTGGCTGTCTCGTATCTGCGTCTGCGTGTGCTGGCGACGCCTGCGGTGCTCCTGGTGACGGCAGGCCATGGTGCGTTCCGGGGCCACCAGGACATGAAGACTCCGTTGCGTGTGGCCCTCGGGGTGAATCTCATCAACCTCGTGCTCGACCCACTCCTCATATTCGGTCTTGGCTTGGGGATCCAGGGTGCGGCTGTGGCCACGGTGGCGGCTCAGGTGGTCGGTGCGCTGTGGTTCGTCAGGTTGCTGCGGATCCGTGGCATGGCCGATCGCCCGGCGGCGTTTCGCCAAGCCATTCCGACGATCCTCGCCCTGGCCCGCAATGGAGCCCTGGTCTCTTTGCGAACGGGAGCCCTACTCCTCGGCCTGACATACGCCGCCGCCACGGCAACACGCCTTGGAGATCCTCAGATCGCTGCCCATCAGGTGGTGATGCAGGTTTGGCTTCTCGCCGCCATGGTCTCGGATTCATTCGCGATCGCCGCCCAGGCAATGGTCGGCGATGCCGCCGGCGGCGGTTCAATCACCCGGTTGAATGGGTTGGTTTCGAGACTCCTCGTGTTCGGGCTGGGGACCGGTGCTCTGTTGTTGGTCGCATTCGTCGCAGGCGGGCCTGCGATCGGAGTGCTCGTGAGCGACCCGACGACTGCCGAGCTGGCGGTGTCGGCGGCGCGGGTCGCCGGGTGGATGATGCCTGTCGCGACGCTGGTCTTCGTTGGCGATGGGGTCTTCTTCGGCCTGCTCGCCTTTGGGACGGTCTTCGCGTCGACACTGGCCGGGGCGACGACCCTGGTCGGGCTCGTCGCACTCACCACCCTGGGGTCGTCACTCGATGGGATCTGGTGGGCCATTGGAGCGATGCTCGTCGTCCGTGGCCTGGTGTTCACGCTCGGCTACGGGCGATCGATCCGGGTGGCCGTCAGATCCTGACCGCGTGTCTCGGGCAAGAGGAGCGTCAGGAGGGCGGCCGCCGCCATTCCGGCGCCGAGGATGGAGACCGTTGTCGACAGCCCGAGACGGTCGATGGTGAATACCCCGATGATGAGACCGACCGCCGATCCGGCGAGGGCGAAGTTGGTGGCAGCGGTGTTGGCGGTCCCTCTCAAGCCGGTCGGGAAGAGCTCGGCGCGATGCGACCCCCCGGCCGGGACGAAAGCGAAGGTGCCGAAGGAAGACACCACCACGGCTGCCACGATCACGGGCACGGTCGCCGACCAGTAGATCACGAGCCCGCCGGTCAAAGCCATGAGAAGCGAGATCACCGTGGTCTTCCTCCGGCCCCAGGCGTCTGCGAGATGGCCCCCCACGAAGAACCCGAGCCCGCCGATCGTCCCCCCGAGCAGGCCGACCAGAACGGTGGACCCGGTGGTCAAACCGACGTCTTCGATCATGCGGGTCGTCGAGAAGGCGAGGGCGACGGCGGAGAATGCCGAGGCGAGAAACCCGATCGCTGCCACCAGCCAGAATCGCGACGCCCACACTCCCGAAGCGAGATCTCGCCAATGCTCCGTGGATCGATCGTGCTCCACATAGACACGGCTCTCGGGGACGTTCTTGATCAGCAACGGCAATACCAGAAAGCCAAGCCCGATGAGGAGATGGGGTATGCGCCAGCTCTCGCCGCCTCCATCTGCGAGCGGGAGGGTCATCAGGGCCAAGCCGCCCCCAAACGACACCGCCGCCCCGTAGAAGGAGATCGCATAGGCACGCACGGTCAGCGAGACCTGTTCGGCCAGCAGGACGATGGCAAGCCCGGACATGGCGGCCGTCCCGGTGCGGAGTACGGCCTGAGCCGCGCCGAATTGCCAGGACTCGACCGCCAGGCCGGCGATGGTGCCCCCCACCACCACGAAGGTGAGGGCGAGGAGAAACGATCGGCGCCTCCCACGACGATCGGCGAGCCAGCCGAGGGGGAGAGCGGCGAATGCGGCCAGTCGCGCCACTCCGAGCAGGAGGCTCATCTGGCCACTGGTCAGGCCCAGCCCGGCCCTGGTGTAGGGGAGGCTGGCGGAGGCTTGGGCCTGGGCAAATCCTTGCACGACGCCTGCGGCCCAGATGATGAGGACGATCCGTCGGTCTGCCTTGGTGAAGCGATCCACCGGCAGCAACGGGTTGACCGCTCGGCGCATCCATGAAGCCACAATCCGAGGCTAGGGCCTGTGACATGGGAAGATCAGGAACCGTTCAACCGTTGCGTGGTTCCCAAGTGTTCGAGAACGTCGACTCCGCCGCCTACATCGCCCAGATCCTGATCGCCTTCGGGGCCGGGGTCATCTCGTTCGTGTCTCCCTGTGTTCTCCCCCTCCTTCCGGGGTACCTGTCCATGATGTCGGGTTACTCGGCCGCCCAGCTCGAGACCGGTGACGTCTCAACCGGTCGGATGACATCGGTGATCCTTCAATTCATCGCCGGGTTCACCTTGGTCTTCGCCCTGCTCGGGGCGGCGGCGACCGGGCTGGGTCGATATCTGGCCCGAAACCTGGGCGTCTTCACCACGATCGCCGGGTTCGTGATCATTGCGTTTGGCCTGCTCATGGTGGCGATGGCAGTCTCCAATCGGGGTCTGTTGGCCACCTTCAACCGTGAGCGACGGGTCGAGGTGAGACCATCTCGTCTGGGTCGCTGGGCGCCTCCAGTCATGGGAGCGGCGTTCGGGTTCGGTTGGACGCCATGCATCGGGCCGGTTCTCACTGTGATCCTGGCCACCGCAGCCACGCAGGAATCACTGGGAAGGGGCATCCTGCTGCTCGTGGTCTACTCGTTGGGCCTCGGCGTCCCGTTCCTCCTGGCCGGTCTCGGGCTCTTCAAGGTGTTCGGGCGGCTCAAGCCCTACCTACGAGCGATCAACATCGCCTCTGGCAGCCTCCTGACCATCTTCGGGGTCATCATGGTCACCGGGAACATGGGCACCATCTCCTCGTGGTTCTCCAATCTGTTCCTGTCGATTCCGTTTCTGAGAGACCTGGCCTCGGTATGAGCGAGTCGATGCCAGGGCCGGCGCTGGCTCCAGCTCAGGCCAACCTGTTCTGGTTCGAGGGACCTGACGCGATTCGCTTTCTCAACGACCTCGTCAGCCAGGAGATCGCAGCTGCCCCCGTTGGCTCGGTCCGAAGGTCGCTTCTCCTCACCCCTCAGGGGAAGCTGCAATTCCTCATGTGGCTCCTTCGTGGTGAGGATCGGGTAGGGGTGATGGTCGAGGACGGTCTCGGTGAAGCCTTGGTGGAGACACTGCGTCGCTATCTCATCAGGGTCGACGTCGACATAGAGGAGTCGGCCGTCCCGGCGGTGGTGGTCGTGGGAAAGGCCGTCGAACCGGGTCGCTGGACGGAGTCCGAAGGGACCCTGTCCGCTGATGTCTCATGGGCGGGTCTGAGACGGGCGCTCGTCGTGGGTCGTGTTCCGACCCTGCCGCTCCTCGGGGAGGACGATTACACGGCCATGAGGATTCGTGCAGGTGAGCCGATCATGGGAAAAGACGTCGACGACGGCACCATCCCTCAGGAGACGGGTCTCGTCCCGACCTCGGTGTCATTCCAGAAGGGGTGTTTCCTGGGTCAAGAGTTGGTTGCCCGGCTCGACAGTCGTGGCGGCCGCGTCAACCGCCATCTGAGGATCTTGGAGCTGGATGGGACGACCAGCGTGGGCTCGGAGGTGACCAAGGACGGTGAGCTCGTGGGCGAGGTGTCATCGGCGGCCCGTGGGCTGGCGTTGGCCTTGTTGCGTCGAGGGGTGGAGCCGGGTGACCAGGTGCAGGTTGCCGGCTTGTCTGCCCGAGTTCGGTCGCTACCGGAGAATCCTGAGCCCTAGTTCACCACTTCTTTACACAGCGAGGCCAAACTGGGCGCGTGTCCGGACCAACACGCTCGGTCCTCCTCGTGGAGGACGACGAGGCCATCGCCGACATGTTGCGCGGCTTTTTCGAGCGCGACGGCTATCGCTTCCTCCATGCCCTGACCGGTGAGGAGGCGGTCGAGCGACTGCGCCTGCGCCCGGTCTCGGCTGTGCTCCTGGACATCAATCTCGCCGGGATCGACGGGATCGAGACCTGCCGACGCATCCGGGAGTTCGCCAAGACTCCGGTGATAATGCTGACTGCTCGGGATACCGAGATCGACAAGGTCCTCGGTCTGGAGATGGGGGCGGACGACTATGTCACCAAGCCCTTCTCACCACGTGAGCTCATGGCGCGGGTCAAGGCGGTGTTGCGCCGATCGGAGGAGCCACCGGCCAAGCCCAGGATCATCGAGATCTCCGGATTCCAGATCGATGGTGGAAGACGCCTCGTCGTCACACCGTCGGGGGACACCGTGGAGCCGACGGCCAAGGAATTCGACCTGCTCTGGTTCTTGGCCGAGAACTCTGGGCTCGCAATGTCACGTGGCCAGATCCTCGAGGGAGTGTGGGGATATGAGTACTTCGACGAGACGCGGACGGTCGACGTGCACATCCGCCAGTTGCGAAAGAAGATCGAGGGCATCCCGATCGAGACCGTGTGGGGTGTCGGCTACAGGCTCGGGTCGTAGTGCGGAAGCGGTTGTTCTGGGCCATCGCCGGTGTGGCGTTCGTCACCGGCCTCCTCGTGCTCGGCGGTGTCATCGTGGCGTCGCAGCGGGCGGCGGTGGAGGCGACCCAGCGGGAGTTGTCCCGGTCGGCCGATGAGGTCGTCTCGATCCTCCAGGACACCGTCGAGGCGAGCAATCAGCGGCCGGGCGCCCTGGTCGAGTTGATCCGCGTGCTGGACGGCGACCCGGTCGGATCCCTTCTCGGGAGGATCCGACGAACTGCAGGCAGCTCGGACCTCGCCTTCGCCGGGATCGGGCCTGACGGCGTCATTCGGAGCAATGACCCTCTCTTCACCAGATTCACCCTCGACCAGGCTGCTGTCGCGGCGGGGCAGAAACAATTCGTGAGGTCGACCTCGAACGAATTGGTGGTCGTTGCACCGACGGTGCTCACCTTCGTCACGGGCGACGCGACCGTGCTGGTTGCCGTGGCGCGCGAAGCGCCAGTCGTCCGCTCCAGCGACATGTATCGAGAGCTTCTCCTGGTCGCCATCGGGATGGTGGCAATCTCGGCCCTGCTGGCAAGAGTGCTCTCCACACAGCTGACGAGAAGACTTCGCCCGTTCTCCGACGCGGCGCTGCAGCTGGCGTCGGGGGATCTGACCACGAGGGTGCCCGACCTCGATGATCCCGACCTCGACGAGGTGGCCGAGGCCTTCAACGCCATGGCCGGCGAGCTCGAGGACACCAGACAGCGGGAACGTGATTTCCTACTCGGGGTCGGCCACGATCTACGCACTCCTCTCACCACCATCGGTGGCTATGCCGAGGCCTTGGAGAGCGGGGCCGTCGATCAGGACGAGATGACCAAGATCGGAGCAGTACTCGGCACGCAAAGCAGGCAGCTGGGCAGATTGATCGAGGACCTCAGCCTGCTGGCGCGTCTGGAGCAGCCGGAGTTTGGACTGCGCACCGAGGAGGTCGACACCGGCGCACATGTCACGGAGATCGTCGACGGGTTCCAACGCAGGGCGGCAGAGGTCGGTGTCAAGTTGGAGGTCGACACCGGGGGCGCCCCGACTCTGATCACGGATCCCGACCGGCTGGGTCAGATCGCTCAGAACCTGGTCGAGAATGCCCTGCGGTTCACACCGGAGGCCGGGAGAGTGACTGTTGAGGTCAAGAGTGAGGGCGACGGAGTCGTGCTGAGGGTGAGCGACACCGGGACCGGGATCGATCCCGACGACCTGCCTCACGTATTCGACCGCCACTACACGGGTCGGCAGCGCCGAGTCCGCAACGAGGGGAGTGGTCTCGGCCTCTCCATCGTCAAGGGTTTGGCGGAACGGCTCGGAGGCACCGTCACCGCCGAATCACGGCTCGGTCACGGCACGACGATCACGGTGCGTCTGGCGTCGCTGGGTGACGGGGAAGCCGCCCCAGTCTGAGAGCCCTGCGCCGAAAGCACGGCTGTCGGGGGAAGATCGTGGTGCCGGAGGTGGGACTCGAACCCACACGCCACTGAGGACACAGCATTTTGAGTGCTGCGCGTCTGCCAATTCCGCCACTCCGGCGTGGTTGTGCGAGTGTATGAGACGTGAAGGGCATTGGCGACCCGTGGGGATACGCTGAACCCGGTTTGAAGCGGCTGCATCGACGCATATTCCGGCTCAACGACAAGATCGAGTCGTTGGAGACAGAGATGAGACTGGTCCGGGAGGAGCTCGGCTATCACCGCTCCATCGACGATGACGCCCAGCGCGATGCTGCCATCGGGAACTACATCGATCGTGAGGAAGCCGGTCTCACGGCCGGCGACGTCCGCCGCTTCGAGCGAACCCTCGCGCAATTGATCGATAGACGTGAGAAGCTGAAGAGGAAACGCGAGCAGTTGATCGCCCGACTGCCCGAGTGAGCCACGTCGATGCAGCACTAACGTCGGCGTCGTGCCGACACTCGCACTGATCGACGGGAACTCGATCGCATACAGGGCCTTCTACGCGCTGCCCGACGACCTGGCCACGAAGAGTGGTCAGATCACGAATTCGGTGTTTGGCTTCACCCGAATGCTGATCCGTCTCCTCAAGGACTTTCATCCTGACGGGATCGCAGTCGCATGGGACGTGTCTCGCCACACGTTTCGAACCGAGTCCTACCCCGAATACAAGGCCCAGCGAGAGAAGGCCCCCGATCATTTCCGGAGCCAGCTGCCACTCATCGACGAGGTGCTCACGGCCCTGGAGATCAACCAGCTCCGCCGCGAAGGGTATGAAGCCGACGACCTGATCGCCTCTCTGACCAGGTTGGCCGTCGAGGGCGGGTGGCAGGTGCTCATCGTCACCGGTGATCGAGATGCATTTCAGTTGATCGGCGGGCCGACCCGGGTCGTCTACACCCGAAGGGGCATAAGTGACACTGTCCTGGCAGATGCCGCCTATGTGGAAGATCGCTATGGGATACGCCCGGATCAATATGTCGACTACGCGGCCTTGCGGGGAGACACGTCGGACAACCTTCCCGGCGTGCCAGGTGTCGGTGAGAAGACTGCGGCACGTCTGATCGCCGAATACGGGGACCTCGACAACTTGTATCTCGCCATCGCCGATCAGACTCCCAAATTGAGGGAGAACCTGGCCACCCATCGGGAGCAGGCCTTTCTCAACCGTCAACTCATGAAGTTGGTCGACGATCTGGAGATCGGCACTCCGATCGAGGCCTTCGCCACCAGGGAGTGGGACCGCTCCCGTGTCAAGGAGCTTTTCTCGAGTCTCGAGTTCCATTCCATGTGGGACGATCTCGAGCAGGCTCTGCCATCGGCGCCCAGCACGACAGAGGTCGTGGCCGTCGAGACCACCCTGGTCACGAATCCCGCGCGAATCAGCGACTTGCAGCAAGATGGCGTGCTCGTCGCCGGTCTCGTGACGGAGAATCAGGAGCCTTTTGGCATCTCGGTGTCGACTGGGCCTGGGAATGCCGTGGTAGTTCCGTTCGATTCGGCAGGGGCGATCTTGGATTCGCTCGCCAGCGGGGAGATGGCCCTGGCGGGCCACGACGTGAAGGAGTTGGTGCGGGCCATCCTCGACCGAGACGGAGATGTGGAGCGCCTGGTCATGGACACGGCCCTCGCCGCATACATAATCAACCCCGCTCAGCGTTCCTATCAGCTCGACGAGTTGGCGGATCGGTTGCTCGGTCTCGAGTTGACCTCGCCCGACGCCGAGGAGGCCGAGGCGGGGATGCTTCCCTTCGACACCGGGCCGGATCTCGAGACGGAGGGCCGTCGGATCGAGGCGGTGCGCCGGCTGGTCGACGTGATGAGGACCGAGCTCGATGCTCGCGAAGAGCTCTCCCTATTCGAAGAGTTCGAGCTCCCGTTGGTGGCGGTCCTGGCCCGTATGGAGCACGCCGGCATTGGGGTCGACCGTGCCTATTTGGAGGAGATGGGTGCCGACCTTCGGCAGCGGCTGGAGTCTCTCGACGGCCAGATCCAGGAATTGGCCGGTGAGCCATTCAACGTCAACTCGACCGATCAACTCAGGTTCATCCTGTTCGAGAAACTCGGATTGCCCGTCATCAAGAAGACGTCCACCGGCAAGCCCTCCACCGATGCGTCGGTGCTCAAGAAGCTCAATCATCCACTGGTCGACGCATTGCTCGAGTACCGGGAATACGAGAAGCTGAGGAGCACCTATGTTGACGGCTACCTGCCCCTCATCGAGGCGGACGGCCGCATACACACGCGTTTCAACCAGATGGCCGCCACCACCGGCCGTCTCTCCTCGGATCGCCCAAATCTGCAGAACATCCCGATCCGGTCGGAGTCCGGCCGCACGGTTCGACGCGCCTTCGTTGCCGGTGAAGGGGCCATGTACCTGGTGGCCGACTACTCACAGATCGAGTTGAGGGTGTTGGCTCATATGAGTCAAGACCCGTTCCTGCTCGAGGCGTTTCGCAGCGGGTCGGACATCCACACCGCGACTGCGGCTCGTGTGTGGGGCCTGCCCGAATCCGAAGTGAGCACTGAACAGCGTCGCACCGCGAAGATGATCAACTTCGGGCTCCTGTACGGCATGGAGGCCTTTGGCCTGGCAGACCGTCTGGACATCAGCCGGTCCGAGGCACAGGAGCACATGGACGCCTATTTCGACCAGTTCGTGCAGGTGAAGGAATTCATGCAGTCGATGGTCACCGAAGCGAGAAATCAGGGATACACGACCACACTCTTCGGTCGACGCCGCTATCTGCCGGAGTTGAAATCCGACAACTATCGCATCAGGCAGATGGGGGAGCGGATGGCCCTCAACGCCCCGGTGCAGGGGACCGCCGCCGACATCATCAAGAAGGCGATGATCGAGCTCGACTCGTCCCTTCGCTCGGAAGGGCTGGCGTCGGCCCTGCTGCTCCAGATCCACGACGAGCTGATCCTGGAGTGCCCGGACGAGGAGCTCGAGATCGCAGAGAAGCTCGTCGTCGAGACGATGGAGGGCGTGGTCGACCTGGACGTGCCACTCCGCGTCGACGTGGCCACCGGGCCCGATCTGGCGAGTGTCAAGGTTTGAGGGTGTCACTCGTCGAGGTGAGGATGGCTAAAGCCGTTGGCGGTTTTGCCCATATATGCGTACACTCGGAGATGCCTGCCGGACCCGAGTCGGCAGAGTTCCTTTTGGAGGTAACCACCCACACATGTCCAACGAGCTAGAAAACGCGCCCGTGAGCGCTCCCGAGGACGGGAGTGACAAGGCGCCCGAGACCCCGGAGGTGGCCGACGTCGCCGCCGACGAGGTGCAGGAGCCCGTGGAGGCTCCGCCCCACGATGAAGCAGCCGGCGTCGAAGCCAGCGTGGCTGGCACGGAATCGGCTGATTCCGGCTCGAGTGACGAGGGGTCCCAGCCCTCCGAGACGCCTCCTGGCCGCGAGGCCCTGGTGGCGCCCGACCTGAGCGACCTGCCCGATGACATCGCCGATGATTTCGAGCGGGCCATCGAGGCGACCGTGCTCGAGTTCAAGGAAGGCGACATCGTCGAAGGGACTGTGGTCAGTGTCGATGCCGACGGCGCCATGGTGGACATCGGTTACAAGTCCGAAGGTCTGATTCCCACACGTGAGCTCTCCATTCGCAACAACGTGGATCCGAAGGACGCCGTCGCGGTGGGAGACCGGGTGGAAGCCGTCGTCCTCAACAAGGAAGACGACGAAGGGCGTCTCATCCTTTCCAAGAAGCGGGCCATGTACGAGCGGGCCTGGGGGCGTATCCAGGAAGTGGCCAACGAGGGCGGCACCGTCGAGGGGACCGTCATCGAGGTCGTCAAGGGTGGGCTCATCGTCGACATCGGCTTGCGTGGGTTCTTGCCCGCCTCACTCGTGGACTTGCGACGCGTCCGGGACCTCGACCCATTCATCGGCGAGACGATCATCGCCAAGGTGATCGAGCTCGACCGGGCACGCAACAATGTCGTCCTTTCCCGACGCGCATATCTCGAAGAGGCCCAGGCCGAAGAGCGGAACGCATTCCTCGATGGCCTCGAAGAGGGAGAGGTGCGAGAGGGGGTCGTCTCATCGGTCGTCAACTTCGGCGCATTCGTCGACCTCGGTGGCATGGACGGCCTGGTCCACGTCTCGGAGCTGTCATGGCAGCACGTCAACCATCCCGGTGAGCTGGTCAAAGTGGGTGACAAGGTCACCGTCAAGGTGCTCGAAGTCGATCGTGAGAGAGAGCGAATCTCCCTCTCCATCCGGCAGACGAGCGACGACCCTTGGGATGTCTTCGCCCGGGACAACGAGGTCGGCGACGTGGTCGACGGTGTCGTCACCAAGACGGTGCCCTTCGGCGCCTTCGTCTCGGTATCCGATGGAGTGGAGGGTCTGGTCCACGTGAGTGAGATCGCCATTCACCGGGTGGAGTCCCCCGAGCTCGAGCTGTCGATCGGTCAGCCGGTTCGTGTGAAGATCACCGAGAAGGACGACGAGCGGCGGAGGATCTCTCTCTCCATCAAGCAGGCCTCACCCGACTGGCAGGAACGCGAGGCGCAGATGGAGGAGCAGAAGAAAGGTCGCCGACGCCCGCCGAAGGAGTTCGAGCGGGAGTTCGGACCAGCAGAGGAAGAGCGCCCGCCGATGCCGGTCGACGCCTCCCTCGAAGCCATTCTCCAAGAGCTCAAGGAGCGCGGAATAGGCCGTCGCTGACTCCCATTCGACAATCGGATGGGGAAGGTTGGGCTCCGGATCGCCACGGGAATGATCCCACCGAACTATGGAAAGAGTGGGGAAACCCTCAAGACTAGGTGCCGACGGTCCGAATCATTCCTCGTGGAATTGGACTTGAAACACTGGGCAGACGCGGTTCCGTCAGTAGCATGCTCTTCGGCATGGGCTGACATGGTGTCGGCGTCTGACCGAGGGGACAAACGAAGGGGACTCAATGGGTAGGAGAGCCATCGTATTGTTAGTGGCCTTGATATTGGCCGGGCTCGCTGCATGGGCAGTCTGGAACTATCTCCAGAATGTCGAAAGTGAAGTAACTGCCGGTCAAGAGATCGTCGAGGTCTACATCGCCGGCCAGCCGATCGAGGAAGGCGCGGATGGTTCCATCCTGCTCTCCGACTTCAACAGTGGCGGCGACCTCATCGTCCTGGACAAGGACCAGGCTGAGGACATCCCCGTGGGTGCCATCACCACGTCCGAGCAGCTCAACCAGGTGCTCACGGACAAAGTTGCGGCCGGGCCGATCGCACAGGGCTCGATCCTGACCGAGGCGATGTGGACCTCCAACACCATCGAGATCACGCCGCTCGCCGAGGAGATTCCCTCGGGCAAGCAGGCGATGACCATCTCCGTGGACAATGTCAAGGGCGTCAATGGCTTCGTCGAGCCGGGTGACCGGATCAATCTGATCGTCACACTCGACATCAGCTTCGACCTGTTGCCGGCGGACTTCTCCGGAGTCACGGTGGACCAGGGCACCACGCCCACGGACACCGGCACCACCGGTCAGGACACCCAGGCGACGGTCGTCACGTTGTCGAGGTTCGTCCTCCAGGGCATTCCGGTGCTCGCCACCGGGCGTGACATCCGGCCGGCCGAGGACGCTCCGACCACGGTGACGGTGGATCAGACCACCACTGACACCACTGGTGACAATGCTGCCACCGAGGACACTGGCAATGCCACCGTGTTCACGCTCGAGGTCACACCCGAGCAGGCAGAGCGGATCGCGTATGCGTTCGAGAATGGCTCGATGTGGCTGACCCTGGTTCCCCAGGACTTCGTCGAGGTGGAAACCTCCGGCGTCATCATCGACAACCTTTTCGGCGGCGATCTGGTTAACGATATATTCGGCAACTGATAGAGGTTCGACCATGTCAATGGCTGAGCACAACCTGCTGGTCGTAGACAAAGACGACGAATTTGTCTCCTCGGCCAAAGAGCTCTTCGAGGGCCGGTTGCCGGTGGTTCGCTCCATAGAGGAGGCGAGCCAGGTGATCGAGGCCGGTGACCTCAGGATGCTCTTGCTCGGCCCGTCGTTCTCGACGGACGAGTCGATGGAGCAAATCAGGAGCCTGCACAACCAGGACCCGGCCGTCGTCTTGATGCTGGTGGCGCAGACCGTCACGGCCGACGTGCTACGAGGAGCGATGAGGGTTGGCGTCTCCGACGTCATCGAGAGCCCGCTCGACGAGGCCAAGATCGAGGCGGCCATCGAGCAGTTCGGCCATGACGTCCTCAAGCGGAGGAGCAGCGCCCGTCCAGTCGAGCCGGTGAAGTCCGAGCGCGGACGGATCATCACGGTCACCTCGGCCAAGGGCGGCAGCGGCAAGACGGTCACGGCGACCAATGTCGCCTTGCTGTTGAACCGAATCCCTGACAAGAAGGTGGTTCTCGTCGACGCCGACCTCCAGTTCGGTGACGTGTGCCTCCTCCTTCAGCTCGAGCCCCGCTTCACCATGGTCAATGCGGCTCATGAGCTCCACCAACTCGATGCAGAGATGTTGGACTCGTTGCTCACCGAGCATCCGAGCGGGCTCAAGGTGCTGGCGGCGCCTCTGGAGCCGGCCTTTGCGGACGACATAACCACGGCAGGTCTCATGCAGATGCTCGACATCCTCCAGGAGACATACGACTACGTGGTCGTGGACACGGCTTCGATGCTCGATGAGTTGATCCTCTCGCTGATCGAGAAGGCCGATCAAGTGCTGATGGTCGTCGACATGGATCTGCCATCCGTCAAGAACGCGAAGCTCGCGCTGGAGACGTTGCGCTTGCTCAAGTTCTCCACCGCCAACGTGAAGCTGGTGATGAACAGGAGCAACTCGAGGGCGAGACTCGACAACAAGGAAATCGAAGGAGCCCTCAAGATGGAGATCTCCGCTGCCGTTCCTTCAGATGCGGCGGTGCCCAACTCGGTGAATGAGGGACGGCCCATCGTGGAGACCGATCCGAAGGGCAAGGTTGCCAAGGGCTTCGAAGGAGTCGCAGAGTTGATCGCCGGGAAGATCCCGGAGGCCAACACCAAGAGCGGCCTCTTCGGTAGGAAATAGAGGGAAGGTAGACATTCGTGCCATCGCTATCTGAAAGAGTTGCGGCCGCAAGGCAAACCGAAACTGCAGACATCAGCGCGAACCGCTCGGATGCTCTGGGTGAGCTGAGAGGGCGACTTCACTTCAAGGTCGTCGAGGAGCTGGGACCAACCCTGTATGACCGGCAGATGTCGGATGCGGAGCTACGCCTTCGCGTTCTCGAGATGTTGGAATGGGCTGTCGACCAGGAGCAGGGCTTGCCCCTCACTTCGGCCGACCGACGCGCCCTGCTGAACGAGATTGCCTCAGACGTCCTCGGCTACGGGCCGATCGACCCCCTTCTCAACGACCCGGACATCACCGAGGTCATGGCCAACGGGCCTTACGACATCTACTACGAGAAGCGAGGCAAGATCGTCCTCTCGGATGTCAAGTTCGTCGACGAGGTCCACCTGCGGCGAATCATCGACAAGATCGTCGGTCAGATCGGGCGACGCGTCGACGAGGCGACACCCATGGTGGATGCCCGCCTTCCCGATGGCTCACGTGTCAATGCCGTGATCCATCCGCTCGCGATCGGCGGCCCGTTCCTGACGATTCGTAAGTTCTCGGTCGACCCATACCAAGAGGCGGACCTGATCAACTTCGGCACCCTGACCCAGCGCGTGGCCGACTTCTTGCGTGCGTGTGTCCGTGGGCGACTGAACATCCTCATCTCGGGTGGTACCGGCTCGGGTAAGACCACCACGCTCAATGTCATGTCCTCTTACATCCCCGGAGACGAGCGGATCGTCACCGTGGAGGATGCCGCCGAGCTCCAGCTCCACCAGGAGCATGTGCTCACCCTGGAGTCGAGACCATCGAACATCGAGGGGAAGGGCGCCATCGGCATTCGCGATCTGGTGAGGAACACATTGCGCATGCGTCCCGATCGCATCGTCGTCGGTGAGGTTCGTGGCGCCGAGGCGCTCGACATGCTCCAGGCGATGAACACCGGTCATGACGGCTCGCTCACCACGGTTCACTCCAACAGCCCGAGAGACACCTTGTCACGTATCGAGACCATGGTCTTGATGGCCGGGTTCGATCTGCCCGTCAGGGCCATCCGCGAGCAGGTTGCTGCGGCCGTGGACTTGATCGTGCACGTTTCCCGTCTCAAGGATGGAACTCGTCGCGTCACCCATGTCACCGAGATCGAGGGCATGGAGGGCGAAGTCATAACCCTTCAGGACCTCTTCCTCTTCGACTATGGCATGGGTGTCGATGAAGACGGCATCTACAAGGGACGGCTGAAGGCGACCGGGATCCGCCCGACCTTCTCCGAGGATCTCGAGAACCAGGGGATCCGTTTGCCGGCCGACCTCTTCGATCCAGAGCCGTTTGCCAGAGGTCGATGACTTGAAACGACTGTTCGCCATTGTCGCGGCCCTGGTATTGGGGCTGAGCACGGTTGCCTTCGCTCAGGCGTCGGACCCCGAGATCGAGATCGTCGACATCAACGCCTCACGTTATGCCGAAGGCGGTCAGACGCTGATGGTCGTCGAATTCCGTAACTTGCCCGAGGCGCCGGACCCGGCGCAACTGGATATCACGGTCAACGGCAAGAGCGTGTCCGACCTCGAAGTGGCCACCCTCGGCGAGTCGACGGTCCCGGTGGGCGTCGTTCTCGTGATCGACACCTCGGGCTCGATGAGCGGTTCACCGATCGAATCTGCCAAGGCGGCAGCCAAGAACTTCGTTGCTCAGAAGCGACCTGAGGACTCGATCGCACTCGTGACCTTTGCCGACACCGCAGTGGTTCAGACCGGATTCACCACCAATGCCAACGACCTGAATGCGCGTATCGACGCGATCGAGGCCGATGGCGAGACGGCTTTCAATGACGGCGTCATCATGGGTTTGTCGCTCTTCGACACCCCCTCGGCAGCGACTCTGCTTCCCAACATGATCGTGCTCACAGACGGTGAGGACACCGTGTCGACTGCCACTGCAGACGACGCCCTCGCCGCGGTGCGGAACAGCGACGCCCGCGTCTTCGGCGTGGCCCTGGAGTCGCCTGACTTCAATCCCGATGCGGTCTCGGCCGTGGCGGCCGCCGGCAACGGGCTCTTCCTCTCCACCCCCGATCCCGAGCAACTCTCATCGCTGTACGGTCAGATCGGGCGTGAGATCAACAACACCCTCGTTGCCCGGTTCGTGTCGCCGATCTCGGCCCCGGGTGCTGCGATCTTCCAGGTGACGTACCCGGGCGGTCTCTCGTCGAATGTGGAGTTCGCTGTCTCCGGGTTCGCTACTACCACCACCACCATTGCCACGACGACCACGACCGCTCCACCGCCGTCCACATCGATCGTGGAGAATGATGCGCCGCTGGGGTTGGGGAGCCTCTCGTTGATCGGGGCCGCCGGGATCGGCATCACGGCATTCCTGTTCATCGTGATCCTGTTCGGGCGTGACGATGAGGAGGGCGGTGGCAGGTTCGCCAAGCGTCTTCAGGCATACGGGCGTCGCGGCAAGCCAACCGAGGAGGAGAGGAAGCCTTTCCTCCAGAGGATCCCGCTGCTCAACAGGTTCAGTCAAGCGGCCGAGGAAGAGGTGCGACGCCGCGGGCTCAACTCCGGGGTGAACGCCGCCCTGGAGCAGGCAAACATCCCAATGACCTCGGGTGAGGCGATCCTTGCCATGTTCGGTCTGGCCGCGGTGGGTGGAGTCTTCATCGCCATCATCAACGGGCTGATCCCGGGGCTGATCACTTTTGGCGCCCTGTTGTTCTTCTTCATCATCCTCATCCGCTACGCAGGCGGCCGTGAGCGGAGGCGCTTCGAGAAGCAGCTCCCAGACACGCTCACCCTCCTCTCGACTTCGCTGCGGGCCGGTTACTCCCTGCTCCAAGCGATCGAGGCCGTCGCACAGGAGGCGCCGGACCCGACTGCGAGAGAGTTCAGCCGGGCCGTGGTCGAAGCACGATTGGGCAGATCGGTCCCAGAGGCCCTGGAGGGGATCGTCGAGAGGACACAGTCGAAGGACTTCGAGTGGGCCACGATGGCGATCGAGATCCAGCGTGAGGTGGGTGGAAACCTGGCGGAGGTGTTGCAGACAGTGGCCGACACGATGTTGGCCCGCAACCGGCTCAAGGGCGAGATCAAGGCTCTCACCGCAGAGGGTCGAATCTCGGCCGTGGTCCTCGGCTCGCTGCCGTTCGCATTGGCCATCTTCCTCTGGTTCAACAACAGGAGCTACCTGCAACCGCTTCTCGACGTCACCTTGGGTCGGATCGCGATTGTGGGTGGTGTGCTACTCATGGGTGCCGGAATCTTCTGGCTGAACAAGATTGTGAACATCGAAGTATGAACATTGCAGCAGTAGACGGTCAGATGTTGGCGGTGGTAGCCGTCTCGGCCCTGGTCTTCTTCGTGATCGTGTGGGTCGGGCTCGGTGTGACTCGGGCGCGGGAGGACATGAACAACCGCCTGGCGGTGTACGGGCGGCAGAGTGGCGGCGGGACCAGCGTCCGTGACGAAGAGCTTGCCAAGCCACTAGCACAGCGGACCATCGGCCCGGTCGTCCTGAAGGTGTCCGGTTTCCTGCGGCGCTTCACACCCGTTGGATACCTCGAGAAGAAGCAACATCAGCTGGTCCTCGCCGGCAGCCCGGCGAATATGGACGCACCGTCGTTCATCGTCGTCAAGCTGTTGACGACCATCGCCGGTCTTCTCGCTGCCTTCGTCCTCATCGACTACGGGAGCACCAACTTTCAAAGGATCGCATTGTTCTTGATGCCGATCGTGCTCGGGTTCTTCGGCCCAGACGCCTGGATGAACCGCAAGATCGACGAGCGCCGGCAGACCATGTTGAGGGCGCTTCCCGACATGCTCGACCTGTTGGTCATCTCGGTGGAGGCCGGTCTCGGATTCGATTCCGCCCTGTCCCGCGTGGTGGCCACGGTCCCAGGGCCGTTGTCGGAGGAGTTCTTCCGGATGCTCCAGGAGACACGTGTCGGTGTGAGCCGCAGAGATGCCATGCGCCATCTGATGGATCGGACCGATCTCGACGAGTTGCGCTCGTTCTTGCTGGCGATGATCCAGGCCGAGGCCTTTGGTGTCACCATTGCCCGGGTTCTCAGGGTCCAGGCCGACGAGATGAGGGTCAAGCGGCGTCAGCGAGCCCAGGAGAAGGCATTCGCCGCTCCCGTCAAGCTCGTCTTCCCTCTGGTGTTCTGCATC